>JBFWXJ010000247.1:0-9699 GCA_050187535.1 Alphaproteobacteria bacterium | reverse complement strand
CATCATCGCCGTGCTGTCGGCCAGGACGTGATCAGCGGCGGGGGCGCCGGACCGCCCTGACTTTCCCGCTCGGCCCGCCGCCGCAGTAGAAGCGGTCGCCACCGTCCCACTCCAGGCCGGAGATGCCAATGCCGCGCGGCATCTCCAGCACTTCGCGCACCGCCCCCGTCGCCGGGTCGATCCGACGCAGATCGCTATCGTCGCCTTCCCAGGTGCCGTGCCACAGCTCGCCGTCGACCCAGGTGACACCGGTCACGACGCGGTCGGATTCGATGGTCCGCAGCACCGCCCCCGTCGCGGGGTCGACCTGGTGGATGCGCCGGTTGCGGTACTGGCCGATCCACAGCGCGCCCTCCGCCCAGGCCATGCCGGAGTTGTCGCCGCCGTCGGGTGCCGGGATGGTCGCAAGCACCTCGCCCGTGTCGGGGTCGATCTTCTTGATGCGGTCGTCGGCGATCTGGAAGAGGTGACGACCGTCGAAGGCCGTGCCCGCCACCGCGCGCCCTTCGATCGTCCGGATGATCGTGCCACTCTCCGGATCGAGGGCGTTCAGCCGCTCGCCCGAGGCGAACCAGACGTGCCGGCCGTCGAAGGTGACGCCGTGGACCGCGTCGATCCCCGGGAAGGGGCCGAACGCGCGCAGGATCTCTGCATTGGTGTTTTCCATGGGCCGAACCTAGTCACTCGCCGGCGCGGCCGGGAGTAACAAGGTCGTCGCGAAACCGCCTAGAGCGCGCGCCGCAAGGTGAGGTTGATGCGCCTGCGGCCGAGCATCGGGTGCCAGCCCTCCTTCAGCGCCGCGACGCCGTGATGAGAGAGGCGTGACGGGCCGCCCCACACGGCGACGTCGCCGTGGTGCAGCGCGAACTTCGCCACGGGGTCGCGGCGCTCCGGCCCGCCGAACTGGAAGGTCGCCGGCAAGCCCAGCGACACCGACACGATCGGCTGGGTGAAGTCGCGCTCGTCCCTGTCCTGGTGGAGCGAGAGGCGCGCGCCCGGCTCGTAGCGGTTGACCAGGCAGGCATCGGGGCGAAAGCCCGGATAGCCGGCCTCCGCCGCGGCAGCGGCGGCCACATCGAGAAAGCATACGGGCATCGCCGGCCAGGCGTTGCCGGTCTCGGGGTCGATGCGGCCGTAGCGGTATCCGGTGCGGTCGGTGACCCATCCGGCGGCGCCGCAATTGGTCATCGCGACGGACATCGTGTAGCCGCCGGGCGTCATCATGCGGCGGAACGGCGAGACTGCGGCGATCGCGTCGACAGCGGCGAGGAGCGCGCTCTCGAATGGGAGTGCGGCGCCGCGGAGCAGCACCGCCCCATCGGCCATGTGCTCTTTCGCCGGCGCCAGGTGCTCAAACAGGTCGGACATCGTCGGTGATCGTCGGATGGAGCTGCGGCCGATAGCCGGCAGCGAGCGCGCGCAGCGTCGAAGGCGGCGTCAGCAGGCCGTCCACATCGCCCAGCGGCCGCGGCGGCGCATAGCCTTCGTCGGTCCACCGATACGCGCGACCGGATCGGAGGGTGAAGGCCGCTCCTCCCACGGCCACGACCGCGCCGTCGGGGAGTGCCGCGATCGGACCGACGATCGGGTGGATGCGCTTGCGCCTGCCGTCCATGCGCTCGCCGTGCAGGGCCGCATCGATCGCAGCCGCGGAAGGGCGGCATCCCCCCGCCGCCCCCCAGCAGGCGCGAAAGCGCTCGGCATCCGGCCGCCGGCAGAAGAAGCAGGGGCGATGCCCGGCCGCCAGCGCCACCGCCTCGTCGAGGAAGAACAGCTCGGTCCAGCTGCGGCCGGCCATCGGCAGCCGCCGTCGGCCCCGGAAATCGCACAGGCAGATGAGCCAGGCCTTGCCGGCCCATCGCCGCCTGGCCAGCGTCCGCGTCGCCGGATCGTGGATGATGCCGCGATTGCCGGTGAACGTGCCGCGCTGCGCGATGGCGACGATCTCGCCGAAGGGTGTAACGCGGTTCTGGAGCGGCATCGCCTGGTGTGCTCGTCGCGGTGGACCGGGCCGGTGCAGAGGATATGGGCCGGGGACGGCGCTCGCACACTCCGGTTCTTGCGGACTATCCGGCGGGCAGCGGGCCCGGCAGCAGCAGGGTCGTCGCGAAGCCCGGCACCGGCGGCATCGTCCAGCGCCGCGCCCGCCCGGCCCCGAAAGCCTGCACTTTGCCCGCGGCCGCCAGAGCGTCGAGTGCCCGCTGCACCTGGCGCTGGCTGACGTCGAGCGCCAGTGCCAGTGCGGAGCTCGACCACGCCTCGCCGTCGGCCAGCAGCGCCAGCACCGGCGCGTGCCGGTCCTCGACCGGGCGCGCCAGGACGACGACTTCGCGCGCGTCGCGGGGCACCAGGGCGAACCCGTCCCTGGTCGCGCCGATTTCGGCGACCGCCCCCAGCGCGCGCCGCAGGCGGCCGATCTCGACCCTGAGGCGCACACGATGGGACTCGTCGGCCCGCCTGCCGCCGAAGGCATGCGCGATGAGCCGTTCGCGCGCCAAGTCCGTCGGCCAGGCTTCGGCCAGCGCACGGGCGAGCGCGAAGAGGACGGACCGACGAGCCAACGGCACCATCGCCGCCGGGCTGCGCACAAGATGGCGGCATGCATCGACGACCAGCGCGTCGGACCCGAGGAGCGCCTCGACCTCGTGCAGCAGGAGCGGACGTTCCGCGCCACGCGCGACGAGGCGTGCCGCGGGCGTATCCAGGCTCCGCGCCGCGCTCTCCACCTCGGCGACCAGCGCGGGAATACCGGCAGCGCGCGCCGCCCCGTCGGCTCGGGCGAGTGCGGCCCGTGCCGCCTCGGCGCGCACGCGGCGCATGGCGATGCCGGCGACAGCGAGTTCCCGGGCGGCGACCAGCGACGGCTGCGGTGGCATGACGTCGGGCTCGGCCAGCATGCGCTCCGCCGCATCGAGATGGCCGATCAGGAGCAGCCGCCGGGCCTGCAGGTTGCGCGCGTGGGCGGCGTTCGCGTGGTCGCCGTGCATCGCGAGCGTCGCACGCGCCGCCTCCAGCGCGCGGGTCGGCCACCCGAGGTCGCGCGAGACCAGGGCGATCTCGGCCTCGGCGACGACGCAGCGCGCGCGGGCGACCGGCGCCTTGGAGCCGAAGGCGCGTGCGGCCATCCGCAGCAGGACCTTGGCGCGGGCGAGGTCGCCCAGTTGCGCCATCGCGATACCGCGCAGCGCCAGCCCCTGCGCATCTTCGCGCAGCGCGACCAGGGGCAGTGCCCGCAGCGGATCGCCCGCCGCCAGCGCGCGGGCCGCGGCGGTGATCACCTGGTCCATCGAAATCGCGCCAGACTTGTCACTCCCGCCCTTCCCGTGCCCGGTCCCAGTCTAGGCCCGGCACCAACCACTGCCGATGGAGACCGACGATGACCGAACATACGACCGGCACCCGCGAGGAATGGCTGGCGGCGCGCCTCGAGCTGCTCGAGGCCGAGAAGGAGCTGACCCGCCGCAGCGACGCGCTGGCGCAGCGGCGCCGGACGCTGCCCTGGGTGCGCATCGACAAGCCCTACCGCTTCGATACCGAGGCCGGCAGCGCCACGCTGGCCGAGCTCTTCCGCGGACGCTCGCAGCTTCTCGTCTACCACTTCATGTTCGGGCCGGACTACGCGGCCGGCTGCCCCTCCTGCTCGATGATCGCCGACGGGTTCGACGGCTTCGCCACGCATCTCGCCAATCATGACGTGATGCTCTGGGCGGTGTCGCGCGCACCGTTGGAAAAGCTGCTCGCCTACCGCTGGCGAATGGGCTGGAGCTTCCCGTGGGCATCATCGAGCCCCAGCGACTTCAATCACGACTTCAACGTCTGGTTCACCCCGGACGAGCAGCGAGTCGGCGCGGTCGAATACAACTACCGGCGCGAGCAGGCCTTCGCATGGCGCCCGGGCGAGGAAGGCGGCGGCCAGGCGGCGGAGAACAGCATGGCCGCGATGTGCGGCACCGACCGCGCCACCTTCCATCGCGACCGGCCCGGCCTCAGCGCCTTCGCGCTGGTCGACGGAGTGGTCCACCACACCTACTCGACCTATGCCCGCGGACTGGACGCCATCTGGGGGTCGTATCACTGGCTCGACCGCGCCCCGCTCGGCCGCAACGAGACCGGCGTGTGGTGGCGCCGCCACGACGAGTACGGCGCGTGACCGCGGCTGTCCGGCTGCTGTCGCTGGCGGCTGCGCCGACCTTCGCCGCCATGGCGCTCGTCACTGCGGTGCTGGAGTCGGGCGCAGCGCCGGCGCTCTGTACTGCCGGTCACGGGACATGGGCGCCGACGGGGATGGCGCCCATGTACCTGCTCATGGGCGCCTTCCACCTGGCCCCATGGCTGAGGTGGCTCGACCGCGATATTTGATTGAACACGGCCGTGCAATCATAGTTGACGACAGCCCGATATTCAGATACACACGATTGTGCAACCGAATTGGGCCACCGGCGGCGACCGCGCACCATGCGGGCTGCCGCCGATGGCCCGCCGACAACAGGGAGCCAGCCATGGAGACCAAGGTCGCCGAGATCGCGGACGGCATCTATCGCCTCTCGACCTTCGTGCCGGAGATCGCCCCGCCAGCGGGGTTCGCCTTCAACCAATTCCTGGTCCTCGGCGACGAGCCGCTGCTCTTCCACACCGGGCTGCGGCGCATGTTCCCGCTCGTGCGCGCGGCGGTCGGCAAGCTGATCCCGCCGGAGCGCCTCCGTTGGATAGCCTTCGGCCACTACGAGGCCGACGAGTGCGGCGCCATGAACGAGTGGCTGGCCGCCGCGCCGCAGGCCCAAGTCGTCCACGGCATGGTCGCCTGCATGGTCTCGCTCAACGACACGGCCGACCGGGCACCGCGGGCGCTGGCCGACGGCGAGACGATCGAGCTGGGGCGCGGCAAGCGCATCCGCTACCGCGACACGCCGCATACGCCGCACGCCTGGGAAGCGGGCGTGCTCTTCGAGGAATCGACCGCGACCCTGCTCTGCGGCGATCTGTTCACCCAGCTCGGCGACGGTGCGCCGCTGACCGAAGGCGACATCGTCGGCCCGGCGATCCAGGCCGAGGACATGTTCGCCTCGTCCGCTCTGCATCCGGCCATGGGCGGCATCATCCGCGGCCTCGCGGACCTGTCGCCGCGAACCCTCGCCCTGATGCACGGACCCTCCTTCGCCGGCGACTGCAAGGCGGCGCTGCGCGCACTTGCCGACGACTACGACCGCCGGGTGGTCGCGAGCGGCCCTGCCGCCGTGCTGCGCGCCGCCTGACGGAAGACGGCAGGCTCAGCTGCGCCGCGAAGGGCGGCGCAGCGGCAGCACGTCCTCGGAGAAGGCCTCGGGGAAATCCGCGATCCGGCCGGGCCGGCCGAAGATGAACCCCTGCATCTCCGGACATTCTTCCTGATCCAGGAATTGGCGCTCACCGGCCGTCTCGACGCCCTCGGCGACGACGGCCAGGTTGAGCCCGCGCGAAAGGCCGAGGATCGCGCGCACGATCGTGGCGCCGTCGGCATTGCTGTCGACGTTGCGCACGAAGCTGCGGTCGATCTTCAGCTTGTCGAAAGGGAACGCGCGCAGGTTCGACAGCGAGGAATAGCCGGTGCCGAAGTCATCCATGGCGATGCGGATGCCCTGTGCCTTCAGCCGGCCGAGCGCCGCCAGGGCCTGCTCGAAATCCTCGACCAGCGCCGTCTCAGTGATCTCGATCTCCAGCCGCTCCGCCGCGAGGCCGGTCTGCGCCAGGATGCCCGCGACGCGCTCGGAGAAGTTGGCCTGCCGGAGCTGCACGCCCGAGACGTTGACCGCGATCCTGAGCGGCTTCGGCCAGCTCGCGGCCTCCGCGCAGGCACGCTGGAGCACCCATTCGCCGATCGGCAGGATCAGCCCGCTCTCCTCGGCGATGGGAATGAATTCCTGCGGCGCGATGTCGCCGCGCCCGGGGCTGTTCCAGCGCAACAGCGCTTCGAAGCCGATGATCACCTCGTCCCGGGCGGAGACCTGCGGCTGGTAGACGAGATCGAGCTCACCGTGCGTGATCGCACGGCGCAGGTCGAGCTCCAGCGCGTGGCGCTCCCGCAGCTTCGCCCCGAGGCTCGCCTCGAAGAAGCGATAGTCGCCCCGGCCATCGGTCTTCGCCTGATACAGCGCGACGTCGGCATTGCCCTGGAGCGCCCCCGCGGTGTCGCCGTCATGGGGAAAGCGCGCGATGCCGATGCTGATACCGACGGACGTAACGTGTCTGTTGATGGGGATATCGGGCGCCACCGCCGCGACGATTGCCTCGGCGAGTCGCGCGATGTCGGCCGGTGTCCGCGCGCCGATACAGATCACTGCGAACTCGTCGCCGCCCAGACGCGCCAGGAAATCGCCCTCGCCTATGACACCGCCGACGCGCTCACCGACCGTGCGCAACACCTCGTCACCCGCGGCGTGCCCCAGCACGTCGTTGACGCGCTTGAAGCGATCGAGATCGAGATAGAGGAGCGAGAAGCCGCCGTCGTGCCGCTGATGCCGCTGGATCTCGATGCGCAGCCGCTCGTGGAAGCTGTGCCGGTTCGGCAGGCCGGTCATCACGTCGTGGTGGGCGAGGAAGCGCATGCGCTTCTCGGCGGCGACGCGGTCGCGCAGGTCCCTGGCCGCGACCGCGAGCCGCGGGCGGTCCGTGGAAACCAGGGCGTGCGCCACCAGCTCGACGGGGACCGTGCCGCCGTCGGCTGCACGGATGCGTGCCTCGACGCGCATGCCCGGGGCGAGCTCCGCGACGACGGCCGCATCGGCCTCGTCGAACAACCCGGTGAGCGGACGCCCGGCCAGCTCCTCGGCCGGCCGACCCGTCATCCGCGCCAGCGCGGCGTTGGCGGTCGCGATGGCGCCCCCGTCGCACACCGCCAGGCCCTCGACCGCCGCGTCGGCGAGCTCCCGCAACCGGGCGTCCTCCCTGCGCCGCTGCCGATACCCCATCAGCAGGCCGGCGATGCTGATGACGACGATCGCGACCGCGGCCGCTGCCACCCATCCGCCCAGCGCCTCGTCCGTCACGACGTCCACAGGCGGCGCCAGAGTCGGGTCGGGCAGCACCGATACGGCGCTCATGCCGGTGAAATGCAGGCTGCAGATCGCCGCCGCCAGCAGCACCGCCCCCGCGGCAAGGCGCCGCAACCCGCGCGGCGGCAGCGCAACGGCGAAGGCCGCCGCCCCGAGCCCGATGCCGAGCGCCAGCGAGGCGGCGAGCAGCGCCCCGTCCCAGAGCTTGGTACCGCCGATCCAGAACGCATCCATGCCGATGTAGTGCATGAGCGCGATCGCGACGCCCGCGACCGCGCCGCCGGCCGCCGGTGCCGCCCGGTGGGGGCCGACGGCGACTGCGATCGCGACGGTCAGGAGGGCGATCGCCGCCGCCAGCGATGCGGCGGTCTGCAACGGCTCGAAGCTGATGGCGAGGCCTGTCCGGAACCCCAGGATCGCGATGAAATGCGTCGCCCAGACGCCGATTCCGGTCACCACCGCGATCGTCGCGATGAACGCGGTACGGCGCAGCCCACGCGCCTCGGCGACGCGGTCGAGCATCGCCATCGCCGTGCCGCAGGCGAGCATCGCGACCACGCCCGCCAGAGCCACCATCCACGGGTCGTGCTCGTTCGCGATGCAGTTGTAGATCCTGATCATGCCGTGCGCTTGTCGCCTCCAAGGCCGCCGGAGCGTCCGATCGCTTCCGGTGACGATGGCAGCGCGAAGAGCCGGGCGCGCTGCCGAACCGACCTACATAGCGCGGTCCGGCCGTTCGGCCACCCTTGGTGTCGGCACCAGCCCGGTCGGGCGTACTCAGCGTCGCAGGCGCGTCTCCGCCAGGTCGCGCACGCGCCGGTCCACGAGCTGGAGGGCGCGGGCGTACACGTCGTCCTCCTCGCCCCGTGCGGCCTTCTCCGTCGGCGTGATCGAGAATTCGGCCTTCGGCAGCGGCAGCAGCGTCACCTTGATCTCCGACACGCGCATCCCGCCGCCGGTGTTGATCGCGACCACCGAGGTCACGATCGCCCTCTCCAGGCGCCCCAGCAGCCCCGGGCTCAGCGTCTCGGAGAGCTCGAGCTGCTCGTCGAGGAAGTCGAGGTCGGCCCCGGACATGTCGAAGCCGAGCGTCAACGAGTAGGTCGTCTTGGGAGAGACCCCGATCTCCTGGTGGATCTCCTTCACCTGGTAGCCGGCGATCGCCAGCAGGGCGAAGAGATCAGCAGCTTCGCCCTGGGCCGGCGGCAGCGGGTCGATGCGCGGCGGCACGATGCCCAGCACGAAGCCGGTCCAGCGCAACGCGTCGACCGCCATGTCGGATGCCGTGCTCCAGGCCCGCTCGAGCGAGCTCGGCCGGTCGCGGATGAGATCCGGCGCCAGCCGCGTCTGCGTCTGGGCCTGCAGCGCGGCGGGCATGGCCGCGAGCGCGAGAACGATGCAGAGGGTTCGCGCGATCATGGCGGGGTCCTCACCGATCCATCACGGTCAGGGTCAGCGCCCGGTCGCGGACCCTGACGCGGCGTGGCTCGAGCATCGGCACCAGGCCGTCCGGGACCAGGTAGCCGTCCGGACCGACGGTCTGCTCGCGCGTCAGCTCGGTGATGAGCTCGCGCAGGCCCTGCACGGCGCCGCGCCCGAGATAGTCCTGAACATGCAGCTTCTTCACATAGACGAAGATCGGCTGGATGAAGGGATAGGTGCGCGCGGCGATGCTGGTCGGCGACGGCGGCACGCCGTCGATGGCGAGCATGCGCACGGCCGCGGCCATGCTGGCGGCCGAGGTCATCATCTCCTTAGCCTCGATCATCGGCAGCACGGCGACGGTGCCGGGTGCCGCGCCGCGCAGCGCGTCGCGCAGCCGGTCGCCATGCGCCTCGGGCAAGTCTTCGACGACCCCGTCCTCACGCATCGAGGTGCAACGCTCCACCCGCTCCGGCGCGGCCGAGATGGCGCGGATCCTGGGGATGCGCCGGCACGCCGCCTCGAGGAACCGCTCCTCGAAGAACACGCGGGAATCCTCTTCCTTCGGCGGCACCAGCACGCGGATCGGGAAGTCCGGCAGCCTGGGATCGAGATCGCGCCAGCTCTTCGCGGTGTTGGCGACGAAACCTTCCTCGCCCGGAATGTCGCGCGCGACGGCCGCGCGCAGATCGCGCAGCTGTACGTCGAACTCGGGATCGGAGAGCGGCGCCACCAGCACCAGCGCCTGGTAGCCGAGCTGGATTTCGATGATTTCCGACACGCCGTGCAGCGCGCAGACCTCCGCCTCGTGGATCCGCAATCGTCGCGAGAGCGCCAGCGCACTCGGCGTATCCTTCTGCCAGGACTGGCAGAAGGCGGCGACCGCCGTGGGGACCGTGCTGGTGTCGACGCCGGGCGGCGCCACCACACCGGACTTGGTCAGCCGCTCGGTCACCGCATGCACCATGCGCGCCGTCGACGGGACGGCGACGATGCGCATCGGCTGCTCGGCCGCCGACGCGCCCGCGGCAGCCAGAAGCAGGGCGGTGCCGGCCAGCCGCGCCGCCCATTCCCATGCCCGTGCAGTCATTCTCTTCGGACCCTCCGCCGTCGCGAACGCCTGGACCGGCCGATGGTTCCGCTTCCGCCTCCGCGAGCGGCGTGGGAACCTGACGACTCATTCGACGGGGGTGCAGGGATGGCGAGCGAGATCGAGTGGCGGAAGCTGCGCGCGGACGAGCTCCGCGCG
>JBFWXJ010000246.1:0-9703 GCA_050187535.1 Alphaproteobacteria bacterium | reverse complement strand
CATCGACATGGTCGCGACCACGCTCAAGAAAATCTGCAACGTCATCTCGACGACCGACAGTCGCGAGGCCTTGGCCATGGCCAAGGAGAGCCAGCCCGACCTCATCCTGCTCGACGTGATGATGCCGGACATCGACGGCTTCGAGCTGTGCCGTGTACTCAAGGCCGACGAGACGACGCAGGCCATCCCGATCATCTTCATGACCGCCCTGACAGGGGGCGCAGACGAGCAGCGCGGCCTCGACCTTGGGGCAATCGATTACATAACCAAGCCTTTTCGTCTCCCGGTGGTATGGGCGCGGGTCCGCAATCACCTGGAGATGGTGCGGCAGCGCGCCCTGCTGGAGAGGCTGTCCACCGTCGACGGCTTGACCGGGATCGCCAATCGCCGCGCGTTCGATTCCGCGCTGGAGCGCGAGTGGATGCGCATGCACCGCTTCGGCGACCCGCTCACCATCCTCATGATCGATGTCGATGCCTTCAAGGCATTCAACGACGCCTTCGGCCATCTGGCCGGCGACGATTGTCTCAAGACGGTGGCGCGGGCGATCAGCGGGGCGGTCAGCCGGTCGACGGACCTCGTCGCCCGCTACGGCGGCGAGGAGTTCGCCTGCATCCTGCCGATCACCGCAGCGGCCGGTGGTGCCCTGGTCGCCGAAAAGGTGCGCGCGGCGGTGGCGGCCCTCGCCATCCCCCACCCGACCTCCCCGGCCAGCAGCATCGTCACCGTCAGCGTCGGCGGCGCCACCGGGACGCCCTTCTCGGACCGCAACGCCTCGGGCCTCGTCCAGCGCGCCGACACGCAGCTTTACGACGCCAAACGGGCCGGGCGGAACCGTGTCGCTTTTGCAACGGAAACCTGACCGGTTCGACTCGGCGGATGTAGTCATAAGCTAATCCGTCTGTCAAAATCCCGCGTGGATGCTATTGTTTTGGCGAAGAATGCCCCTTCGCCGAGGAACCGGTGATGCCTGCACGGGCGATCGGCGATCGGGAACGAGAGCGACATGGCCTCAAAGTCTGCGTCACAGAGCGTACCCGCCACCCGTGACATCCGCGGCCTTTCCACCGGGGGGCGCGAGGCGTTCACCGCACGCGACTTTCTCATCGCCGCCTTCTACCACCGCCGGATCATCATCCTGGCGGCGCTCGTCCCGATCATCCTGGGCGTCGCCGCCGCATATCTGTCGCGCAAGGAGTTCACCGCCGACAGCCTGCTGATGGTGCTCGTCAACCGTGAGTATTCCGGATCCCAGAACCTGACCGACAGTGGGCCGGCGGTGCTTTCCATCGAAGGCCTCAAGTCCGTGCAGTCGGAAGTCTCGATCATCGAGAGCGGGGAGATAATCCGCAAGACGATCGAGAAGGTCGGCTTCGACCGGCTGTTTCCGGAGTACATGACCGAGCGCCTGTATGGGTTCCTGCCGCCGGAGGCGGAGGATCGCAGCATCGAGCGCGGCATCGAAATCTTCCGCCGCCGCATGAAGGCGCAGGTCCAGTCGGATTCCAACATCGTCCGGGTGACGTTCCAGCACCCCGATCGCGAGATGGCGATCGAGACGCTGGCGACCCTGATGGCGAGCTATCTGGAGAAGCGCCGCCAGATCTTCGACAACCCGAGCGCCATTTATCTCGACGCCGAGGTGTCGCGCCTGCGCAAGGCGCTGGCGGAAGCCGAGGAAGAAATCCAGAAGATCAAGATCGACGCGGATGTGATTGATATCGAACAGGATCGGCTGCTCGCGGCCAATCAGGTCGACAGCATTCAGCAACGCCGTCGACAGGTCGGCGAGCGCCGCGCGGGGGTGCGCGCCCAGGTGGCCGAGGCCGAGCAGCAGCTCGCCGCCCTGCCGCGCACGGTGGCCGATTTCCGGCAGAGCAGCGATCAGGTAGTCAACGACGACGGCAACAATCTCTTGACCCGCCTGCTGGTCGAGCGCGACCGCATGGCCGCGCAATACGCCCCCACCTATCCGGGGCTGGTGGAGCTCGACCGCAAGATCGAGACGGCCCGGCGCGCGCTCAAGGCGGCGACGCCGCGCATCTCGTTCACCAACCGCGACGTGCGCAATCCTGCCGTCAGCTACGTCACCAACATGATCCTCAGCCTCAAGATCGAGGCCGATGCCCTGGACCAGCAGCTGAAGGAGCTGGACCGGCAGCAGGAGATCGCCGAGAAGCGGGTCGCTGTCCTGCGCGTGGCCGACGGCAAGCTGACGGACCTGCACCGCAAGCGCGACATCCTGAACGACGCGCTCCGCGAATACGTCAAGCGGGCCGAAGCGGCCAAGATCGAGGAGAACGCCGCCAAGCTGCGCGCCGCCAACGTGCGGGTGGTGCAGGACGCGGATGCACCGGGCACCGGGCGCAGCCTGAAGATTCCCTTCGTCCTGGCCGGCCTCTTCGCCGGTCTCCTGTTCGGTGGCGCGGCCGGGTCTCTCGGCGCCCTGATGCGCCACGTCTATATCCTGCCGCGCGAGGCCGAGCGCAGCCTGCAGCTGCCGCTTCTGGCCGAAGTGTCGGGCGTGCCTTCGCGCGAGAACCGCGACGGCACCCGGTTCGCGGCGCTGCAGCTCGCCTCCCTGTTCCAGGAGGCGGTCATCGACGGGCGCCCGCTGCGGACGGTCCAATTCCTCTCGGTCGGGCGGGACGAAGGGACGGCGGCGCTGGTGTGGGCGGTCGCCGAGGAGCTGTCGCAGGACAGGGGGTTGCGGACCCTCGTAATCGAGCTCGGCGACGCCGGCTCCCGGTCGGCGGCGAATTCCGCGGTGGCCTCGCCGCGCGGGGTCACGGCGCCGGAGATGCCGATCGTGTCGGTCGGTACGCCGCAGCTGTGGCGCGCCGCCGATGGCGCGCGGACCCCCTTCGCCAGTCTGCGCACGCGGCTGGTCGACATGGAGCGGCTGGCCGACGGGCTCGGCCAGCATTTCGACATGGTTCTGTTCGCGGGGCCGGTGCCCGGCATCTCGCATGTGGCCCAGCGCGTCGCCGCCGCCGTCGACGCGAACATACTGGTGGTTCGGGCGGAGGTCACACGGGTGCCAGCCGCGCAACGGCTGCGTGACCAGATACTGGATGCCGGGGGCGGCATCCTCGGGCTGGTCTTCACGGGCCGGCGTTACTACTTGCCGAAATGGGCTTACCGATGGTCGTGAAGCACTGGGGGGTACTGCTGCTTCTCGTCCTCGTGGCCGCCTGCAGTGCGCGGGACCTCGAGACGGGACAATCGCTGACATTGGTCGAGCGCAAGCCGCTCGAGTTCGCGTCATGGTCCGACGTCTTGCCGCCATACCGGTTGGGTACCGGCGACAAGCTGAAGGTCAAGTTCCTCATCACCCGCGACATGGATGAGGAAGTGACGGTCAACCCCGACGGCATGGTCGGGCTCAGATCGACGGGCCAGCTGCAGGCCGAGGGGCAGACGGTCGTCGGCCTGCAGCGGGATATCGCCCTGGCCGCGGCCCGGGTGGTGACTCCGCAGGAGGTCGTCGTCTCGCTGGAGGACGCGGCTTCGTCGAAGATCTACGTCGGCGGCTCGGTCCGCGCACCCGGCGCCTACAAGATCACCGAGCGCAAGCTGAGCGCGCTCCAGGCGATCCTGATCGCCGGCGGCTTCGACCGCGAAGCGCGGTTCGATGAGGTCGGCCTCATCCGCCGCAGCCCGACCGGCGGGCCGATGCTGAAGATCATCAACGTCCGCGAGATCATCCAGACCAGCACGCACCAGACGGACGTGCCGATGCTGTCCGGCGACATCCTCTACGTGCCGCGAAACTCGATCTCCGAGCTCGGCTTGTGGATCGAACAGTTCATCACGAAGATCCTGCCGTTCGACCGTCACTTCACCTACACGATCGGTCAGACGGTTTCGGGTGGCAGCGTGCGCTTCTAGGGCACGGCCGGTTGGGCGACGATCGGGGTGCCGCTGCGGCCGTCGCCGAGGATCGCTTCCTCGGCGTCCCGCTCGCACGCCTCGACGTGCCGGGCGCGGCGGCGACCATCGCCGCCCGCGACCCGGCATCGCCCTTCGCCTACGTGGTCACGCCGAACGCGCAGCACTTCGTGCGGTTGGGTCGGGATCGCGACGCGCTTCTCGGCGATGCCTATGATCACGCCTGGCTGCGCCTGTGCGACAGCCAGGTGGTGCGCGGGCTGGCACGCCTGCTGTTCGGCAAGCATCTTCCGCATGCTGCAGGAAGCGACCTGACCGCATACATGCTCGCGGCAACCATTCGTCCCGACGACCCGGTGACGGTGATCGGCGGCAGCGAGGAGCTGGCGCGACGGCTGCGCGAGAAGTACAGGCTGACGCGGCTCGCCCTGCATTCTCCCCCCATGGGCCTGGCGCGCAATGCCGCGGCTCTCGACGACTGTGTGCGGTTCGTCGTCGCCAATCCCGGCCGCTATGTCTTCCTCGCCGTCGGCATGCCCGTGTCCGAGCTGTTGGCCCGCCGCATCCAGCGCGAGGGGCAGGCCACCGGCGTCGGCCTGTGCGTCGGCAGCTCGCTCAACTTCGCTGTCGGCATCGTCAACCGGGCGCCGCCGTTCTTCCGGCGGTTCGGGCTGGAGTGGCTGCACCGGCTGGCGATCAACCCGCGCGGCCACGCCAAGAGGATCTTCGTAGAGTCGATGCCGCTGCTGATCATGGTCGCGCGCGCCCGCATCGACCCGCACGCCTACGACCGCCAGCCTTCCGATACCGGGCATCGTTCATGAGACCGGTTCCCATCGCACCGCGGCGGATGCCGGCGCCCACCATCTATCGCAGGGCGGCCGCCGCTCCGCAGTCTCCCGGCGATGTCCCCGATCCCGTGGCGAACGACCGGCGCCACCGGCTGATGATGCAGTTCCTGGTGCTGGTGTGCCTGCTGCCGCTGTTCGGTCAGACCTTCTACTACCTGGTCGAGCTGCCGGCGCCCTACCTGCTGTCGAAGGCCTGGCCGATCATCGTCCTGCCGCTGACCGCCTATGCGCTGTTCGGGGCGGCGGTGCCCTACAAGGCGCTCTATGCCGCCATGCTGGCCTATCTCATCGGCATCTCGCCGATCCTCTCGATGATGAATTTCGGCAGCGGGCTGCCCGATGCGTTGACCACGACGGTGAAGATCTGGCCCTTCACCTTCTACCTCGCGCTCGCGGTGCTGCTCGCCTGGCTGAGGCCCGCCCCGACCGTGCTGGCGCGTGCCGCGGTAGCGCTCGGCATCCTCACCTACGTGGTGATGGTGGCTCTCTGGGAGCTCGCTCCCGCCGCCTGGTACACGTCGGACGGTTCGACCAAGCTGCTGCTGCACGAGGCCGAGCGCGGCTACCGCATATTCATGCCGATGTTCTTCGGCCTCATCCTCATCTTCTACCTGACCCGCCGCTTCTGCGAGCGGCGGGAGCTGTGGACGATGCCGCTCGTCGTTCTCTGCTTCGCCCTGCTGCTCCACATCAACAAGCAGCGCGTGGTGATCGGCGCCGCGGCGGTGGTCGTGGCCTACGCGCTGTTCTCGTCGACGCGCGGCCGCTGGCGGAAGGCCGCGGTGGCGACCGCACTGCTCGCCGGCGCCGGCATGACCGCGGTGCTCACCGGGCCGGTGATCACGCGGTTCTTCACGTCACTCGGCGGCTCGGTCTCGGTGCGCCAGCGCTCGATAGAGTTCGCGATCGATTTTCTCGGCGACGACCCCGTGCGCTGGCTGATCGGCGTCGGCGCGACGACGCGCTTCAGCGACACCACGCTGGCCGACCTCTTCGGCAGCAAGCAGTTCTATCTGGCCGACATCGGCTGGCTCGGGATCATCTTCGAGTACGGCATCATCGGCGCGCTGCTCGTCGCTGCCGTCTATATCGCCGGCTTCTTCTTCACGACCAACGTGGCCCGCACCGTCGGCACGCCGTTCGCCGCCGCGCTCGGCGACTACGCGATGTACCTCCTTCTCACGTCCCTGGTATATTCGTTCGTCTTCACCACGGGCGAGCTGGCGACGATCATGGCGGTGTCCGCCTACCTGTTGCAGTCGGCGGGAGATCCGTCGCGATCTTCCAACCTCGGGCCGCTGCCCGTGATCAGGCGCCCGAGCCTCGTGGTCCGCCGTAGGCCCGGTCATGCTCCGACGCATTCGTAAGCTCCTGGCGCAGCCCGGATTCCGCGCCGATCCGATCGGGGTCGTCTGGCGTGGGGCGGTGTGGGCGGGCTGCGTTCTTGCCCGCCGCAGCCCCGTGTTTACGCTGACATCGGGCGGCGAACGGCTGCGCGTGCCCTCCGACATGCGCTTCACGTCGGTGACCGCCTTTCTTCTGCGGGACTGGGTCGAGCCGGAGCTGCATGCGCTGGATCGCTTCGTCGGTTCCGGGCAGGTGCTGATCGACGTCGGTGCGAACATCGGGCTGTACGCGCTGAAGGGCGCGCGGCTGGTCGGCCCCGGCGGTCGCGTCGTCGCCGTCGAGCCGGGGGCGGTGGCGAGCCAGATGCTGGCCGACAACCTCGCCCTCAACGCCTTCAGGAACGTCACGATCGTGCGCAAGGCGCTGGCGGATCATGTCGGCGAGGCGACGCTGCACCACATCCCGCTCGGCAACGACCCGCAGGCATTCTCGCTGCTCGAGGACGGGACCAAGGAAGGCGAGACGGTGGCCGTCACCACGCTCGACGCCATGGTGGAGGACCTCGGCCTGTCGCGGGTCGACTGCATCAAGATCGATGTCGAAGGGGCGGAGGAGATGGTGCTGGCCGGCGCGTCGGAGACGCTGCGGCGTTGGCATCCGACGATCGTTTTCGAGGTGAACTGCCCGACCCTGGCCAGGCGTGGCGAGGCGACCGACGGGGCGTGGAACCTTCTCGCGGGCTTCGGGTATCGGTTCTTCCGGCTGGAGGACGACAGTCTCCGCCCCCTCGATCGCATGCCGGCCGAGTTCGGCAATCTCGTCGCCCGCCACTCTCAGTGAGCTGGTGACGGTCGGACGGCGCGGCCGAGCGGACGTTCGACGAGGAGATACAGCACGATCCCGCCGGCCGCCGCCGCCAGGGTCGCCGCGATGCCGAAGCCAACGACCGTCAGCGCGGATCCCATCGGAAAGACGGCCGCCCATGCCCGCACGAGGGCGGCCATGACGATGCCGTGCGACAGATAGATCGAGTAGGACGCGTCGCCGACGAGCCGAAGGAGCGGGGACTGCGCCACGCCCCGCGATCGCTCGATCGAGAGCGCACCCGCCACGATCATTGTCGCCGGCACGCCCCAGACGAGGAACCGCGGAGCGTCCGGCAGCAGGGTCGAGGCGACGGGAATGGCCACCCAACCGGCCGTCATCATCGTCCAGGCCGCGGCGGGCGGAAGCGTTCTCCCCGAGGTGAAGAGCCGGCCCAGCATCATGCCTGCGACGAACTCCAGCACGATCGGGGCGGTGTAGAAGGCGAGAGCGACCGAGGCGGGCTGCAGCAACGCACCGAGCACCACCAGCGCGCCGAGCGCTCCACCCACCGCGGGCAGTCGCCACCCCGTCGGAAGCAGCAGGGCGAGGCCGAAGACGGCGTAGAAGAACATCTCGTAGTTCAGCGTCCAGCCGGGAATCAGCACCGGCTCGGGCAGTCCGGTGACCGGATGGGTCCAGGGCAGGAACAGGAACGAGGCCGCGACGTGGCCGGCTTCGAGGCGCTGGCTCTGCAGCAGCTGCGGCGCGACGATCAACAGCGCCACCATGAAGCCGGTGAGCAGCCAGTAGAGCGGCACGATGCGCACGATGCGCTTGACGTAGAAGCCGAGCGGTGCCGCCGGCCGGTCCCAGGTCGTGATCCACATGATGCAGCCGCTGATCACGAAGAAGACGTCGACGCCGCTCGCCAGCCAGGCGGGCCAGCCGCCCGCATGGCCGAGCCGCTCGAAATGCAGATGCAGGTGATAGAGCACGACCATCATCGCGGCGGCGCCGCGCAGGTACTGGATCGATAGCAGCGCCATCATTCCGCCGGGATCGGAGCCTCAGGGTGGGAGGCGGTCGCAGGGGGCCGTCGCCAGGACGTCGCAGATCGCCGCCGCGAGCAGGCGATAGTCCGGGTTGTCGGGACCGACGCGGCCGGGCGGAACGACCTGCAGCGCGTAGAGCATGACGCCGCCCTTCGGGTCGGCGCGCGCGATGCGCGCCATCCGTCGCGCCACGTCGATGGTGTGGACGGGCGAGCGCGCCGCGTCGAACGGCACCTGCACGCCCAGCGTGAGCGGGCCGGACCAGTAGCGGCGATAGGCGCGGAATGCCTCCGCCGGGTCGTAGGACGGGCCGGCGTCGTAGCTCATGATCGCCACATGGTCGATGAGGTCGGCGGCCGGCGAACGCAACAGCGTCAGCATCGAGCCCGTCCATGGGCTGCGCGGCCGCGCGTTGCGCCATTCCCCTTCGCCATAGGCGCCGACGCTCCATCCGGGGACGCTCAGCAGCAGCGGCCGCGGCAATGCCGCACGCAGGCGCTCGACGCTGCGGATCAGGATCGCGTCCGTCGCGCATTCGATGCGACCGCGCGCGCCCGGCGCGCAGCCCGGCGTCTCGGATTCGAAGTCCACGTCGACGCCGTCGAGACCGAGGTCGGCGACGAGCCGGGCGATGCCGGGCGCATCGAGGCGATCCCACCCGAAGAACCCCCAGCCGCCGACGGCCACGAGAACGCGGACGGCGGGATTGCGCCGCCTCAGCAGGCCGACGGCGTCGCGCAGCATCGGGCCGGATCGGTAGCGCAGGCCGGTGCGCGACAGGTCCAGGTCGCCGCGGTAGTCGAGATCGGGCTTGGCGAAGGCCAGTATCAGGACGTCGATGTAGCCCGGCATCCGGGCGATCGTCATCTCCTCGGGTCTGGTCGCCTCGGGCTCGCCCCAGGCCGCGTGGTAGGCGACGAGCGGGTGGGCTGGGACGGGATCGGCCGCGGCCACCTTCGCGAAGGGCGCTGCCGCGCAGGCCACGGTCGCGATCAGCGCCGCCGCGATCCGGCGCACCATGGTGCTGCTGCCGGCCCGCCCGGTCAGAACACGTTGCGCCCGACCATGCCGCGCATCAGCGTCAGCAGCATGATCTTGATGTCCAGCCACAGCGACCAGTTCTCCACGTAGTACATGTCGAGGTCGACGCCACGTGCCGCCTTCTCGACGGTGTGGATGCCGCCGCGCATGCCGTTGATCTGGGCCCAGCCGGTGATGCCCGGCTTCATGCGGTAACGGGCCGCGTACTCCCGGACCACGTCGTAGTATTGGGCGTCGCCGACCTGCATGTTCGGCACATGCGGCCGCGGGCCGACCACCGACATGTCGCCCTTCAGCACGTTCAGGAGCTGCGGCAGCTCGTCGATCGACAGCCGTCGGAGCACGGAGCCGACCTTGGTGATCCGCGGATCGGTCCGACGGGTGCCGGCCGAGCCGTCGTCGGTCGGATCGCTGGTGAAGGTCCGTAGCTTGTAGATGGTGAAGGGCTTGTTGTTGAACCCGACCCGCTGCTGCGTGAAGATGATCGGACCCGATGAATCGAGCTTGATGAGCACGGCAGCCACCGCGAGGATCGGCGCCACGACGATCAGCGCTATCGTAGCGACGACGTAGTCCTCGACCATCTTGAGGACGCCGAGCGAGCCCTTCAGCGGCTGGTACATCACCCGCAGCGACGGCAGCCCGCCGACCGACGCGAACTGCGCGAAGCGCGGGTTGAAGGTGTTGCGGTCGAGCGGCACCACCACGTCGGCC
>JBFWXJ010000245.1:0-9717 GCA_050187535.1 Alphaproteobacteria bacterium | reverse complement strand
ACTTCGCTCACCATGAGGACCCCGGGATCCGAAGAACCCTCTCTCAGCGCCGGCGGACGTCCTGCGCCAGCGTGTATTCGTCGGTGCGTCCGGCATAGGCGATGCCGGCACGCATCGCCCAGCTGTGCAGGTTGTGCATCAGCGGGATGAAGCCGACATCCTCGACCGCCTCGCGGGTCGCCTGCCGCAGGAGGGCTTCGGCCGCCTGCGGGTCGGCGGTGCCGACGGCGCGGTCGTAGAGCGCATCGAGGCGAGGGTTGGAATAGCGCCCGCGGTTGCCCGCCCCGCGTCCGCGGCCGGCATCCCAGCTGAGCAGGCTGAAGTTCATGAAGGACGAGGGCTCGCCCGTGACGATGCCGAAGCCGGTCAGGAGGAAGCTGTATTCCAGGCGCGCGGAGGCCGGAAAGAAGCTCGCCGGCGGCACCGCGACGACGTTCACGGTGACGCCGATGCGGCCCAGCATCTGGCCGATGGCCTGGGCGATCTGGGCGTCGTTGGGGTAGCGGTTGCGCGGCGTGTGCAGGGTGATGCCGAAGCCGGAGGGATATCCCGCCTCCGCCAGCAGCCGACGCGCGCCCTCGGGGTCGAAGCGGTCGACCGGCAGGTCGGAATCGAAGCCGGGGAAGCCCGCCGGCATGATCTGGCCGGTCGCCGCGGCGTTGCCTTCCATCACCCGGGCGACGATGGCGCCGCGGTCGATCGCCATGGAGATCGCCCGGCGGACGCGCAGGTCGTGGAACGGGTTGCGCCCGAGCGGCGCCCCCGCGGCGTCGACGGCCAGCGGCGGTGCGTCGCGGTGCCGGTCCATGGCGAGGAAGATGATGCGGGTGGTGACGGCGTCGGCGACCGCCAGCCGCGCATCGCGCTTCAGGCCCGCCACATCGGCGAGCGGGACGTAGTCGATGATGTCGACCTGGCCCGAGAGCAGGGCGGCGACCCGGGCGGCATTGTTCGACAGGGGCACCACGGTCGCCCGCTGCCATTGCGGCGCCTCGCCGAAATAGCCGTCGAACCGCTCCATCACGAGACGCTCGCCGCGCTTCCATTCGACGAAGCGGAACGGCCCGGTGCCGACCGCGCCGCGGCCGGCGTTGATCTGCTCGGTCGTCGCCAGCAGGGCGCCGCCCCGGTTCTCCGGCGAGGCCACCTCCTCCAGCGCCGCGCGCGACAGGATCGCGATGCCGCTGAGATAGAGCGGCAGCAGCGGGAACACCCCGTCGGTGCGCACCCTCAGGGTCAGCGGATCGACGATCTCGATCTCGCGGATGGCGCGCGTATAGCCGGTGAGCGGCGAGGGGCTGTTGGGCACGGCCGCCACCCGCTCGATCGAGAACTTCACGTCGGCCGCGGTGAGCGCGCGCCCATCGTGGAACCGCACGCCCGGACGCAGCCGGAACTCCCAGCCCGTCTCGTCCAGCATCTTCCAGGAGAGCGCCAGGCCGGGCCGCAGCCGCAGCGCCTCGTCGCGGTCGACGAGCGCCGAGTAGACCTGCATCCCCAGCGCCAGGTTGGCGCTCAGGCTGGCGAAATGCGGATCGACCGCGGTCGTCTCCACCTGGACGCCGATGCGCAGCTCCTGGGCATGCGCCGCCGGCATGCCGGCGAGCAGGAGCGCCGCCGCGAGGATTCTCCGAACGCCGATCATGGTTGCTCCTCATCCGGCCGCGGTCCCGGTCCGGCGCGATAGGCCGGGCCGTCGTCGATTCCCCGTGCATCCGCCGTGCCGGTCCGCGAGCCGATGCGGAAATGGCGCAGGAGCGCGTCGCGCCAGGCGTCGTAGGCGGGCGAGCGCTGGCGGCGGAGCGGCAGGTCGTCCAGCGCGACCTCCGCCGGGGTCGCGGCACCCAGGAACTCGGCGATGCGCCGGCAGGTCCAGCCGGGATCGGCCATCATGTCCTCGTAGGCCATCGTCAGCGGCTGGATGCGGTTGGCCTCGAAGAAGGCGCTCCAGCCGAAGGCCTCCAGCGCGATCGCCTTCGAAGCTTCGCGGACCTGCCGCAGGTCGAACCGGGGCGCCTCGTCGCTGCGCGGCGCGTCGGCCGCCTCGTGGAAGCGGCGGGTGCCGCGCGCCATGGCGAAGGAGATCGCCTGGGCCATGGGATCGCGCCGCACGAGGTACACGAAGCGCGCGTGGCGCAGCAGCTTCTGCAGCGCCGGCGCACGGGCGCGGTCCTCGACCTGGTTGAACTGGAGCTGGATGCCGAACATCCCGTCCGGGCCGCTGCGGTACCGGAAGAGCCAGTCGAGATAGCGCTCGAGTTCGGGCGGGTCCGTCGTGCCGGTGACGCCGGCCCGCCGCAGCAGCGGATCGAGATCGGCGCTGCGCGTCAGGTAC
Organism: Alphaproteobacteria bacterium; assembly: GCA_050187535.1. GTDB lineage: Bacteria > Pseudomonadota > Alphaproteobacteria > ATCC43930 > Allostellaceae > Allostella. Next base: position 7,382 of record JBFWXJ010000245.1, on the reverse strand, counting down.
TCCGCCGGCACGCCGAGGCCGCCCGCCCGAATGAGGAGGTGGCACAGCAGCGTCGATCCCGATCGCGGCGACGAGCAGACGACATAGGGACGGACGCGCCCCGCATGGGCGGCTTGGTCGTAGAAGGCGTCGAAGAGAATGGCCGGCGGCGCGGTCATGTCTTCGGTTCCCCGGCGGCGGCCGCACCATGGTACTCGTTCGCCTTCCTCGTCCCGGGACCGCGATGCCGAGCACCACTACGATCATCCGCCATGGCCTTCTGGTCGACGCCGCCGCCCACAGGGCCGAGGCGCGCGACATCCTCGTCGTCGACGGGCGCATCGCCGCCATCGACCCGCCCGGGGCGCCGGCGCCCGATCACGCGACGGTCGTCGACGCGACCGACCGCCTCCTGATGCCGGGGCTGGTCAACGCGCACACCCACAGCCACGGGAACCTGCCGCGCAGCCCGGGCGACAAATGGACCCTCGAGCTGGCGCTCCACCTCAACCCCTCCATCCGCGGCAACCAGACCCTGCAGGACAAGTACGATTCGGCGCTCCTCGGCGCGGCCGAGATGCTGAGCAAGGGCTGCACCGCCTGCTACGACCTCTTCTACGAGTTTCCCGCCCCGTCCGAGGAGGGGCTCGCGGCGGTGGCGCAGGCCTACGCGGACGCCGGCATGCGCGCGGTCGTGGCGCCGCTGATCGCCTCGCGATCCTTCTACCGCGCGGTGCCGGGGCTGCTGGAGGCGCTGCCCGAGGCTGCGCGTTCGGCCTATTCGGGCGGCCCGGACGACGACGGCGCCGCCATTCTGGAGACGACCCGACGCAGCCTGGAGGGCTGGCGGTTCGACCGCGAACGGGTGCGCATGGCGGTCGCGCCCACCATCCCGCTGCATTGCTCGGACGACTTCTGGCGGCGGGCGGCGGCGATGGCGGCCGATCATGGCGTCGGCCTGCATACCCACCTCGCCGAATCCAAGGTGCAGGCGGTAGCCGGCGCACGCCGCTACGGCCGGAGCCTGACCGCTCACCTGGACGGGCTGAGCGTCCTCGGCCCGGGCTTCACTGCCGCCCACGGCGTGTGGCTCGACGACGAGGACATGAAGCGCCTGGCCGGCGCCGGTGCCGCAGTCGCGCACAACCCGGCCAGCAACATGCGCTACGGCTCGGGCCTGGCGGCGGTGCGGCGCATGTGCGACCACGGGCTGACGGTCGGGATCGGCACCGATTCGCGCACCTGCTCCGACAACCTCAACATGTTCGAGGCGATGCGGCTCGCGTCCTTCACCTCGCGCGTGCGCGGCCCCGACTACGAGCGGTGGCTGGGCGGCGCCGAGGTCTTCCGGATGGCGACCGAGGGCAGCGCCCGGGCGCTCGGCTTCCAGGGGCGGATCGGCCGCATCGCGCCCGGCTGGGCGGCCGACATCGTGTTCCTGCGCCGGCGCAGCCTGAACTACGTGCCGCTGAACGACCCGACCCTGCAGATCGTCAATGCCGAGGACGGCACCGGCGTCGATGGGGTCATGGTCGCCGGGCGGATGGTGGTGGCGGGCGGACGCCCCGCCCTCTTCGACCTCGACCGGCTGATCGACCGCTGCGAGGCCGCGATGGAGCGGTTGCGCGGTGCGAACGCCGCCGCCCACCGGATGGCGCGCGCGGTCGAAGGCGTCGTCGGCTCCTTCTGCCGGGCGATGGCGGCGGAGCCGCACCACGTCCACCGCTTCGTCGACGACGGGCCGCCGCACTAGACACCGGCCGGCGATGCCGGAGGCGCCGGATCGGGCAGCATCGCCTCGAGGAACCGGCGCAGCCCCCCCAGCCGCAGAAGCTCGTAGAGCACGTTGTGGCCGGAGATTCCGGCGACCGGATGCAGCTCGGCCGGGATCAGCTCGGCGAGCGCCGTCGCCTTCGCCACGTCGCGCGCGCATTCCGCCCCGAAGGCCAGCCGGATCCGCGTCCGCTCCGGCTTCGGCCGCTGCGCTGCTTCGAGAAATCCGGCGTAGCTCAGCCCCCTCGCCGCGATCCGCGGATCCTCGACGGTCGGGCTGGTCGGGCAGACGGCGATCGCGCTGTCCAGGCCCAGCGCCAGCGCCGCCCACACCGCGGCGATGCCGCCGCCGCTCGTCCCCAGGGTGCAGACCCGCGCGTAGCGCCGGCGGCCGATCATCCGCTCGATCGCCGCCAGGAGCCCTGGAAAGTCGTCGGCCACCCCGCGGATGCCGTGCAGGAAATAGGACAAGGTCGGATCGCTGAGCACCAGCACGTCGAAGCGCCCGGCCGGGCAATGCTGCAGGAAGGCCGGCATCGGCACCATCAGCCGGTGCGCGTCCCCGGTGAAGCCGATCAGCAGACCGCGACCGTCGGGGCCGCGGCTCGGATGATGATAGAGGCGCGCCCATTCCCCGAAGCGGTGCATGGCGTAGTCCTGGATCGGCTGCCCGCTGCGATCGAGAAAGGAACGCACGCGGCCGATCCAGTGGACGGCGGCGGGAGGGAGCGTGGCCGGATCGACGCCCGCCACCATCCGCTCGAACTCGGCCGGCGCGACGACGCCTTCCAAGGCGATGTGGAGGCGGTTCATCTCGTTGATGGTCCGGCAGGCGGCGAGCCGCTCGGCGTAGGCCTCGGTCACTGGCTGCGCGCGGCGATCTGGCGTGCGAGATCGCCCAATGTCGCGAAGCCATCGAGCTCGTCCGGCGTCAAAGAGACCCCGGTCTCGACCTCGATCGCGATGCAGAGCTCCATGCGCGCGAGGCTGTCCATGTCCAGCCCGGCGAGCTCGACATCGCCTTCACCGGCCAGGAACGGCTCGCGCAGCTCCGGGCGGTGGATCGCCGCCACGGCGCCGATCTCGAGCGCCTCCACCAGCACGCGCCGGATGCCCTGGTCGTCCATCGTCGTCATGCGGTTCCGTGCCCGGGAAGATAGTAGCCGCGCACCGTGCCCGGCGCGCAGCCGCCGAACGCCACGGCACGGGCGGGATGGAGCGGGCGGCTGGCCGCGGAGCAGAGCCAGGCCCGCAGAAGGAGGCGGCCCGCCGCCGCGTCGTCCTCGTAGGACGAGCGCGCATGCAGGACGATGTGGTTGTTGACCAGCTGCAGGTCGCCCGGCTCCAGCCGGAGCGACAGCGCGAAGCCGTCGGCGCCGGCCAGCCGCTCGAACAGGTCGAGCGCCTCGGCCTGGGCCGCGGACAGGCGCTCCTGGCCCGGGAAGCGGTGTCCGGCCTCGATCTGGAAACGGTTGAAGCAGCACGAGAATCTGCCGTCGCGATGAGCCAGGACGGGCTGCCGGAAGACGGGTGGGGCGCCGGGGAACGGCACCTCGGGCACCCGCCACGAGAAGTCCTCGCCGAGGACGCGGGCGAGATCGGGACGCGTGCGCGCGATCTCCTCGGCGATGGCGACCGAGCTGACGATGCGGGTGACGCCGCCCGAGCGGGCGCCGCGGACGGCGAGCAGCGCCAGCAGGTCGCAGCGGTCGGTGTGGAACGACAGCTCCGCGCGGCTGCCGTACCAGCGTCCGACCTTGGCGGCGGCCGGCCCTTCGCCATGGGCGACGTCGACGAACACGTCGCCCTGGCGGGTCTGCGCCACCGGCGTGCCGAGACGGTGGCAGAGAGCGCGGAAGAGCGTGCGGACCTCGTCGAGGGACCGGCCGGCGACGGGCAGCCTGCGAACGACGGCGAAGCCCGGCCCGTTCTCCAGCCGATCGACGATCGCCGCCGTTTCCGGGTCCGCGGGCGCCGCAGCGGCCGCGCCGGGCATCGGGGCCGGCGGCTCGCCGCCGGACGCGACGGCCATCCACGAAGCCGGCGGCGGCACCGTCGGCAGCCCGGCATCGGCCGCGCGCCAGCCGCGATCGACGCAAGCCGCGGCCGCCGCTCCGGACGGATGGCCGACCCTGCCGGGGCTCGGGGCGATCGTCTCCATTGTCACGGCGGAACCTAGCCGCGGGCCGATCGCGTCGGCAATCGGCAATTCGCCGACATGGTTGCCGCCCGCACGCGGGCTCTTACTATCGCGACGCGCCCGGCGGCGCGTGGGGAGGTGGCAGCAGGTGTTCCTCGGACGACTGGCGCGGCATGCGGCCGCCCGGCCCCACGCCCCGGCCCTGGTGCGTGGGCGGACGGTGGTCGGCTACGGCGCCCTCATGGACCAGGTGGAGGACCGCGCCGCGGCGCTGGCCCGGCTCGGCATCGGCGCCGACGACGTCGTCGGTCTGACGATCGCCAACGAGATCGACCACCTCGTCACCTGCCTGGCGCTGATGCGGACCGGTGCCGCGCAGATCACGCTCGGCTCGCACGATCCGCCCGCGATGCGCGACCGGCTCGCCGAGCGCGTCGGCGTCACTTGCCGCCTTTCCGCCGGCCTGGGGCTCGACGGCCGCGCACGGGGCGGCAGCGCAAGCTCGGACGCCGACGAGAGGCCGGCGATCTACCTGCCCGGATCGGGGACGACGGGCACGGTCAAGCTCGTCTCGCTGAGCGGCACGCAGATCGCGACGCAGGCATCCGTCGCGTATCAGGACTACGGGGGCGAACGCATCCTCCAGCCGGCCCCGGTCGAGTACAACAACGGCAAGCGGCTACGGCTCTACTGCCTGGATCACGGCGGCGCCTGCATCTTCCGCGACCCTGCCGACCCGCCGCTGCCGACGCTCTGCCGCGAGCAGGGTGTGACCTGGTTCGACATGAGCACCTATCACGCCCGCGCCCTGGTCGATGCGAGCGCGGAGCAGGGACGACTGCCGGAGTTCACCCGCGTGCGCATCGGCGGCTCGCGGGTGTCCGGCGGCCTGCGCGCCGATTTCCGCGAGCGGGTGAGCGAGCGCCTGTTCATCTCCTATGGCGCGACCGAGATCGGCGGCATGCCCGGCATCTCCATCGCCGCACCCGAGGAGCAGTCGCCCGATGCCGAGATCGTCGGCCGGCCGCTCGCCGGCATGGAGGTCGTCATCGTCGACGACGATGGGCGGCCGCAGGAAGCAGGCTCGGTCGGGGAGGTCCGTATCCGCGCGCCCGGCATGGTCACGGACTATGTCGGCGACCCCGTGGCCACCCGGCGCTTCTTCCGCGAGGGCTGGTTCCAGCCGGGGGATCTGATGTCGCTCGGACGGGACGGCCGGCTGGTCTTCCACGGCCGCGTCGACGACATGATCATCCTCAACAGCATCAACATATTTCCGGGAGAGATCGAACGGGTGCTGGAGGAGCATCCGATGGTGGCGGAGGCCGCGGCCTATCCCGTGCCCTCCGGCGTCCACGGCCAGATTCCGGTGGCCGCCGTGGAGCCGCGCGAAGGCGCCGCCCCCGACGGGCGGGCGCTGCTGGCCTTCGCGCGGGAGCGTCTGGGCGTGCGCGCACCCCGCAAGATCATCGTCATGGAGCGCCTGCCGCGCAACGAGCAGGGCAAGGTGCTGAAGCGCGTGCTGGCCGCAGCGCAGGATCGGCGGGAGGCGGCCCCGTCGCCGGGCCGGAGCGGAACGCCATGACCGGAAAGGAATCTGCAACCGATCTCTATCGGGCCTTCCGGCGCCACGAGCCGATCGAGGTCCCACTCTTCTTCTATCATGTGCCCAAGGCGGCCGGGACGACCGTCAATGCCGTACTCTTCGCTCTCGCAAAGTTCCGGGACCACATCTGCCGCTTCGTCCCGACCCCGGTGGGAATGCGGCGAACGGACCCGCCGCGCGGCCTATTCGGCGATCCGCGCGTGCTCGTGTACAGCGGCCATTGCTGGTTCGGCATGCATCACCGGGTGCCCGGGCCGATCCACTGCGCCACCGTCCTGCGGGAACCGGTTGAGCGGGTGGCGTCGGAATACCTCTGGCGGTCGCGCCACCGCGATCGCGTCGCGACGGCCGAGGCGTTCGAGCACTACGTTCGGAATGTCGGGTTGTCCAACATGGCGACCCGGTTGCTCTCGGGCGAGAGCGACATCGACTGGTCCTCGATCGAACGGGCCGTGGCCAACCTGGAATCGTGCCGGTTCGTCGGTCTCACCGCGGAGCTCGGTGCCTTCGTCACGGCGATCCTCACCGAATACGGCGGGCCCAATGTGAAGGCGCCGCGCGCCAAGGAAGGGCGCGACCCGTTGAAAGTCGAGTTGATGGAGCGATACGGGGGCATGGTGGCAGACCACAACCGCTACAATATCGAACTCTACGCTGCCGCACGTCGCATTCAGCTGGAACGCCCGGGGGTGACTGCCGCCCTGGGCGAAGCGGCCGTGACGCTGCGCGTGGCCAATCCGCGAGGCAAATTGTTCGACGTCGGCTAGCGCCGCGCAAACGAAGGCGGCGGCGGGCAGAGCCCGCCGCCGCTCGTCGCGAAATGGTGCCGGGCGTCAGCGCCAGGCAGGCCGGCCGAGATTGATGTCGCGCGGGCTGGTGAGGGCGCCCGCCGCCGCGCCGGCGGCACCGCCCAGGACCGCGCCGCCGAGGACGCTGCCGCCCGTCAGGCCGCCGATCGCCGCACCGCCGGCCGCGCCGAGCGCGCCGCCGCTGAGGGCGCGATCACCCTGCGAATAGCCGCAGGCGGAGAGGGCGAGAGCACCCGCGATCAGGGCGCCGGCGGTCGAGATCTTGAACATCGTAACCTCCAACTTGAGTGCGTGTCACCAAGGACAACGCTGCGATCGGGGCGGAATTGGGGCACGTCCGTGCTCATTTCCGGGCGATCGCCGGTGGCATCCACCCGGGTTCGGACATTCCGCGCCGGTTTCGGATGTTCGTGTCGCCCTGCGGCTTTCCATTCCATTTGATCGGGACTTGGACCGAGGGGCACGTCCGGCCTTCGCCATGACGCGGATTGCTGAACTGGCCTATGAAACGTGACTCCCGCGACGGAGTTCCACGGCCGCCCAGTGATTCGGACTCGGCGTGGGGGTCCCCCGGCACGATGCTAGCTTGGGCGCGATGGTGCCCTTCGAGCCCGATCCTCCCGCCGCCCCGCTCCACCTGCAGCGCAGCAACGGTGCCGGCCTGGTGCGTTTCGCCGCCGGCCGAAGCCGGGCACGGCTGGCCGACCTGCACCAGTCGGATCCCGTCCGCCTGCTGTTTCCCGATCCGCCGTCGGGCGAGCCGGCAACGGCGGTCGTGGTCACCACCTCGGGCGGCATCGCGGGCGGCGACCGCATCCGCCTCTCGCTCGCCGCCGACGCGGGGGCCGTCGCCTCGGTCGGGACCCAGGCGGCCGAGAAGGTCTACCGGTCGACCGGCGCCGATGCGCGCATCGGGGTCGGCCTCGCCGCCGGCGACGGCGCCTGGCTCGAATGGCTACCGCAGGAGACGATCCTCTTCGACGGTGCGCGGCTGCGCCGGAAGACCGAGGCCGACGTGGCGCCGGGCGGCCGCCTCCTGGCGCTGGAGATGGTGGTCTTCGGGCGCATCGCGCGC
>JBFWXJ010000244.1:0-9725 GCA_050187535.1 Alphaproteobacteria bacterium | reverse complement strand
CCAGCACGAAGATGTCGACGGCGAAGGCGATATAGGCGAGGACTGCGGCGACCGCGCCGATCAGACCGAGCTCGCGCATGGCGACAGGGTGCCGGCGCGCCGCGGCCCGCGCCCGGCTCAGCCAGCTGCCCCGCGGTTCCTCCTGGTTCGCGCTCCAGTTCGCTGCAGTACGCGCCACCGGCGGTGTCCTCCCCCGGAGGGCAGTCTGTCCCGCCGGGTGGCACCGCCGCAACCGCCCGGAGGGCGCCGCTATCCCGCGTCCAGCCCGAGGTCGAGGGCGGGGGCGCTGTGGGTGATCCAGCCGGCGGAGATGATGTCGACGCCCGCGGCCGCGATCGCTGGCACGGTCTCGGCGGTGACGCGGCCCGACGCCTCCGTGACCGCCCGGCCGGCGATCAAGACGACCGCCTGCCGCAGCGTCTCCGGGGCCATGTTGTCGAGCAGCACGGCATCCGGACCTTCCGCCAACGCCTCGGCGAGTTGGTCGAGATCGTCGACCTCGACCTCCAGCTTCACCATGTGGCCGATCGCGGCGCGTGCCCGGCGGATCGCCGGGCCGACGCCGCCCGCCACCGCGACGTGGTTGTCCTTGATCAGGATGCCGTCGTCGAGGCCGAAGCGGTGGCTGACGCCGCCGCCCGCCCGCACCGCGTGCTTTTCCAGCGCGCGCAGGCCGGGCGTGGTCTTGCGGGTGCAGGTGATGCGCGCCTTGTGCGGGCGGGCGGCCTCGACCAGCCCCGCCGTCGCCGTCGCGATGCCGGAGAGGTGGCAGAGGAAGTTGAGCGCGACACGCTCCGCCGTGATGACGCCGCGCGCCGGCCCATCGAGCTTCATGACGGCGTCACCCGGTGCGACCGCCACGCCGTCGCCGCGGACGACGGTCACAGAAATGGCCGGGTCGACGAGGCGGAAGGCGATGGCGGCCGCATCGACACCGGCGACGACGCCCTTCTGGCGGGCCGCGACGACGCCCCTGAAGCGCGCCTCCGCCGGCACCACGGCGGTCGTGGTGATGTCGCCGGCACGGCCCAGGTCCTCGACCAGGGCGGCGCGGACGAGCGGCTCGACGAGGAGGGCGGGCGGCCCCTCCAGCCCGAGGATGGCGCTCATCGGACGGCCAGCATGCGCTCGACCGAGCGGCGCGCGCGGTCGGCGACGGCGGGGTCGACCAGGACCTCGTGCGTCATGGTCTCCAGGGCCGCACGCACCTTGGCCAGCTCGATGCGCTTCATGTGCGGGCAGAGGCTGCAGGCGCGCACCAGCTCCACGTCGGGCACCTCGGCCGCGATGTTGTCGCTCATCGAGCACTCCGTCAGCAGCAGCACGCGCGGCGGGCGGTGGGTGCGCAGCCGGTCCGTCATCTGCGCGGTCGACCCGACGAAATCGGCCGCCGCCAGCACGTCCGGCGGGCATTCGGGATGGGCGACCACCTCCAGGCCCGGATGCTGGCGGCGCACCCGGGCGATGTCGGCGGCGGTGAACTGCTCGTGCACCTCGCAGTGGCCGTGCCAGGCGATGATCCGCGTGCGGGTGCGGCCGGCGACCCAGTTTGCGAGGTACTCGTCGGGCAGGAACAGCACCGTCTCGGCGCCGAGCGATTCGACGACCTTCTCGGCGTTGCCCGAGGTGCAGCAGATGTCGGCCTCCGCCTTCACCTCGGCCGAGGTGTTGACGTAGACGACGACGGGCACGCCCGGATGGCGGCTGCGCAGCAGCCGCACGTCGTCCGCCGTGATCGAGGCGGCGAGCGAGCAGCCGGCGGCGGGGTCCGGTATCAGGACCGTCTTGTCCGGGTTCAGGATCTTGGCGGTCTCGGCCATGAAGTGGACGCCGCACATGACGATCGTCGCCGCGTCGGTGCGGGCCGCCTCGCGCGCCAGCGCCAGGGAGTCGCCGACGATGTCGGCGACGCCGTGATAGATGTCCGGCGTCTGGTAGTTGTGCGCCAGCACGACGGCGTTGCGCTCGCGCTTCAGGCGCAGGATGGCGGCGATGTCGGGCTCCAGCTCGGGCCAGGCCGAGGGCGGGAAGACCGCGGCGAGACGCCGGCGCGCCACATCGAGGGCGGCGATATCGGAGGGGTGGCGGACGCTTGCTGGCGGAGAGCCATCGGGTGCCATGGCGACCTCTCTTAAACTCGTTATGAGTATTTCGATCGCAGACAACCCTGCGATCAACCCATTGAGGGAACGCCGAATATACTAATTCTGAGTATTAGACTGTCAATGGCATCGATTCTCAGCCCGCAGGGAGCCGCGTCCGTGGCAGCTTCATCCCGGGCGTCGGCCGTTCGAGGGTGACTTCCGGGCGGAAGCGCCAAAGGCCGGCCGGGCGGCCGCCGGTCTCCTGGGTCGTCTCGCCGGTCTCCTCCACCAACCCCTGCTGTTCGACGAGACGACGGAAGTTGGGCTTGTGCAGGCGGACACCGGCCAGGGCCTCCACTGTCCGCTGGAGCTGCAGGAAGGTGAAGGCGGGCGGCATCAGCTCGAAGACGAGCGGGCGATACTTGATCTTGCCGCGCAGCCGGCCGATGCCGGTCGCGAGGATGCGCCGGTGATCGGCGGCCATCGGTTCCGACGGGACGGGAGCGGCACCCGCCGCCTCGGCCACTAGGCCCGCCTCGTAGAGCAGCTCGTAGCGCTCCAGGACGCGATCCTCGATCCAGGGCGCGTCGCCGCCGGCGAAGGTCGTGCGGACCCGTTCGCCGCGCCGGCGCCGCTCGTCGCCGGCGGGGGCGGCGGCGACCCAGCGGGCGAGGCCGTCCTCGATCGCATCCAGCACCGGCGGACGGCCGTCGCGGCGGTCCTCCCTGGGTAAGTGGCGGTACCAGTCGTGCCAGCCCGCATCCTCGGCGGCGGGCGGCCGCGCCTCGCGGACCAGGGCGAGATAGCCGATCGACAAGGCCCGTCCGCCGCCGCCGGGGCCGCCGCGGTCGCGGTCGCCGAAGGTGTAGAGCTGCTCGACATGGCCAATCGACTGGTGGGTCCGCTCCTCCACCCACGCGCGCAGGCCCGCTTCGAGCGTGCGGTGATTGGCCTCCAGCGGACCGGAGGGCAGGCTCGGCGGCCGACCGCCGCCGTCGCGCAGGGTCAGCACCAGGGGACCGGCGCGCGTCGCCGCGACGACGACGGCGCTCAGCGTCACCGTTACCCGGTCGCCCGCGTTCGTGTCCGCCGCCGTCACGCCCCCGTTCCGCCGATTCGCCTCGTCCTGCGCAGAGACTACACCTGACCGGTTGCAGCCGGGCGACCGGCCGCCGCACGCAGCTTCGCCCAGGGGCCGGTCGTCCCGGGGGCCGGGGTGGCGGGCTCGGCGGCTGCCGGTTCGGGTGGCCGCGGGCCGGGATCGCGGCCGCCGGCATAGGCGACCAGGGCGGCGATCCGCTCGGCGATCGTCGGATGGGTCGCCGACAGGCGGGAGAGGAAACCGGGCTCGCTCGCGGAGTCGATGAACATCGACCGCACGTCCTCGGGCACGCCCGCGACCTGCGAGCGGCCCTCGATCTTGCGCAGTGCCGCGATCATCGCGTCGGGGTCCTTGGTCAGCTCGACCGCGCCGGCGTCGGCCATCAGCTCGCGCCGGCGCGAGAGCGCGAAGCGGATCACGACGGCGAGCAGGCGGGCGGCGAAGAAGCAGGCGACCGCGATCAGGATCAGCACGATCGCGCCACCGCCGCCCTTGCGGCTGCCGGACGAGCTCCGCGTGGGAACGCGGACATGCCGGCTGCTGCGCGCCACCAGGTCGGCCGCGATGGAGATGATGCCGACGAAGACCGTCGCCACCATCAGCAGCCGCACGTCGCCGTTGCGCACATGGGTCAGCTCGTGCGCCAGCACCGCCTCCAGCTCGGCCGGCGCCAGGGTATTCACCAGGCCGCGGGTGACGACGATGGTGTGCTGCGCCGGCGTCACCCCGGCGGCATAGGCGTTGAGCGCGTCCGTCTCGATGATGCCGAGCCGGGGGACCGCCAGCCCGCGCGAGATGCAGAGGTTCTCCAGCAGGTCGTAGAGCTTCGGCTCGTCGGTCCGCGTCACCGTGCGGGCGCCGGTCAGCGCGGCGATCATGCGGACATTGGCGAACCACGCGATCGCGAACCAGACGAGTGCGGCCGCGATGGCGATCGGCACGAAGCCGGGCAGGCTGCGCACGGCATTGCCGAGGCCCTCGCCGACGCCGGCATCGCCCAGCCCCTCCAGCAGCACGGCGAAGGCGAAGACGACCAGCAGCAGCAGGACGGGAAACCCGGCCAGCAGGGCCACCGACTTCAGCGCGTTGTTCCAGACATGCGTCCTAAGCCCGGTGGCAGCCGCCATGGCGCGTCCTCCCGTGCCCTCGGGCGGCTCAGAACGAGACCTTGGGCGCCGCCTCGACCGCGGCGCGGCTCTCGGCCGGCACCTCGAAGAACTCGCGTGCGCGGAAGCCGAGCGCGCCCGCGAACAGCACGGCCGGGAACTGCTCGATCGCTGCGTTGAATTCGGAGACCGCGTTGTTGAAGAAGCGCCGGGCGGCCGCGATCTTGTTCTCGATGTCGGCCAGCTCGCGCTGCAGCTCCATGAAGTTGGCGTTGGCCTTGAGGTCCGGATAGGACTCCGACAGCGCGAAGAGGCGGCCGAGCGCGCCCGTCAGCGCGTTCTCCGCCTGGGCCGCCTGCACCGGCCCGGTGGCCGCGGTGGCGGCGTTGCGCGCCGTAATGACCGCTTCCAGCGTGCCGCGCTCATGGGCGGCATAACCCTTCACCGTCTCCACCAGGTTGGGGACGAGGTCGTGGCGCTGCTTCATCTGCACGTCGATGTCGGCCCAGGCCTGGTTGCCCGTCTGCCGCAGGGCCACCAGCCGGTTGTAGATGACGATCAGGTAGACGACGACGAGCGCGACGACGCCCAGAACCACCCATTCCATGACGACCCTCTCCCCGGGAGCCCGGCCACCAGCATAGCGGCCCTCATGCTGCGTCGGACATGCGGGCCATCAGGTTCATGGCGGCGGCGAGAGCTCCCGCGGGCGGCTCGCCTCGTAGGCGCGCCAGGCGGCGAGCAGGCGCCGGCGGCTTTCGGGATAGCGCTCCGCCAGGATCTCGCAGGCCGTGATCCGCTCGATGCGGAAGTGCCGGAAGTCCCGGCGCAGCTCGCACCACGCGGCGATCAGCGTGGCATCGACATAGTAGAGGACCGCAATCGGCCACAGCGTCCGTTCCGAGGCTTGGCCCCCCGCATCGACGTAGCGGACGCGCAGCTTGCGGCCGGTGCGAATGGCGCGGCGCAGGTCGGCGGGTTCGACACCCTCGGGCTCCGCGGCGCTGCCGTCCGACACGAAGAGCGCGGGGTAGTCGATGTGCGGCCGCAGGTCGGGCGGCACCACGGCCTTCACCTTTTCCAGCACGCTGGACGCGGCGAGTTTCAGCACGGGATCGCGCACGCGGGTCAGCAGGCTGATGCCGGTGACGATCGCCTCCATCTCCTCGATGGTCAGCATCAAGGGCGGCAGCTCGAACCCGGGCCGCATGACGTAGCCGATGCCGGCCGCACCCTCGATCGGGATGCGATGGGCCTGCAGGTCGGCGATGTCGCGATAGACCGTGCGCGCCGTCACCTCCAGCCGCTCGGCGATCTCGGCAGCGGTCAGCGGCCTGCCGGCGGCGCGCAGGATCTGGATGATCTCGAACAGCCGGTCGGCCCGCCGCGCCATCGTCCCTTCTCGGTCAGCCGGTCTGCTGACAGCACGCTGTCAGGAGGCATCCCCTAGATACCGCGTCCGCGCTCGCATCCCCAGGAGATGACATGGCGGACCACGTCGCTTCCACCACGCCGGCCGTGACGATCGGCACCTCGGCCGCCACCCTGGCGACCGCGATGGGCCTTGCCGCGACGCAGCTCGACGGCGCGATGCTGAACGTGGCGCTGGTCGCCGTCGGCCGCTCGCTCGATGCCGATGTCGGGCGCCTGCAATGGCTGGTCAACGCCTATTCCATCACCTTCGTCGGCCTGCTGGTGGCCTCGGGCGCGCTCGCCGACCGTATCGGCGCCCGGCGGGTCTTCCGCTGGGGCTTCGTCCTGTTCGGCGGGGCGGCGGCCATCGCCGCAGCGGCGCCGGGTTTCGGCGCCTTGGTCGCGGCCCGCGTCGTCCAGGGCGCGGGCGCGGCCATGCTGGTGCCGTCGTCGCTGGCGCTCATCAATCATGCCTGCCGCGGCGATCCGGCGGCCCGGGTGCGTGCCGTCGGCACCTGGGCGGTCGCGGGCGGCATGGCGGCCGCCCTCGGACCCGCGATCAGCGGCGTGGTCGTCGGTCACGCTGGCTGGCGCGCCGTCTTCCTCGTCAGCGCGGCGGTCGCTGTCGCCGGCCTGGCGATGACCGGCCCGGCGGATGGCGATACCGACCGGGCCGACACGCGGCGCGGCTTCGACTGGGCAGGGCAGCTCCTGGCGACCGCCGCTTTGGGCGCGTCGGTCGCGGCAGTGGCGGCGGCGGGGTCGGGTCATCGGCTGTGGTCGGGCGCGGCGATGGCAGCGGCCGCCGCTGCGGCTGCGGCCTTCGTCGCTGTGGAGAAGCGCGCGGCGTTCCCCATCGTGCCGCCTGCGGTGCTGCATGACCGCGGGGTCGGCGGCGTGATGGCGGCCGGGTTCGCGATCAGCTTCGCGGTCTTCGGGCTGGTCTTCGGCCTCGCCTTCTATTTCCAGGATGCGCGTGGCTACGGCCCGGTCGAAACGGGGTCCGCCTTCGTGCCGTTCTCGCTGGCAATCATCGCGGGCAACATGGCCGGCGGGCGGCTCGGTGCCGCCTTCGGTGCGGGCCGGGTGCTCTGCGCCGGTCTGCTGGTCGCCGCCGGCGGGACGGCGATGTTGGCGGTGGTGCTGGACGGCTCCCTGACCTATGCCGGGGAGCTGCCGGCGCAGATCGTCGCGCGCCTCGGGATCGGGATGGCGGTACCGACCGCGACGACGCTGCTGCTGGCGTCCGTGCCGCCGGCGTTCGCCGGGGCCGCCTCGGGCGCCTTCACCGCCTTCCGGCAGGCCGGGGCGGCGATGGGGGTCGCGACCTTCGCCGCGTTGACGGCGGCCGATCGTGTGGCCGGCCTGCGGTCGGCGCTCGCGATCTCCGCGGCCCTCCTGGCGGCAGCCGCGCTGGCGGCATCGGGCGGGCTGCGCCGCAAGGGGGCGCGCGGATAGGATGGGCTGGTTGGGGCGCCAGGATTCGAACCTGGGAATGGCGGAATCAAAATCCGCTGCCTTACCACTTGGCTACGCCCCAGCGGCGCGGACCCTAGTCGGCCGCCCGGCGACGGGCAAGGCCGCTCAGCCTGTTCCGGTGGGTCCGTCGAGCACCGTGCGTACTCGGCGGATCAGCTCCAGCCGGCCGTAGGGCTTGTTGATCACCTCGAATTCCGACCCGCCCAGGTCGGTGCGCTCCAGGGAAGCCTCGGCGTAGCCGGTCGTCAGCAGCACCTTGAGGCGGGGCTGTCGGCGACGTGCCTCGCGGGCCAGCATTACCCCGTTCATGCCGCCCGGCATTATGAGGTCGGAGAAGAGGAGGTCGATGCGTTGCGCGCCGTCCAGGGTCGCAAGCGCCTCGCCGGCCGAGCGGGCGACCAGCGTGGTGTAGCCGAAGTCCTCCAGGATCGACTGCGCGAGCTCGGCCACGTCGTCGCGGTCTTCGACCACCAGGATCGTCTCGGTACCCTGGCGGTCCACCTGACGCATGTCGGGCGCCTTCGGCCCGGGGCGCAAGTCCCCTTCCGCCGCCGGGAAGAACAGGCGCACGGTCGTACCCCGCCCGACCTCGCTGTAGATGCGCACCGCACCGCCCGACTGCTTCACGAATCCGTAGACCATGGAGAGGCCGAGGCCGGTGCCCTTGCCTTCCTCCTTGGTCGTGAAGAAGGGGTCCATCACGCGCGCCAGGATCTCGGGCGCGATACCCGTCCCGGTATCGGTGATGGCGATGGCGGCGTAGCGGCCGGGCTTGACGTTGCCGAACGAGGCCAGGTCTTCCGGCCGCACCGTGCGGTTCGCCGTTTCGATCATGACGCGACCGCCTTCCGGCATGGCGTCGCGCGCGTTGATGAGGACGTTGAGGATTGCCAGCTCCGCCTGGACGGGGTCGAGGCGGCAGTTCCATAGGTCCGGGGCGAGCCGGCGCTCGACCCGGATGCCGTCGCCCAGCGTGCGATCGGCCAGTTCGCCCATCTGGTCGACGAGGCCGTTCAGGTTGACGGGCCGGCCGTCCAGCCGCTGCTTGCGGGCGAAGGCGAGGAGCTGCTGGGTCAGCGTGCCGGCGCGCCGGGCGGCGGAGGCGATGTTCTCCACCGCCCGACTCATGCGCTGGTCACCGTGGTGGACGGCACGCTCGCGCAGCCCGTCGACATAGCCGACGATGACCTGCAGCAGGTTGTTGAAATCGTGCGCGATGCCGCCGGTGAGCTGGCCCAGCGCTTCCATCTTCTGAGCTTGGCGCAGGGCGTCCTCGGCGTCGCGCCGGCGCGAGATGTCGAGCTGCGAGCCGAAGAAATAGACGAGGTTCCCGGCCCGGTCGTAGACCGGCGAGATGAAGAGCGCGTTCCAGAAGGCCGAGCCGTTCTTGCGGTAGTTCAGAATCTCGGTCGCGATCTCGGAACGCCGGGCGACGGCCGCGCGGACGGCTGCCACGGTGTCCGGATCGGTCTCCGGGCCCTGCAGGAAGCGGCAGTTCATGCTTTCGATCTCGTGCCGGGCGTAGCCCGTCATCTGCACGAAGGCGCGATTGGCGAAGACGATGGGGTTATCCGGCCGGTTCGGGTCGGTGACGGTCATCGGCATGCGGGTCGTCTCGACCGCAGCGAAGAAGATGTCGCTGTGGACGTCGGTGATGCTGCCCGAGCCGCTGGCGCTGACGATGTGGCCCCCACGGCGCGGCGGCACTTCCGGATCGTAATTCTCGTTCACGGCGATTTTCCCGGGCGGCAGAACGCCCGGCTGCTGCGGCCCGTTCCGCCGGCGTGCTATCCGGAGGGGACGCTGAACCCTTCAGGATGCCGCTCATGTCGCTCGCCCACGAGCCTGCACTGGTGCTGTTCTCGGGCGGCCAGGACTCGGCTACCTGCCTCGCCTGGGCGTTGGCCTGCTTCGCGCGGGTGGAGACGGTCGGCTTCGACTATGGCCAGCGCCATCGCGTCGAGCTGGAATCGCGGCCGCGGCTGCGCGCCGCGATGGCCGGCCTCGACCCGGCCTGGGCGGCTCGGCTCGGCGACGATCATGTTCTGGAGCTGGCGACGCTGGGCCATATCAGCGAGACGGCGCTGACCCGCGACGTCGCCATCGAGATGACCGAGGCGAGGCTGCCCAGCACCTTCGTGCCGGGACGCAACCTGCTCTTCTTCACCTATGCGGCGGCACTCGCCTACCGGCGCGGTATCCGCCACCTCGTGGGCGGCATGTGCGAGACGGACTATTCCGGGTACCCCGACTGCCGCGACGACACGCTGAAGGCGCTGCAGGTGGCGCTGACCCTCGGGCTCGATCGCCGCGTCACCATCCACACGCCGCTGATGTGGCGCGACAAGGCCGCGACCTGGCGGCTCGCCGAGGAGCTCGGCGGACATGGGCTCGTCGAGGCGATCGTGGCGGAATCGACGAGCTGCTACCGCGGCGACCGCAGCCGGCGTCACGACTGGGGATACGGTTGCGGCGAGTGCCCGGCTTGCGAGCTGCGCGCGGCGGGCTGGGCGCGATATCGGGCGGGCGAATAGGGGTCGG
>JBFWXJ010000243.1:0-9769 GCA_050187535.1 Alphaproteobacteria bacterium | reverse complement strand
CGGACACGGCATATCGGACGGCCCTCATCGTCGGCACCGGCAGCGGCCTCAGCGCGTCGCTCGCGCGCCGCTTCGCAGCCGCCGGCCTCGGCGTCGCGGTCGCCGCACGGCGGACGGACAAGCTGGCCGCGCTGACCGCGGAGACGGGGGCGGTCGCCTTCGCGGCGGATGCGGCAGACCCCGCGGCGGTCGACGGGCTGTTCGCGGCGGTGACCGAGCGCATGGGCGCGCCCGACGTCGTCGTCTACAACGCGAGCTACCGGGTGCGCGGCCCCTTCGTCGACCTGGACCCGACCGAGGTGGCGCGCACGCTGGAGGTCACCGCCTTCGGCGGCTTCCTCGTCGCCCGGGCTGCCGCCCGCATCATGGTCCCGAAGCGCCACGGCGCCATCCTGCTGACGGGCGCCTCGGCCAGCGTCAAGGGCTACGCCCAGTCCGCGCCCTTCGCGATGGGCAAATTCGCGTTGCGCGGCCTCGCCCAGAGCCTCGCCCGCGAGCTGTCGCCGCAGGGCATCCACGTGGCCCACTTCGTGATCGACGGCGGCATCCGCAGCGCCGCCCGCCGCGATGCGCCCGACCAGCCCGACAGCCTGCTCGACCCCGACGCGATCGCCGCCAGCTACGTCCACATCCTCGAGCAGCCGCGCAGCGCCTGGACCTGGGAGGTCGAGTTGCGGCCGTGGGTCGAGCGGTTCTGACGGCGGCCGGGGACGCCGGCCGCCGTCTGCGTCCCTACCGCTTCTCCAGCAGCTCGACGATCTTCATGGCGTCGATGCCGTTGGCGATCAGGCGGCCTTCCTCGGTCATCTGCACCTGGATCACGTAGATCGGCTTGCCGCCGGGGCCGGGCGTCGGCTTGCCGAGGCCGCGCAGGAAGGTGAGCGCCAGCACGGCGGTCGCTTCCTCGTCGGTCTTGGGCGCCTTGCCCAGCTTCTCGATCAGGTCGTCGAGGCCGGCCAGCTTCACGTCGAAGGCGCCGCTCGCCATCTGCGGCAGCTCCGGCGTGAAGCGGACGGTGCCGACCGTGTCGATGCGCGCCTCGGGGAAGGCCACCGTCAGGTCGCGGACATGGACCTGCGGGCGCGCCTTGGCGAAGGTCTCCATGGCGAGCGGCATGCTCATGCCGAAGGCGGCGCCGAACGCGGCCTCGACGATCGCCTCGGCCGGCGGCGGCCGCTGGCCGCGCGGCGGTTGCGGCGCATTGGCGAGCTGCTGGCGCAGGTTGGCGAAGAACGCCTCCCAGACCACGCCGGTCGGCAGCTGGTCGACCTCGATGCGCAGGTCGAACGAGTGCGGCACGGCGGCCGGCGGGATCTCGATCGGCAGCTCGCTCGGCCCCTGGACGCGCTTCAGGTCGATGCCGAGCGACAGCGAGGCGCCGCCGGCCCCGTCGTTGGCGACGCCGAAGCCGAAGGCGATGCTCTCCGCCCGCAGGAACGGCTGCGGCCCCATCATCGGCGAGGCGACCGCGATGTCCTGCACGCCGTAGAGCACCGACATGCCGCCGATCAGGGCCGGCATCTGGGCCAGCGCGTCGATCAGCCCCTGCCACTGCCGCATCGTCATCGTCGGGCCGGCCATCATCAGCGCCGGGTTCGAGAGCGAGAAGCCGGCCTGGTCGGCCAGCTTCGTCAGCTCGACGAGGCGGGTGTCCTTCAGGGCGTATTCGTAGAAGGTGCTGCCGATCGCCGCCTGGCTGCCGTCGGGGGCGGCGACGCGGGTGCCGTCGACGGCGAAGCGGAAAGTGCCGCTCCACAGGCCGGGCTGCGTCTCCTTGAGGCCGCCGGTCAGGCCGAGCCGCTCGATCGTCGCCATGGGATTCTGGCCGGGATCGAGCAGCTGGACGCGATCGAGCGCCATCTGGACCGATTCGAAATTCTGGATCGACTTGCGCCAGGTGCCGCCGAGGTTCTGCGCCCCGAAGACCAGCGCGAAGAACGGCCGCCCGTCCGGCATGGCGAGGTCGATGCGCGGCGGCACCTCCAGCCGGATCTCCTGCAGGTCGGCGTCGATGTCCTTGACGGAAAGGGTGATCGGCCGGAGCGTGAAGACGCCCTCCGGCCCGCGTGCGACGAAGGTCGGCAGGGTCGCGACGACCACTCCGCCGTCCTGCTGGCGAACCGTTACCTCACCCTGGGTCTGGAAGGCGGGGCCGGGTCCCGCCATCCGCTTCAGGCCGGCGACGATCGCGTCGAGGTCCTTCTTGATGGCGGCGGCATCGACGGCCAGCGCGGGCTGAGCTGCCGCCAGCAGGACGGCGGCTGCCGCACCCGCGGCGAGCTTACGGAAGGCGAAGGCCATGCTGCGCTCCCTGTTGATGCGTGTGGACCCGGTCACGCGATACCCGAGACAATCGCCTGGGGCGGCCGGCGTTGCACGCGGAAATTCCGTGACGGTGCCTCAGGCGACGAGCTCCGGGCGGTCGCGGAACTGGTCGAGCGCCTCTGGGTTGGCGAGCGCCTCGACGTTCTTGACCGGCCGGCCGTGGACGACGTTGCGCACCGCCAGCTCGACGATCTTGCCGCTCTTGGTCCGCGGGATGTCGCCGACCTGGAGGATCCTGGCCGGGACGTGGCGCGGCGTGCAGTTGGCGCGGATGCGCCGGCGGATGCGGTCGGCCAGCCCCTCGTCCAGCACCATCCCCTCGCGCAGGCGCACGAACAGCACGACGCGCACGTCGTGGTCCCAGTCCTGGCCGATGACGAGGCTTTCGACCACTTCGGGAAGCTGCTCGACCTGGCGGTAGATCTCGGCGGTGCCGATGCGCACGCCGCCCGGGTTCAGCACCGCGTCGGAGCGGCCGTAGATGACGAGGCCGTCATGCTCGGTCAGCTCCACATAGTCGCCGTGGCACCAGACGTTCGGGAAGCGCTCGAAATAGGCGGCCCGGTACTTGGCGCCGTCGGGGTCGTTCCAGAAGTAGATCGGCATGCACGGGAAGGCGCGGGTGCAGACCAGCTCGCCCTTCTCGCCGCGCACCGGCCTGCCCTCGTCGTCGAAGACGTCGACCGCGAGGCCGAGCCCGCGCACCTGCAGCTCGCCCCGCCACACCGGCCCGATCGGGTTACCGAGCGCGAAGCAGGAGATGATGTCGGTGCCGCCGGAGATCGACGACAGGCAGACGTCCTCCTTGATCGAGCGGTAGACGTAGTCGAAGCCCTCGGGCACCAGCGGCGAGCCGGTCGACGTGATCGTGCGCAGGGCCGAGAGGTCGTGGGTGCGGCGCGGCTCCAGCCCGGCCTTGGCGAGCGCGTCGATGTACTTCGCCGACGTGCCGAAGAGGGTGGCGCGCTCGGCCGCCGCGAAGTCCCACAGCACGGTGCCGTCGGGGTGGAAGGGCGAGCCGTCGTAGAGCAGCAGCGTCGCGTCGGACGCCAGCGCGGAGACCAGCCAGTTCCACATCATCCAGCCGCAGGTCGTGAAGTAGAAGACCCGGTCGTCGGCCTTCACGTCGCTGTGCAGCCGGTGCTCCTTCAGGTGCTGCAACAGGGTGCCGCCGGCGCCGTGGACGATGCATTTCGGCACACCCGTCGTGCCCGACGAGTACATGATGAAGAGCGGATGGTCGAATGGCAGGCGGGCGAAGCCGATCGGCCCGGCCGCGAACGGGGCGAGGAAGTCCTCCCAATGGACCGCCCGCTCGCCGAGGCCGTCGAGCGGTGCGCGCTCGCGCGTGTACGGCACCACGACGAGGCGCTCCACGGTCGGCAGGCCGGCCATGATCCCGGCCAGCTTCTCGCCCTGGTCGAAGGCCTTTCCGCCGTAGAAGTAGCCTTCGGCCACGACCAGCACCTTCGGCGCGATCTGGCCGAAGCGGTCGAGCACGCCCTGGACGCCGAAATCGGGCGAGGAAGAGGACCAGACCGCACCCAGGCTGGCGGCGGCCAGCATGGCGATCACCGTTTCCGGCATGTTCGGCAGGTAGCCGGCGACCCGGTCGCCCGGGCCGACGCCGACCGCGGCCAGCGCCTGGGCCGCCCGCGACACGGCCGCGTGCAGGTCGGTGAAGGACATGCGGCGCGCCACCTCGTCCTCGCCGCGGAAGACGATCGCGTCGGCGCCGTCGCGCCGGCGCAGCAGGTTCTCGGCGAAGTTCAACCGGGCGCCCGGGAACCAGCGCGCGCCCGGCATGCGGTCGCCATCCACGAGGAACGGCTCCGCCCCCTTGTCGCCGATCACGTCGCAGAAGTCCCACAGCGCGTCCCAGAAGCGCCCGCGCTCGGCGACCGACCAGGCCCAGAGGGCGGGATAGTCCGCGACGGCGACGCCGCGCTCGCGCCCGAGCCAGGCGATGAAGCGCGTCATGGTCGCGGCGGCGACGCGCTCGGCCGAGGGTTGCCAGAGCGGTTGCGACAAGGCCGATCCTCCTGTGGCGGGACGGTGTTCCTATAGACGCTGGTGGCGCGGCCGTGCAACGCCGGGGGCGGAAGGGCGCTGGAGTCCGCCGCTGCCACGACTTAGCCTTGTTCGCGCCCGCCTCCGGCCGCGATGGGATCGTGGTCTCGGCGCCCCGCCAGACACCCCCGAACCGCCCGCCCGATGCCGACCGTCCGCAAGCTCGATCGTTGGATGAAGGACCTGTCGCCGCCCGTCCAGGGCGCGATCTGGATGCTGCTCGCCGCCGTCATCTTCTCGCTGCTCAACGCGATCATCCGCTACCTGACCGCCCAGCGCGGGCTGCCGCCGTTCGAGGCGGCGTTCTTCCGCATCTTCTTCGGGCTGCTCTTCATGCTGCCGCTGATGGTGCGGGCCGGGCGCGCCGGCCTCGGGCGGCACAACCCGCTCTACCTGCGCCGCGCCGTGGTCGGCGTGGCCGGCATGCTGGCCTCGTTCTACAGCATCGCCCACCTGCCGCTCGCGACCTCGACGGCGCTCAGCTTCACCGCGCCGATGTTCACCA
Source organism: Alphaproteobacteria bacterium (assembly GCA_050187535.1). GTDB lineage: Bacteria > Pseudomonadota > Alphaproteobacteria > ATCC43930 > Allostellaceae > Allostella. The sequence continues at coordinate 4,869 of JBFWXJ010000243.1, read as the reverse complement.
CGGTGCTGGCGATCTTCATGCTGGGGGAGCAGGTGCGGCTGCGGCGCTGGTCGGCGATCGTCGCGGGCTTCATCGGGGCGCTGGTCATCCTCAGGCCCGGCTGGACGCCGCTCGATGCCGGCATGGTGGCCGCCCTCATCTCGGCCCTGTCGAGCGCGGTCAACACGATCGTCATCAAGCAGCTCTCGCGGACCGAGCCGCCGAACGCGATCGTCACCTGGATGGCGCTCTACTACACGCCCTTCATCTTCGTCATCGCGCTCTTCGTCTGGGAATGGCCGGACCCGGACATGTGGCCGCTCATCGTGCTGACGGGCGTCCTGGGCTCGCTCGGCCACATGACCATGACGCGCGCCTTCGCGGCGGCCGACACCACCGTCGTCCTGACCTTCGACTATGCCCGGCTGCCCTTCTCGGCACTGCTGGGCCTGGCCTTCTTCTCGGAATGGCTCGACGGCTACACGGTGATCGGCGGGCTCATCATCGGCGCGGCCGGCATCTATATCGTCCATCGCGAAGCCAAGGTCGCGCGCCTGCGCAAGGCCGGCGGCGCCAGGTCCGATCAGGCGCCCGGCGGGTAGACGAAGCGCAGCGTCGAGGCGGCGAGCGCGGCCGTCGCGACCAGCGTCAGCGGGATGCGCAGTGCGAGGTGCCAGGCCGGCGCCAGGCCGCGGCGGTCGGCGACGGCATCGCCTGCCAGCACGATCGGGAAGGCCGCCGTCAGCGCCGCCCCCATGTACAGCGGCTCGATGTCGATGGCCGTCAGCACCCAGCCGGCGAGGCAGGGAAGCACCGCCAGCACCCAGCGAACCGCCCCGGCCCGGCCGCCGTAGCCGGCGGCCGCCAGCCCCCAGTGGATCGCGCCGAGGAAGGACAGCACGGCCGAGGCGTAGAAGAACTGCAGCGGGATCGCGAGGCCGGCCTGCTCGGCCGGCAGCGTCCAGGCGCCGAGCGCGCCGCCGATGAATGGCAGCAGCCCCGCCATTCCCAGGATGCGCGCGGGAAGCGGCGCGTCGCCGAACGTCGCCTTGGCCATGCCCCGCGTCATACCCGCCGGCCGCCCGCAGGGGCAAGCCCGTCGCCAGCCGCCGGATGCTTTGCTATCACGGCCGCCGCCGAGGGGCGCGAAGGAGACGGACGATGGAGATCAGGGGAGCGGCGGCGATCGTGACGGGCGGCGGCTCGGGGTTGGGGGCCGCGACCGCGCGGATGCTGGCGGCGGCAGGCGCCCGGGTCGCGGTCGTCGACCTCCGGCTGGAGCCGGCCGAGGCGGTGGCAAGGGAGACGGGCGGCATCGCGCTCGCGGCCGACGTCGCCGACGCGGCCTCGGGTGCAGCCGCCGTCGCCGCGGCGGCGGAGAAGCACGGGGCGGCGCGCATCCTCGTCAACTGTGCCGGCATCGCGCCCGCCCAGCGCATCGTCGGCCGCGACGGGCCGCTGTCGCTCGACGACTTCCGCCGGGTAATCGAGGTCAACCTCATCGGCACCTTCAACATGATGCGGCTGGCGGCGGCCGGCATGCAGGGGCTGGAACCGAACGCCGACGGCGAGCGCGGCATCATCGTGTCGACCGCGTCCGTCGCCGCCTTCGAGGGCCAGATCGGCCAGGCGGCCTACGCGGCCTCCAAGGGCGGCGTCGCCGCCCTGACCCTGCCCGCCGCCCGCGAGCTCGCGCGCTCGGGCATCCGCGTCAACACCATCGCCCCCGGCCTGTTCGGGACGCCGATGCTGCTCGGCATGCCGCAGCCGGTGCAGGACAGCCTCGCCGCCAGCGTGCCCTTCCCGACGCGCTTCGGCCGGCCCGACGAGTACGCGGCCCTCGTCCGTCACCTCATCGAGAACGCGATGATCAACGGCGAATGCATCCGCCTCGACGGCGCGATCCGCATGCAGCCGCGGTGAACGGCGCCGGCCACCGTCACGCGGCGGCCGGCCGGCCCCGGAACGGCTGGACGTCGATCTCTCCCGCGCGGCGCCTGGCCTGGGCGATGTCCCAGCTGTTCTGCATCCGCATCAGCGTGTCCATGGACACGCCGAATGCCTTCTCGATGCGCAACGCCATTTCCGGCGAGAGCTTCGCTCGCTCGTTGAGCAGTGCCGAAAGGGCCGGGCGCGTGACGCCGAGCGCCTGAGCTCCCTCGGTCACCGAAAGCCCGAGGGGCTCGATGATCTCGCTCTTCACGAACCCGCCCGGGTGAGCCGGACTTTTCATGCGGACGCTCATGCGCGCCTCCTAGTGATAGTCCTCGAAGTCGAGGTCGATGATCTCGATCTCGGCTTGGTCGATCCGGAATGTGAGCCGCCAGTTCCTGGTTACGAACAGGCTCCAGGTGCCTCCGCGGTCGCCCGACAACAGATGGGCCTTCCACGTCGGAACGGTTCTCAGCTCCTCCGCGCTCCATATCCTGGAGAAAGGACACGATGCGGCGCAGCTTCGCCGTCACTGCAGGTTGGAGCCCGGACGGACCATCATCCTCGATGAAGCGGCGTAGTCCCTTGTGGATGACATTCCGAATCTTCATGCCTCAGCATGAGGTGGCGTGCGAAAGTGTCAAGCGACACATTACAGTCGCGTCGATCCCGGCCGCCCGAAATTCGCCACGACGCCCGCGGTAATATGACAACCGCGAGTCGCGGGCGCGGAGGAGGCGAGGCGTGAAGGCAGCGGGGGGCACGGCGGAGAGTGGCGGCGGCAAGAAGCCGCCCCGGCGCCGCACCGTGCTGGGCTTCCTCGTGCGCTGGACGCTGATCCTCGGCATCTGGGCGCTGGTGGCGGTCGCGGGCGTCGTCGCCTGGTACGCCTATGACCTGCCGGACACCCGCAACCTCGCGGGCACCGAGCGCAAGCCAGGCGTCACCTTCCTCGCAACCGACGGCAGCGTCATCGCGACCTACGGCGAGGTCTATGGCGAGGCGGTGCAGCTCCGCGACCTGCCGGGCTATGTGCCGGCCGCGTTCCTGGCGACCGAGGACCGGCGCTTCTACCAGCATTTCGGCGTCGACCTGATCGGCGTCGCCCGCGCGCTCTACCAGAACTGGCGCGCCGGGCGCCTCGTCGAGGGCGGCAGCACGATCACCCAGCAGCTCGCCAAGAATCTGTTCCTGACGCCCGAGCGCTCGTTCCGCCGCAAGGTGCAGGAGGCGCTGCTGGCGCTCTGGCTGGAGCGCCGCTTCGGCAAGGACGAGATCCTCACGATCTACCTCAACCGCATCTATTTCGGCTCGGGCACCTACGGCATCGACGCCGCCGCCCGGCGCTACTTCGCCAAGCCAGCCGCCCGCCTCAGCCTCTACGAGGCGGCGATGCTGGGTGGGCTGCCGAAGGCGCCGTCCCGCCTCAACCCGCTGCGCGACCCCGAGGCGGCCGCCGCCCGCGCCGGCGAGGTGCTGGACAACATGGTCGAGACGGGCGTGCTCACCGCCAACGAGGCGGCTGCCGCCAAGACCCACTCGACCGCCGTCGCACGGGCCAGCGGCCCCTCGCAGGGCAACCGCTACTTCGCCGACTGGGCGATGGAGCAGGTCACGGGCTATGTCGGCGTGGCCTCTGCCGACCTCATTGTCTCGACGACGCTGCAGCCGCGCGTGCAGGGGCTGGCCGAATGGGCGGTGCAGGCGACGCTCGCCACCGACGCCGGCAAGTCCGATGCCGGGCAGGCGGCGCTGGTGGCGCTGGCGCCCGACGGCGCGGTGCAGGCGATGGTCGGTGGCCGCGACTACGCGGAGAGCCAGTTCAACCGCGCCAGCCAGGCGATGCGCCAGCCGGGCTCGGCCTTCAAGCCCTTCGTCTGGCTGGCCGCGCTGGAAGCCGGCTGGCGGCCGGAGACGCGTGTCGTCGACCAGCCCGTGCGCATCGGCAACTGGCAGCCGCGCAACTTCGACGGCCGCAACATCGGCGAGACGACCCTGGCCGCAGCACTGGCGCAATCGATCAACACCGTGTCGGCGCAGCTGGTGCAGCGCGTCGGCATCGACCGGGTGCTGGCGGTCGCCCATCGCATGGGCATCACCAGCGATCTCGGCCGCGACCCCAGCATCGCGCTCGGCACCAGCGAGGTGACGCCGGTCGAGCTGGCGGCTGCCCTGGCGCCCTTCTCCAACGGCGGCGAAGGCGTCATTCCCTACGCCATCACCGAGGTGCGCGACCGCCAGGGCCGCGTCCTCTATCGCCGCACCGGCTCCGGCCCCGGCCGCGTCGTCGCGCCGGAATACGTGGCGGAGATGAACGCCATGCTGTCGGGCACCATCATGTCCGGCACGGCGCGGGCGGCCCAGCTCGGCCGGCCGGCCGCCGGCAAGACCGGTACGACCCAGGACCACCGCGATGCATGGTTCGTCGGCTGGACGCCCGACCTCGTGGCCGTCGTCTGGGTCGGCAACGACGACGGCCACGCCATGAAGCGCGTCACCGGCGGCGGCCTGCCCGCCTCGATCTGGCGCAACTTCATGACCGAGGTGCTGAAGACCACGCCGATGCGCGCCTTCCCCGGCTATACGGCGCCCGTCGCCGCGTTGCCGCCCCAGCAGGAGACACCGGGCGCACCCGGCGGCGGCTGGTTCGGCAACTTCTTCTCCCGCTCGCCCGCGTCTCCACCGAGCGGTCGCGCACCCGGCGGCTTCCGCGCCGACGACGGCAAGAGCGGCAACTGAGGACCAGCAGATGGAAGACCCGATCCGGCGCCACCCCACCCGCGCCGAGCAGCTCGATATCATCGTCGCGGCCATCGCCGACAATGCGCGCCCCGGCGACGGCGTGCTCGATCTCGGCTGCGGCACCGGCTATCTCGGCCACCTGCTGTCGCGGGCGCGCGGCGACCTCGCCTATGTCGGCGTCGACCGCAAGGGCGAGAGCCTGACCGCGGCGCGGAC
>JBFWXJ010000242.1:0-9793 GCA_050187535.1 Alphaproteobacteria bacterium | reverse complement strand
TGGCGCCCGGCAAGGAGCCGGACCGCGGCGACGACCTCGTCGGCTGGTTCCGGACCCTGGGTGCGGTCACCGCGCGCATGCATGCCCATGTCCGCGCCTGGCCCCTGCCGCCGGCATTCCGCCGTCAGCATTGGGATTTCGACACGATGTTCGGCGACCGGCCGATCTGGGGATCGTGGCGGGCCGGCATCGGCCTCGAGCCGCAGGGCGAGGCGGTGCTGGGCCGCGCGCTCGACCTGGTGCGCCGGCGCACCCTGCGGTTCGGACGGGGCGAGGCCCGCTACGGCTTGGTTCATGCCGATCTGCGGCTCGCCAACCTGCTGGTCGATGGCGACCGGCTGACCGTCATCGATTTCGACGACTGCGGCTTCTCCTGGCTCGCCTACGACTTCGCGGCCGCGGTCAGCTTCATGGAGGACGACCCGACCGTCCCCGCCCTGCTCGCCGCCTGGGCCGAGGGCTATCGGACGGTCGCGCCGCTCGCCGCCGAGGACGAGGCGGAGATGCCGGTCTTCCTGGCGATGCGCCGCATCCTGCTGGTCGGCTGGCTCGCTTCCCATTCCGAGGTGCCGATCGCCCGCGAGCTCGGCGCCGGCTACACCGCGGGCGCCGTCGCGATGGCCGATCGCCTGCTGCAGCGCTTCGCCTGAGCCAGAGCCTTTCCCGAGGAGGTCCCGATGCTCGCTTCCCTCGCCGGCCGCTCCGTCGTCGTCACCGGCGGCAGCCGCGGCATCGGCCGTGGCATCGCCCGGCGCTTCGCCGCGGTCGGCTGCCGCGTCCTCCTGACGGGCCGCAACGCCGCCGACGCCACGGCGGCCGCCGAGGCCATCGCGGCGGATGGCGGCACCGCGGTCGGCTTCGCAGCCGACGTGGCCGACCCCGCCGGCTGCGCGGCGATGGCGGCCGAGGCCGAGCGGTTGCACGGCGGCATCGACATCCTCTGCGCCAATGCCGGCATCTTTCCGTCGGCGACGCTCGACACGATGACGCCCGACGAGTTCGACCGGGTGATCGCCGTCAACCTGCGCGGTACCTTCCTCGCCGTCTCCGCCTGCCTGCCGGCGATGAAGCAGGCCGGCCGGGGCCGCATCGTCGTGACCTCGTCGATCACCGGGCCGATCACCGGCTACACCGGGTGGTCGCATTACGGGGCCAGCAAGGCGGGCCAGTTGGGGTTCGTGCGCACCGCGGCGATCGAGCTGGCGCCGCACGGCATCACCGTCAACGCGGTCATGCCCGGCAACATCATGACCGAGGGCCTTGAGGGCATCGGCGCCGAGTACCTCGCGACGATGACCCGGGCGATCCCGCAGCGCCGCCTCGGCAGTGTCGACGACATCGCCAACGCCGCCCTCTTCTTCGCCTCCGACGAGGCCGCCTACGTCACCGGCCAGACGCTGGTGATCGACGGCGGCCAGGTGCTGCCCGAGTCCTTGTCGGCGATGCCGGGCGGATGACGGCAAGCGGCTGAAAAGTCCGGCAGGCAGCCCCGTCTAGCCTTCCGAGGGGGTCGGCCGCATATACTTGCCCATGCTCCTCGAACGGCTCGAACGCCCGGTCGCCGACGCCGGCGTGCCCTTCCGCATCCAGTCGGACTTCGCGCCGGCCGGCGACCAGCCGGTCGCCATCGAGACACTGGTCGGCGGCACCCGCGGCGGCGAACGCGACCAGGTGCTGCTCGGCGTCACCGGGTCCGGCAAGACCTTCACCATGGCGCATGTCATCCAGCAGGTGCAGCGCCCCGCCCTGGTCCTGGCTCCCAACAAGACCCTGGCCGCCCAGCTCTACGGCGAGATGAAGTCGTTCTTCCCGGACAACGCGGTCGAGTACTTCGTCTCCTACTACGACTATTACCAGCCCGAGGCCTACGTCCCGCGCACGGACACGTATGTGGAGAAGGAATCCTCGGTCAACGAGCAGATCGACCGGATGCGCCACTCCGCGACCCGGGCGCTGCTGGAGCGCCGCGACGTGGTGATCGTCGCCTCCGTCTCGTGCATCTACGGCATCGGCTCGCCCGAGACCTACCAGACCATGACGCTCACCGTGAAGACGGGCGAGCAGATCAACCGCACCCAGCTCCTGGCGCGCCTCGTCGAGCTGCAGTACCGGCGCAACGACCTGGGATTCATGCGCGGCGCCTTCCGGGTGCGCGGCGACACGATCGAGCTGTTCCCCGCCCACTACGAGGACCGCGCCTGGCGCATCTCGCTGTTCGGCGACGAGATCGAGGCGATCCACGAGATCGACCCGCTTACCGGCGAGAAGTCCGTCGCCCTGCAGCAGATCAAGGTCTACGCCAACAGCCACTACGTGACGCCCAAGCCGACGCTCCAACAGGCGGTCGAGCAGATCAAGCGCGAGCTGAAGATCCGCCTCGACGAGCTGCATTCGGCCGGCAAGCTGCTGGAGGCGCAGCGGCTGGAACAGCGCACGACCTTCGACATGGAGATGATCCAGGCGACGGGAAGCTGCGCCGGCATCGAGAACTACTCCCGCTACCTGACCGGCCGGCGCCCCGGCGAGCCGCCGCCGACACTGTTCGAGTACCTGCCGCAGGACGCGCTGCTGATCGTCGACGAGAGCCACGTCACCGTGCCGCAGATCGGCGGCATGTTCCGCGGCGACTTCCAGCGCAAGTCGATCCTGGCGGAATACGGCTTCCGCCTGCCCTCCTGCATCGACAACCGGCCGCTCAAGTTCGAGGAGTGGGAGGCGATGCGGCCGCAGACCGTGTTCGTTTCGGCCACCCCGGGCCCCTGGGAGCTGGAGCGCACGGGCGGCGTCTTCGCCGAGCAGGTGGTGCGCCCGACCGGGCTGATCGACCCGGAATGCATCGTGCGGCCGACCGAGAACCAGGTCGACGACCTGCTGGCCGAATGCCGCGCCTGTGCGGCCAAGGGCCAGCGCGTGCTGGTGACGACGCTCACCAAGAAGATGGCCGAGGCCTTGACCGAGTACATGCACGAGGCGGGCATCCGCTGCCGCTACGTGCATTCCGACGTCGAGACGCTGGAGCGCATCGAGATCATCCGCGACCTCCGGCTCGGCGCCTTCGACGTGCTGATCGGCATCAACCTGCTGCGCGAGGGTCTCGACATCCCGGAATGCGCGCTGGTCGCCATCCTCGACGCCGACAAGGAGGGCTACCTGCGCTCACGCACCTCGCTGGTGCAGACGATCGGCCGTGCCGCGCGCAACGTCGAGGGCCGCGCCATCCTCTATGCCGACCACATGACCGCGTCGCTGGAATACGCGATCGGCGAGACCCAGCGCCGGCGCGAGAAGCAGCGCGCCTACAACGAGGCCCACGGCATCACGCCCGAGAGCGTGCGCAAGGGCATCGCCGACATCATGAACAGCGTCTACGAGAGCGACCACGTCACGGTGTCGACGGGGCTGGCCGAGGACAAGCCGCTGATCGGCCACAACCTGGCGCAGGTCGTGGCCGACCTGGAGCGCCAGATGCGCGAGGCGGCGGCCGACCTGGACTTCGAGCAGGCGGCCCGGCTGCGCGACGAGATCCGCCGGCTGGAAGCGATGGACATGGGCGTGCCGCCCCCACCGGCTCCGACGCGTGGTGGGCCGACCCGCGGCGGCCCGGCGCGCCCGGCCGCACCCAAGCCCACCGGCAAGCCGCCGCGCGGGCGCCGTCGCCGGGGCCCCTGATCGGAATGGACGACCGCATTCCCCGCGTCGCCCTCGTCACCGGCGCCGGCAAGCGCATCGGGCAGGCGATCGCCCTCGACCTCGCGCGGCATGGCTGGGCGGTCGCGGTCCACTACAACACCTCCGCGTCCGAGGCGATGGCGACGGTGGACGAGATTCGCGCCGGCGGCGGGTGCGCGACGGCCGTCGAGGCCGATCTCTCCCGCGAAGAGCCGACGGCGACGCTGGTCGCCCGCGCGTCGGCGGCGCTGGGAACCGTCGGCTGCCTCGTGAACAGCGCGTCCCTGTTCGAGCGCGACGAGGCGCTGACGGCGACGCGGGAATCCTGGGACGCACATCTCGCGACCAACCTGCGCGCGCCCTTCGTGCTGACGCAGGAGCTGGCGCGCGGCCTGCCGGCCGAGGCGTCGGGCGTCGTCGTCAACCTGCTCGACCAGCGCGTCTGGAACCTGACGCCCCATTTCGTGTCCTACACCGTCTCCAAGAGCGCCTTGTGGACATTGACGCGCACGCTGGCGCTGGCGCTGGCGCCGCGCATCCGCGTCAACGGCATCGGCCCCGGCCCGACGCTGCCGAGCCCGCGCCAGAGCGCCCAGCAGTTCGACCGCCAGAACCGCAGCGTGCCGCTCGGCCACGGCAGCAGCCCGGAGGAGATCTGCACTGCCGTCCGCTTCATCATCGGCGCACCGTCGATGACCGGCCAGATGATCGCGCTGGACGGCGGACAGCACCTGCAATGGTCCCCCGCGGGGCGGCCGGAGATCGAGGAATGACCGCGGGTTACCCGACGACGCTCATGCCGAACGGTCGCTCCGACGCCGAATCCGATCGCCCGCTTCACCTTTTGTGCACAGGCCGCCGAAATCCCCGGCAATCCGGACGAGTCAAGGGGAATCCGGGGCCGATTGGCAATTTGCACACTGACGGAGTCGACTCGCTCGATACATTTCGACGTAAAATCAATGGGTTGATAATTCTGCCCAGAAATTGGGCAAGACGGCAGGAAGGCGCGGAGTCCTTGGCATCGGCGCAGTTCCCGGGCGCATTAGCCACAAGGTTATCCACAGTTTCGGTGGAAAAGGGCGCTATGCGCGCTGGGCGCCCGTCATCCCCTTGTCATCATGCGCGGATACGGATTTTCGCGGGCGCGGCGCCATGATCGACGACGACCTCGCCACCCCCGACACGGCTGTCGAGGAAGAGCCGGAAGGCGCCGCCCCGCAGGGCGTGATCGCCGCCGGCGCAGCGGTCATCCGTGCCGCGCTGCGTACCATGCCGCTCGCCCCGGGCGTCTATCGCATGCTCGATGCCCGCGGCGACGTGCTCTATGTCGGCAAGGCGCGCAGCCTGCGCAAGCGCGTCGTCTCCTACGTCCATGTCGACCAGCTCTCCACCCGCCTGCGCCGGATGGTCTCCGAGACGGCGTCGATGGAGATCGTCACGACCCACACCGAGGTCGAGGCGCTGCTGCTCGAGAGCAACCTCATCAAGCGCCTCAGGCCGCGCTTCAACGTGCTGCTGCGCGACGACAAGTCGTTTCCCGACATCCTGCTGACCGGCGACCACCCGTTCCCGATGATTACCAAGCACCGCGGCGCGCGCAGCCGGCCGGGGCGCTACTTCGGACCGTTCGCCTCGGCCGGCTCGGTCAACCGCACGATCGTCGCCCTGCAGCGCGCCTTCCTCATCCGCAACTGCGCCGACACCGTCTTCGCCCAGCGCACCCGCCCCTGCCTGCAGCACCAGATCAAGCGCTGCACCGCGCCCTGCGTCGGCCGCGTGACGGAAGCGGACTACGGCGCCCAGGTCGCCGATGCGGAAGCCTTCCTCTCCGGCCGCAGCCGCGCCGTCCAGGCCACCCTGGCCGAGCGCATGCAGGCCGCGAGCGATGCGCTCGACTTCGAGAGTGCCGCCCTCTACCGCGACCGCATCCGCGCGCTGACCCAGGTGCAGGCGCACCAGGACATCAACGTCGCGGGCATCGAGGAGGCGGACGTGATCGCCGCCCACCAGGCGGGGGGCCACACCTGCATCCAGGTGTTCTTCTTCCGGGCGGGCCAGAACCTCGGCAACCATCCCTACTTCCCCGCCCAGGACCGCAACCTCCCGCTGGAAGAGGTGCTGACCGCCTTCCTCGGCCAGTTCTACGACAACAAGGTGCCGCCGCGGCTGATCCTCCTGAGCCACGCGCTGCCCGAGCAGGACCTGCTGGCCGAGGCGCTCTCGGTGCGCGCGGACCAGCGCGTGGAAATCCACGTCCCGCAGCGCGGCGACCGCCGCAAGCTGGTCGAGCATGCGCTGACCAATGCGCGCGACGCCCACGGCCGCCGCCTTGCGGAAAGCGCGACGCAGCGCCAACTGCTGGAAGGTGTCGCCCGCGTGTTCGGGCTGCCGGCGGTTCCCGAGCGCATCGAGATCTACGACAACAGTCATATCCAGGGGACGAATGCCGTCGGCGCCATGGTCGTTGCAGGGCCGGAGGGCTTGGTGAAGGGCGCCTACCGGAAATTCACGATCCGCGATCCGAAGGCTGCGGGCGACGACTTCGCGATGATGCGCGAGGTCTTCCAGCGCCGCTTCGGCCGGGCGCTGGCAGAGGATGCCGACCGGGCGCGCGGGCATTGGCCGGACCTGGTGCTGATCGACGGCGGCGCGGGTCAGCTTTCCGCAGCCGCGGCGGTGCTGACCGACCTCGGCGCCGGCGACGTGCCGCTGGTCGCGATCGCGAAGGGCCCGGACCGGGACGCCGGCCGCGAGCGCTTCTTCACGCTCGAGAAGCCGCCGATCTCCCTGGAGCCGCGCGACCCCGTGCTCTACTTCCTGCAGCGGCTGCGCGACGAGGCGCACCGCTTCGCCATCGGAACCCACCGGGCAAAGCGCACCAGGCAGCTCGGCCAGTCCCCGCTCGACGAGGTGCCGGGCATCGGGCCGCGGCGCAAGAAGGCCCTTCTGCACCATTTCGGATCGGCCCGCGCGGTCGCCGCGGCGGGCCTCGCCGACCTCGAAGCGGTGGCGGGGGTCAACAAGACCGTCGCAAAGATGGTATATGAATTCTTCCATCCCGACGGCCACTGAGGCGCCCCAACCGATGTGGACGAACTTGCCGAACCTCCTGACCCTATCGCGGATCGCGGTGATCCCGATGCTGGTCGCGACGTTCTATTTCGAGGGCCCGTGGGCGAGCTACGCGGCCTGCCTGCTGTTTACGCTCGCCGCCGTGACGGACTGGCTCGACGGCCATGTCGCGCGCCGCCAGAACCAGCAGTCCGAGCTCGGCCGCTGCCTCGACCCGATCGCCGACAAGCTGCTGGTCGCGGCGGCATTGCTGATGCTCGTGTGGTCGCGCCATGTCGACGAGGTGACGGTGCTGGCCGCCGTGGTCATCCTGTGCCGCGAGATCCTGGTCTCCGGCCTGCGCGAGTATCTGGCCGGCCTGCGCGTCGGCGTGCCGGTGAGCCGGCTCGCCAAATGGAAGACCGGCATCCAGATGACGGCGATCGGCTTCCTGCTGGTCGGCGACGCGGGCCCGGGCTTCATCCCCGTGGTCGCGATCGGCACGATCGGCCTGTGGATCGCCGCGCTGTTGACGCTGGTGACGGGTTACGACTACCTGCATGCCGGGCTTCGGCATCTGCAGCCCAACGCGCAGGCGGCGCGGCGCGCGACATCGGCCGACCCGGTACGCTGACGCGGGTCGGTTCGCGCCGCCGCCGACGGCGCGGCGGCGGGCGGGAGAATGGCGGCGACACGCATCATCGGCCTGGCGGGCTGGAGCGGATCGGGCAAGACGACGCTCGTGCGGCGGCTCCTGCCGGCGCTGGCGGGCCACGGGCTCGCGGTATCGACGGTCAAGCACGCCCATCATGCCTTCGACGTCGACCAGCCGGGCAAGGACAGCCATGTCCACCGCCAGGCCGGTGCGGTCGAGGTCATGGTCGCGTCATCGGCGCGCTGGGCCCTGATGCACGAGCTGCGCGGCGCACCCGAGCCGCCGCTGTCCGACCTCCTCGCGCATATGACGCCGGTCGACCTGGTGATCGTCGAGGGGTTCAAGCGCGAGCCGCATGCCAAGATCGAGGTCCATCGTCCGGCCATCGGCAAGCCGCTGCTGGCGCCCGACGACCCGCACATCGTGGCGGTGGCGACCGACGCCCCGATCGCCGGGCTCGACCGGCCTGCGCTGCCGCTGGACGACGCGGAGACGATCGCGCGCTTCGTGATCCGCCATCTCGGCCTGCCCGGCCGGGTGTGATCGGGCGATGGGCCGTCTCTCCGAGGACTGTTTCGCCGCCGGCGGCATGCCGATGACCGTGGGCGAGGCGCAGGCGATGATCGCCGCGCGGATCGCCCCCGTCGCCGACGTCGAGAGCGCGCCGCTCGCCGCCGCCGCCGGCCGCGTCCTCGCCCGGGACCTGCGGGCGGCGTTCCCCCTGCCGCCGCACGACAGCTCGGCGGTCGACGGCTGGGCGGTGCGCTTCGCGGACCTGCGCCCCGACGGCGAGACCGAGCTGCCGGTCGGCGGCCGCGCGGCCGCGGGCCACGCGCTCGGCCGCCCGATTTGCCCGGGCGAGGCGATCCGCATCTTCACCGGCGCAGTGATGCCGGCCGGTGCCGATACCGTGCTGATGCAGGAGGACTGCGTCGCCGCCGCCGGTCGGGTACGCATGCCGGCGGGCATCGCGGGGGGCGCCAACCGGCGGCTGGCCGGCGAGGACGTGGCGGCGGGCGCCGTGGCGCTGCCCGCGGGGCGACGGCTGCGGCCGCAGGACATCGGCATGGCCGCCGCGCTGGGCAACGCCGCCGTGCCCGTGTGCCGGCGGCTGCGCGCCGCGGTGCTGTCGACCGGCGACGAGATCCGCATGCCGGGCACGGCACTGCCGCCGGGCGCGGTCTACGACGCCAACCGCTACATCCTGGCGGCACTGCTGACGGCGCTCGGCGTCGTCGTGGACGACCTCGGGGTGCTGCCCGACGACCGCGCGGTGATCGCCGCCGCGCTGACGGCATCGGCCCGCGATCACGACCTGATCGTGACGAGCGGCGGCATGTCGGTCGGCGAGGAGGATCACGTGCGGGCCGCGGTCGAGGCGACGGGCCGGCTCGACTTCTGGCGCCTCGCCATCCGGCCCGGCCGGCCGGTGGCGCTGGGCCGCGTCGGAACGGCGATCTTCATCGGCCTGCCCGGCAATGCCGTGTCCGCCATGGTGACCTTCATGACGGTGGCCCGCCCGATCGTGCTTGCCCGCGCCGGTGCCGCGCCCGAGCCCGACCGCGCCTACCCGGTGCGCGCCGCCTTCGACCATCGCAAGAGGCAGGGCCGGCGCGAGTACCTGCGTGCCCGGCTGGAGCCCGGCGCCGACGGCGTGCCCATCGTGCGCCGCTTCCCGCGCGAGGGCACCGGCATCCTGTCGTCCATGGTAGAGTCGGACGGTCTGGTGGTCCTGCCCGAGGAGATGGAATCGCTGGCGGCCGGGAGCCTCGTCGACTTCCTGCCCTTCAGCGAGACGCTGCGATGAAGCTGCTCTACTTCGCCTGGCTGCGGCAACGCATCGGGATCGCCGAGGAAACCGTCGATCCGCCGGCCGACGTCCGGACGGTCGCCGCGCTCGTCGAATGGCTGCGCGCGCGGGGGCCGGGCTATGCCCAGGCGTTCGCGGACATGAACGCCGTCCGCGCCGCCGTGAACCAGGACTTCGCCCGCCTCGACGCGGCCGTGGGCCCGGACGACGAGGTCGCCCTCTTCCCGCCGGTGACGGGCGGATGATCCGCGTTCAGGAGGCGGATTTCGACGTCGGCGCCGAGGTCGCCGCACTGACCGACGGCCGTACGGCGACCGGCGGCGTCGCCTGCTTCGTCGGGTTGGTCCGCGACGTGGCCGGCGGCGACGCGGTCTCGGCGATGACCCTGGAGCACTATCCGGGCATGACCGAGAAGGCGCTGGCCCGCATCGTCGCCGACGCCGAGGCGCGCTGGCCGCTCGACGGCGTCACCGTCATCCACCGCTACGGCCGGCTGCTGCCGGGCGACCGCATCGTCCTGGTGGCGACCGCTTCCGCCCATCGCGAGGCCGCCTTCGAGAGCTGCGCCTTCCTGATGGACTGGCTCAAGACGAAGGCGCCCTTCT
>JBFWXJ010000241.1:0-9855 GCA_050187535.1 Alphaproteobacteria bacterium | reverse complement strand
TCAAGGCCTTCACCCGCGCCGGCATGGGGCCGTGCCAGGGACGGCAATGCGGCTACACCGTCGCGCACCTGCTCGCCGCCGCGCAGGAGCGCAGCGTCGAAGACGTCGGCTTCTACCGCATCCGCCCGCCGCTGCGTCCGGTGACCCTCGGCGAGCTCGCGAGCCTGGAGGACGCGCCGTCGTGACGGGCTACGACGTCGCGGTCGTCGGCGGCGGGCTGCACGGCCTTTCGGCAGCCTTGCATCTGGCACGCGCCGGGCGCCGCGCCGTCGTGCTGGAGCGATCCTGGCCGGGACGGCACGCCTCCGGTGCCACCGCCGCCGGCGTGCGCACGCTGCGGCGCGATCCGGCGGAGATCCCGCTTTCCCTCGAAGCGATGGCGATGTGGCATCGCATCGAGGCGATCGTCGGCCAGGATTGCGGCTTCCACGCCCATGGCCAGGTCTGCGTCGGCGAGACGCCGGAGGAGATGGTCCGGCTCGAGCGCCGTGCCGCCGCGACCCGCGCCCTCGGCCACGACCACGAGGAGCTGGTCGATGCCGGCGAGCTGCGCCGCCTCGTGCCAGCCATCGCGCCGCACTGCCTCGGCGCGCTGATCGCGCGGCGCGACGGGGCCGCCGATCCGCACCGCACGCTGATGGCCTTCCGCACCAGCGCCGAGGCGGCCGGGGTCGAGATCCGCCATGGCAGCGAGGTGACGGCGATCGCGCCGATCGCGTCCGGCTGGCGTCTCGAAACGTCAACAGGAGCGGTCGAGGCGGGCGCCGTCATCAACGCCGCCGGCGCCTGGGCCGCGCGCGTCGCCGCCCTTGTCGGCGAGACCGTGCCGCTCGGCACCAAGGCCTCGATGATGATCGTGACCGAGCGCGTCGGCCCGCTGCTGAAGCCGGTCGTCGGCTCGGCCGGCCGGCCGCTCTCCTTCAAGCAGACCGATGCCGGCACGCTGCTGATCGGCGGCGGCATCCAGGGGCGGATGGACCTGGACCGCGGCCGCGCCGAGCCGGACATGAAGGCGCTCGCCCGCGGCGCCGTGGCCGCCGCGACGCTGTTCCCGGCCGTCGCCGGCATCCGCATCGTCCGCGTCTGGGCGGGGATCGAGGCCAAGACCGAGGACATGCTGCCGGTGATCGGCCCCTCGGCCGTGGCACCGGGCATCTTCCACGCCTTCGGCTTCTCGGGCCACGGCTTCCAGCTCGTGCCCGTGGTCGGGGCGGCGCTCGCCGACCTGGTCGTCCTCGGCGGCACGCAGCGGGCGATCGCGCCCTTCGCCGTCGACCGCTTCAAGCCGGCGCGCGCGGCGGCATGACCCGCTACGTCGTCCTCCGAATCCTGCTGTCCGTGCCGACGCTGCTGGCGATGCTCACGGCGATCTTCGTCCTCGTGCGCCTCGTGCCGGGCGATGCGGCGATGGCGATGCTGGGCGACCAGGCGAACGAGGCCTCGCTCCAGGCGCTCCGCAAGGAGCTCGGCATCGACCGGCCGCTCCATGTGCAATATCTCGAGTTCCTCGCCAACGTGCTCTCGGGCGACCTCGGCCGCTCGCTCTCGAGCGGCCGTTCCGTGCTGCACGAGGTCGGGGTCGTCCTGCCGCACACGATCGAGCTGACGATCACGGCGATTCTCGTCGGCGTCATCCTCGGCCTGCCGCTCGGCGTGATGGCCGCGGTCCGGCGCAACGCCGCCTTCGACTATGTCGGCCGCGTGCTCTCCCTCCTCGGCCTGTCCTTCCCGGCCTTCGTCTCGGGCATCCTGCTGCTGCTCGCCTTCGCGGTCGGGCTGGGCTGGTTCCCGGTGATCGGCTCCGGTGCCGACAATCTCGGCGACCGGCTGCGCTACCTGGCGCTGCCCGGCCTCAACCTCGGCCTGATCATGACCGCCTACATCATGCGGGTGACGCGCTCGTCGATGCTCGGCGTGCTCGGCGAGGACTACATCCGCACGGCGCGCGCGAAGGGTGTGCCCGCGCGGCGCATCGTGCTGCGCCATGGCCTGCGCAACGCCCTGATCCCGATCATCACCGTGGTCGGGCTCTATTTCGGGACGCTGATCGGCAACTCCGTGCTGACGGAGATCGTCTTCAACCGTCCCGGCCTCGGGAAGCTGATCCTCGGCGCGCTGAATGCGCGCGACTACACCATGCTGCAGGGGCTGATGGTGGTGTTCGCGGCCTGCGTCATCGTCGTCAACACGCTGACCGACGTCGCCTACGGCTTCGCGGACCCGCGGGTGAAGTACAAATGACCGCCGTCGCCGCCGACACGGCCGCCGCGCGCCCGGGCCGGCTCTGGCTCGCCTTCCGCCACAACAGACTGTCCCAGGCGGGAATGCTGCTGCTGGCGACGATCGTCCTGATCGCGATCGCCGCCCCGCTGATCGCCCCTTACGACCCGATCGAGCAGCACATCGTCCACCGCCTCGAGCCACCGTCGGCGGAGTTCTGGCTCGGCACCGACAGCTACGGCCGCGACGTGCTCTCGCGCCTGATCTACGGCACGCGCGTCTCCCTCGTCATCGCCTTCGTCGCGATCCTCGTCGCGATGGTCGTGGGCTCGGCGATCGGCATCGTCTCGGGCTATGTCGGCGGCGTCTTCGACCAGATCGTCATGGGTCTGCTGGACGTGAAGCTCGCCTTCCCGACGCTCCTCCTCGGCCTGATGATCGCGGCGATGCTCGGGGCGAGCCTGCAGAACCTCATCATCGCCATCGCCATCACCGAGATCGCGCCGTTCGCCCGCGTCGCCCGCGCCCCGACCATCGCCTTGAAGGAGCGGGAGTTCGTCGAGGCCGGCCGCGCCCTGGGATTCGGCCCGGCGCGCATCATGGGCGTGCACATCCTGCCGAACATGATCGCCGACGTCGCCGTCATGGGATCGCTCTGGATGGCCTCCGCGATCCGCACCGAGGCCTCGCTCTCCTTCATCGGCCTCGGCGTGCAGCCGCCGACCGCGACCTGGGGCGGGATGATCCGCGAGGGGTTCGAGAACATCCTCGATGCCTGGTGGCTCGCGGTGTTCCCGAGCTGCGCGATCCTCGTCACCGTGCTGGCGCTCAACCTGCTCGGCGATGCGCTCCGCGATGCCATCGACCCGCGCCTGCGGGCGGACTGACATGGACCCCGCCCTCGACGTCCGCAACCTCACGACCGAGTTCCGCGTCGCCGGCGCCTGGCATGCCGCCGTGCGCGATCTCTCCCTCACGCTCCGCAAGAACGAGACGCTCGCCCTCGTCGGCGAGAGCGGCAGCGGCAAGAGCGTCACCGCCCTTTCGATCCTGAAGCTGCTGCCGCCGGTAGGATCGCGCATCGCGTCGGGCTCGGTCACCTTCGAGGACCGCGACCTCGCGACCCTGTCCGAGCGCGAACTGGCCGACATTCGCGGCGATGCGATCGCGATGATCTTCCAGGAGCCGATGACCTCGCTCAACCCGACCATGACGGTCGGCGCGCAGATCGCCGAGGGCCTCGTGATCCATCGCGGCCTCACGGCCGCCGCGGCCGAGGCCGAGGCGCTCCGCCTGCTCGAGGAGGTGCGTATTCCCTCCGCGGCGCGGCGGCTCCACGACCATCCGCACCAGTTCTCGGGCGGCATGCGCCAGCGCGTGATGATCGCGATCGCGCTCGCTTGCCGGCCGCGGGTGCTGCTCGCCGACGAGCCGACGACCGCCCTCGACGTGACGATCCAGGCGCAGGTGCTGGCACTCCTGGCGGAGCTGCGCGCCGCCTACGGCATGTCCGTCCTGTTCATCACCCACAATCTCGGCGTCGTCGCCCAGATCGCCGACCGGGTCGCGGTGATGTATGCGGGCGAGCTGGTCGAGCTGGCGCCCGTCGCGACCCTCTTCGCGCGGCCGACGCATCCCTATACCGAGGCGCTCTTGCGCTCGATGCCCCGGGTCGACCGCGACGCCGGCGACATCGAGCCGATCCCCGGCCATGTCCCCTCGATCTCGGCCCCGCGCCGGGGCTGCGCCTTCGCGCCGCGCTGCGCCTGGAAGGTCGCGACCTGCGAGCAGGTCCATCCCGACCTCCAGCCGATCGCCGACGAGCATCTCGTGCGCTGCCCCGTGCGCGCGGCCGGGATGGCCCCGTCATGACCGGCGGCGACGGCGCGCTCGTCGTCACCGGGCTGGTGAAGCGCTTCCACAGCGGCAGCCGGCTGCCCTTCGGCGCGGCACGCCAGACCGTGCGCGCGGTCGAGGACGTCTCCTTCACCGTGCCGCGCGGCGGCACGCTCGGCCTCGTCGGCGAGTCGGGCTGCGGCAAGTCGACGGTCGCCAGGTCCGTGCTGCGGCTGATCGAGCCCGACCAGGGAAACGTGCGCTTCGACGGCACCGACGTGCGCGCGGCCCGCGCCGCCAGCCTCCGCGCCCTGCGCCGTCGCATGCAGATCGTCTTCCAGGACCCGTACTCCTCGCTCAACCCGCGCCGCACCGTGCGCCAGACGCTGGAGGAGCCGCTCCGCGTCCACGGGGTCGGCGGCCGGCGCGAGATCGCCGAGAAGGCCGCCGCCGCGATCGCCGAGGTCGGCCTGCAGCGCGACGCCCTCGACCGCTATCCGCACGAGTTCTCCGGCGGCCAGCGCCAGCGCATCGGCATCGCCCGCGCCCTCGTCCTCGACCCCGAGCTGGTGATCGCCGACGAGCCGGTCTCCGCCCTCGACGTCTCGGTCCAGGCGCAGATCCTGAAGCTGCTCGACGGCCTCCGCGCGCGCCGCGGCCTCTCCTTCCTCTTCGTCTCCCACGACCTCGGCGTCGTGCGCCATTTCTGCGACCGGGTCGCCGTCATGTATCTCGGCCGCATCGTCGAGACCGGGCCGACGGCGGATGTGCTCGATGCGCCGCTGCACCCCTACACGAAGCTGTTGCGCGAAAGCTCGCCCGTGCCCGACCCCGCGATGCGCCTCGCGCTGTCACGGATCGAGGGGGAGATACCGTCGGCCGCCGATCCGCCGAAAGGCTGCCATTTCCACCCGCGCTGCCCGCATGCGGTGGAGCGGTGCCGGGTGGAGGCGCCGGTGTTGCGCGATCATGGCGAAGGGCGGGGGGCGGCGTGTCATATGCCGTGGCTTGGCGGCGAACGGGCACCGCGAGCCAACAGCTAACTCGACAACATCGGCGGCGCTCAATCTTCCGGCGAGATTGTCTTCTGTCAGAAACTATCCTATATTTCTGACAGCATGCCGACCCTGGCCGAACGGATCATCGAGCACGCCCAGACTCTCCCCGAGGGCGCCCCGATCGGTGCCAAGAGCCTGCTTCACCTGGGAAGCCGGGCGGCGGTGGATCAGGCTCTGTCGCGGCTCGTCCGTCAGGGCCGGCTGCTGCGCGCCGGTCGCGGCGTCCATGTGCTGCCCGTCGTGTCGCGGCACGGCATCCGTGCCCCGGCTGCCGAAAAGGTCGTGGCGGCGATCGCGAGCCAGCGTGGCGAGTCCATCGTATCGAGCGGTGCGGCAGCAGCGAACGCGCTAGGCCTCTCGCCCCAGGTGCCGGTGCGCACCGTCTATCTGACGTCCGGGCCCAGCCGCTCGCTGACGCTCGGTGCCCAGACCATCGAACTGCGGCATGCGCCGCGCTGGCAACTCGTCCTGGCCGACCGGCCCGCCGGCGAGGCTATTCGCGCGCTCGCCTGGGCTGGCCCCGCGCGGGCGAGCGAGGCGCTGCGCGCGATCAAACGCAGACTGCCGCCATCGGCGCTGCAGGAGATCGTTGCCGCGCGGGCGCAGCTTCCGTCCTGGCTTGCGGAGCGCGTCAGCGAACTGGCGACCGGTGGCTGAGGCGTTCCTCGCGCTCGCGCGCGGAGACCGCCGCGAGGCGCTGGAGGTCGCCGCCTCGGCATCCGGACGGCCGCCGCACCTGCTCGAAAAGGACGCCTGGGTCGTCTGGTCGCTTGCGACGCTCTTCGGGTCCGCGCTCGGCGCACGCCTCGTCTTCAAGGGCGGCACCTCGCTGTCGAAGGCCTATCAGGCGATCCGCCGCTTCTCCGAAGACGTGGATCTCACTTACGACATCCGCGCCATCGTGCCCGATCTGGTCGGGGACGATGCCGACGCGCTTCCCGTGACGCGCAGCCAGGAGAGGCGATGGTCGAGCGAGATTCGCGCCCGACTTCCGCAATGGGTGGCACAGCATGCGCTGCCGGTGATCGAATCCGTCCTTCAAGCGCAGGCGCTGGCTGCGACCGCAAGGGCCGAGGGTGAGACGATCCTGGTCGAATATGAGCCGCTGGCGTCGGGCACGGGCTACGTGCGACCGGCGGTGACGCTGGAGTTCGGCGCGCGCTCGACCGGGGAGCCGTGGCAGGTCCGTCCCGTCGTCTGCGATGCGGCCGCTCATCTTGCCGGGCTCGAATTTCCAAGCGCGCATCCGCGGGTCATGCGCATCGAGCGCACCTTCTGGGAGAAGGCGACGGCCATCCACGTCTTCTGCCTGCAAGGCCGGTTCCGCGGCGCCGACCGCTTCGCCCGTCATTGGCACGACGTCGCCCGTCTCAGCGACGCCGGCCACGCCGCCCGGGCGCTGGCCGATGCGGACCTCGCCGAGGCCGTTGCGCGCCACAAGCGCATGTTCTTCGCGGAAAGGGATTCCGAAGGACAGCCGATCGACTATGCCGCGGCAGTCCGTGGCAGGTTGCGCCTCGTCCCTGAGGGCGCTGCGCGCGAGCTGCTCGCCGAGGACTATCGGCGCATGGTCGAAGACGGTCTCCTTCTGGACGACGCCGAGCCGTTCGCTGCGCTCATGGAGCGCTGTCGGGAGATCGAGACGATGGCCCGCACGAGGCCTGATCCCCGCCGGCCGTTGGCTTAGATTGGATCCGCGGCAAAGCCGCAAGCCAATCTCCTCATCCCTCCCTCTCCGCCTTCGCCTTGATGTGCCGCAGCACCCGCGCGGCGTTGGCGTGGACGGCCCAGCGCGCCATCGGCTCCCAGTAGAGCACGGGCTCGATCCTGAGCACGTGTGCGGCGGTGGCGGTGAGGCGCGTGCCGCCGCCGGCGATCGGCTCGAGCGCGAAGCGCGTCTCGCTGGTCTCGAAATAGCCCTGGATGTGCGGCGTGTGCAGGTCGCCCCAGGGGCTGAGCTCGGCCATCGCCGGGGGCTGGCCGAGGACGTCGAAGGCCAGGCGCGCGCCGGGCACCCACTCCGTCACCCGCTCGCGCGCGATGCCCGTGGAGAACTCGCCGAGCCGCTCGGCGCCGACACCCTCGCCGAGCAGGCGGCCGCGGATCGCATAGGCGAGGCCGGCGCGCGCGACCCAGCCGGGCGGCGTCTCGATCGGGTCGCTACTGACCAGCGCGCGCCAGACCGCATCGGGCGGGGCGGCGATCTCGATCGTCTCCTCCATCGCGATCGGCACGGCGGGCGGCAGGCTCGCCTCGGCGGCGAAGATCGCGGGCAGCAGCAGCGAGACGCACGCCAGCTCCTTCCCCCGGTCGTGGAACTCCCGCGCGAAGACGCGGCCGAGGCCCCCGCCGGCCCAGGCCGCGAGCGCGCCGAGCGGGGCGGCCAGCACGAGGCAGACGACGCCCTCGAGCGCGAACATGACCAGCGCGATGCAGCCCAGCCCGGCCGCCGCGAGCACGACCGGCGTCGTCTGCCCGGCGGGCAGCATGGCCGCCCGGTTGGCGAGGTAGCCGGTGGTGATGCCGACGACGAACGGCGTCAGCACGAACAGGCCCCAGCCGTAGCTGCCGAAGAGCAGCGTCGAGGCGGCGACCGCGAAGACGATGATCGCCACACCGGCGAGCAGCCCCTGGAGGATGTGCAGCGGCTGCGCGCTCGTCCGGGGCGCATCGGGGCGTGCGCCGTGGAAGGTCGGCATGAAGACCATCAGGGCGACCGCGGCGACCTGGATCGCCGGCACGACCGTGAAGACCGCGACGATGAAGCCGCCGCCGGCATGCCAGGCACGGCGGAACGACAGCACGGCCAGCCCCCAGGCGACCACGAGGCTGTAGAGGAAGGCGAGGCCGACGACCCAGGGCGGCAGCCCCCAGCGCCAGACCAGGCGGCGCAGCGGGATCAGCCAGAACTCCGCATCCCCGACCAGCGGCACGCCCATGATCTCGAAGACGAGCCACACGCCGAGATGCTGCGAGAAGAGCAAGGCCGGGGCGACGGCCGCATAGGCCAGCGGCGAGATCTCGCCGCGCAGCGAGGGGAGATGGCGCATCGCCTCAAGCCCGGCGCAGTCGATCGGCGGCGGCCGCGCGCGGCGCGCCGTCGGCGGCGATACGGCGCAGCGCGGGGCGATGCGGCAGGTCACGCGGCAGCACGACGTTCCAGACGAGACCCGCGCGCGCGAGCATGCGGATCAGCGTCCAGCCCAGGTCGACCTGCCCCGGCTCCAGCCCGAGCCTCGCCGAGCCCGGGAAGGCATGGTGGTTGTTGTGCCAGCTCTCGCCCATGCTGATCAGGCCGGCGATCTTCACGTCGTAGCCCTGGACGGCGGCGCCCTCGACCCGCCAAGTCTGCCCGCCGGCGCGATGGGCGAAATGGCCGACCAGCCAGTGCCCCGTGACGGAGACCGCGACGCGCACGGCGATGCCCCAGACCAGCCACGGCATGCCGCCGATCGCGAAGAACAGGATCGCCCAGGGGATCTGCTGCGCCATCCAGGTCCGCTCGAGGAAGCGATGGACGGCATCGCCCGCGATGCGCGGCCCCGGGCGGAACAGCGGCGGCCGGTCGAGCACGAGTTCGCAGTGAAGCTGCTGCCAGCCGTCGCGCCACAGGCCGGCGCGATGGCCGAAATAGCCGTGGCAGGCGCGCTGGCGCTGGGCCCAGTCGCGCAGGTCGTGCTGGCGCATCATGCCGACGGGGCCGGCCATGCCGACGAGGACGCCGAGATAGACCAGCAGCCGCTCGAGCCAGCGCGGGCAGTCGAAGCTCTCGTGGATCAGGCGCCGGTGCATGCCGACGGAATGGCCGGCGCAGAGCGTCACCGCGGAGGTCGCGAGGAACAGCAGGACGGCGCCCGGCGTGACGAAGACCGGCCCGAGCAGCAGCGCGGCACCGGTCATCGCGCCGATCCAGACGGACTTCGCCGGCACCCAGCGCACGCGGCCGCGGACCGGGTCGGTGGCGCCGTCGGCGACGATGCGCGCCGAGCCCGGCACGAGCTGCATGGGCCATCCCCCTGGGACGGGTTCACGACGCCGTCGCGCGCCATCGAGCGGGGGATTCGCGGCGGCGGTCAAGGACGGGTCATGAGCCGACGGTCGGGGCGAGAGCCAGGGCGAGCCGGCGCCATCACCAGGATCGACGCCGCTTCGATCGCCCTGCCGGCCCGCCGAATCGTAGCGGTCTCGCAATTGAGGGCCCGCCGCTACTCTACAAAACGGTTCGTAGCGCGCGCAGCTTAGCGGTCTGGTGATTGAGGGCCTGCCGCAACGGTCGACTTCGTCGGATTCCGCAACAGCGCAGCGAGCTGACGTCCGGGCCCGGCCCGGGTTGACACCCTCCGGCCATCCGCCGCAAGGTCGCCGTCCGTGCCCGCCGTCGGCGGGCAGCGCTCTGGCGGGCCGCGTGTCCCCGCGACGCGCGGCCGTCGCTCATGCCCGGGAGGTGACCATGGCGACGACCGACTGGCGACTCGACGGCGAGTGGCTGAAGAGCTGCAACTGCGCGTTCGGCTGCCCGTGCGACTTCAACGCGCCGCCGACCAACGGCGAATGCCGCGGCCTGCTCGGCATGCGGATCACCCGCGGGCATTTCGGCGACGTGCGGCTCGACGGGCTGAGCTTCTTCGTCACCGTCCACTTTCCCGGCGCCCTGCACGAAGGCAACGGCGAGGCCCAGCCGATCATCGACGAGAAAGCGAGCGCGGCGCAGCGCGAGGCGCTGTTCGCCATCATGTCCGGC
>JBFWXJ010000240.1:0-9855 GCA_050187535.1 Alphaproteobacteria bacterium | reverse complement strand
GCGTTGGGCCGGGCGATCAGCAGCCCGGTCGGCTCGCCGTGGCGGTCGCGCTCGATCTCGCCGCCCGGCGGGTCCGGCGTGTCGCGGCCGTAGCCGACGGCGCGCAGCGCCGCGCGGTTGAGCAGCGCGCGGTCGTAGAGATGCAGCACGAAGACCGGCGTATCGGGTGCGGCAGCGTTGATCTCGTCCAGGGTCGGCATGCGCCGCTCGGCGAACTGGAAGGCGCTCCAGCCGCCGACCACGCGCACCCATTGCGGTGCGGGCGTGCGCTGCGCCTGCTCACGCAGCATCCTGAGCGCATCCGCCAGCGACGGCACGCCGTCCCAGCGCAGCTCCATGTTGTAGTTGAGGCCGCCGCGGATGAGATGGGTGTGGCTGTCGTTCAGCCCCGGGATCACCCGCCGCCCGCCGAGATCGACGACGCGCGTTTCGGGCCCCGCCATCGCCATGACGTCGCGCTCGGCGCCGACGGCGAGGACGCGCCCGTCGCCGACCGCGACCGCGGCGGCCACGGGGTTGGCGCGGTCGAGCGTCGTGACCTTGCCGTTGGTGAGGATGATCCCGGGTGCCGCCATCGCTACCCCTCGTGGCCGCCGAACATCGACTTCGCGTAGATGATGCCGAGACCGTAGGCGCCGCCATGGGTTTTCGCGAGGCCCGTGGTGGCATCGTAGGTGGCGGCCCGGCCCCAGTCGCGCTGCAGCTCCAGCAGGTACTGCAGTGCCGTCAGCGGCCGCACGCCCGCCTGCACCATCCGCTGGACCGCGCGCTCGTGCGCCTCGTCGGAGACGTCGCCGCAGGCGTCGGTCACCACATAGACTTCGAACCCCTGATCGATGGCCGAGAGCGCCGGGCCGACGATGCACACCGAGGTCCACAGGCCGGCCAGCACGATGCGCTCCTTGCCGAGGCGATTCACCTCCGAGACGACGGCCGCGTCCTCCCAGCAGTTCATCGTCGTACGATCGATCATCGCCCGGTCCGGGAAGGCACCCGTCACCTCGTCGAACATCGGGCCGGAGAAGGTCTTCTCCGCGACCGTCGTCAGGATGGTGGCGACGCCGAACACCTTGGCCGCCCGCACCAGGAGGCCCGCGTTGTTGCGCAGCACGATCGGGTCGATCGACTTCGTCGCGAAGGCCATCTGCGACTGGAAGTCGATCATGACCAGCGTGTGGTCGGCCGGCTCGAGCAGGGTCTTGCCGGGGACGGTCTTGGCGACGGGCATGGTGTGCACTCCCTTCGAGGTGACGATCGGGCCATCTAGCACGCCGGTGGTGACGGAGCGTTGGACGATCCCGCCGTCGCGGTCGTCCGAGAGGCTGGATTCCGCCGCTTCGGGACGCGATCCGGCAAGAGCGCGCCCGGGCGTTCCGTCATCTTCCTCCCATGGTCGTGATCGCGCTTCCCGCGGTCACCATCGGGAGGACGAGAGAGATGAGGAACCCCAGCCTGCCCGCCCTGGCGATCCTGCTTCTGGCGGCCGGCACGGCGGCGGCGGCGGACGACACGGGCGTCGCGCTGAAGCCGATGATGGGGGAGTGCAGCACCTGTCACGCGCGTACCGCCGACGATCGCATCGGGCCGCTGCTGAGCGGTGCCGGCGGCCGGACGGGGGAGACGGTGACGGGGTTCCGCTTCTGCGACGGGTCGCTGGCACCGGGATCGGTGTGGAGCCGCGACCCCAGGGACGACCGCTCGGCACTCGTAATGCCGGGCACGGACGCCGCCGCCGCCGGAGGGCGGGACGTCCGCATGGCCTTTCTCCGGAGCTTGAGCAACCGCTGACGCAACCGGCCGACGCCCGAGGGCGCATCGGCATCGACAGGAGGATCACATGAGCAGGCTGTCCACCACCGCGATCATCGTCGGCATGCTGGCTTTCGGTGCGGCCAATGCCGCCACCGGCCTCGACGACGGCAAGTTCGGCGCCAACCTGAACGAAGGGAAGTACGGCGCGAACCTCGATGACGGGAAGTACGGTGCCAATCTCGAAGACGGCAAGTACGGCGCCAACCTCGACGAGGGCAAGTACGGCGCGAACCTCGACGAAGGGAAGTTCGGCGCCAATCTCGACGAGGGCAAGTTCGGCGCGCAGGGCAGCTTCCGCGTGGATGTCGGCGGCCGCTGAAGAGAACCGACGGCGCCGGCGGGCGGACGCCCCCCTCTCCCCCTCTCCGCCCGCACACGGGCCGCGGTTCCCCACCGCGGCCCGTCGCCGTTTGGGTCGTAGCCGTCAGGCGGTCGTGAACATCGGCACGGGCACGCCGTGCCAGTCCCGGAACGTCACGCGCACCGCCTGCCCGATCGCCGCCCGGTCGATGTCGCAGTCGACGAGGTTGGTCATCATGGTCGGTCCCTCGTCGAGCGTGACGAAGGCCAGCGCATAGGGCGGGTCGGCGCGGCGCATCACGCTGACGGCGTAGATGGTGCCCCCTCCCGACGCCTCCCGCCAGTCGACCGCGCCGCCGCAGAACGGGCAGAGAGCACGCGGGTACCAGTGGGCGCGACTACAGGCACGGCAATGGGGCAGGAGGAAGCGCCCTTCGGCGGCGGCGTCGCGGAAGGGCTGCGTCTCGGGCTGATGCAGGGAGAGGAGAGCGGCCGCATCCTCGGTCGGATCGGTCATCGCCCTACTCCCGCTCCAGGATGACCGTGGCGTGCCCGTGTGCCGCCCCCAGCACGCGGCCGGGGCCGGCGGCCAGCGCCACATCGCAGCCCGGCACCTGGACCGCGGGATGCGCCTCGCCGCGGAGCTGACGCACCGCCTCGATGACCTTGGTCATGCCGCCACGGTTGGCCGGATGATTGTTGCACAGCCCGCCGCCGTCGGTGTTCCAGGGCAGCCGGCCGACGCCGGAGACGAGATTGCCATCCGCGACGAAGCGCCCGCCCTCGCCCTTGGCGCAGAACCCGAGATCCTCGAGCTGCATGATCACCATGATGGTGAAATTGTCGTAGACCGACGCATAGCGGATGTCGGCCGGGGCGACACCTGCCTCCGCGAAGGCGGCCGCCCCCGACCGCACGGCCCCGGTCGTCGTCACGTCGAAATAGCCGCCGCCGCGCGTCGCCACCGTCTCGCCGGCACCGGCGATGCGCACCAGGGGACGGGCGAGGCTGCGCGCGATCTCCGGCCGGACCACCACGAGCGCGCCGCCGCCGTCGGTGATGACGCAGCAGTCGAGCCGGTGCAGCCCGTCGGCGATGACCGGCGATGCCAGCACGTCGTCGACGGATACGAGCTTGCGCAGGAAGGCGTGCGGATTGTGCTGCGCGTGCCGCGAGGCGGCGACCTTGACCCAGGCGAGCTGCTCGGCCGTCGTGCCGTACTGGTGCATGTGGCGGCGTGCGAACATGCCGTAGACGCCGGCGATGGTCGGCCGATAGGGCGCCTCCCAGGCCTCGTCGGGCCGGTCGAGCTGGGGCGGCCGCGGCACGGTGCCGACGGATACGCCCTCGCTGCGGGGCCGCCCGGCGAGCGTGATCAGCGCCACGTCGCAATGCCCGGCCGCGATGGCGGCGGCCGCATGGGCGACGTGGACGAGGTACGAGCAGCCGCCGGCCTCGGTGCCGTCGAGCCAGCGCAGGTTCAGGCCGAGATAGTCGGCCATCCACAGGGGGCTGGCCCCGGGTGCATCGCCCGCACAGAAGTAGCCGTCGACGTCGGCGATCGTCAGCCCGGCGTCGGCGAGCGCACCTCGGGCACATTCCGCGTGGAGCAGCGCCACCGACTTGTCCGGCGCATGGCGCGTCGGATGCTCGAACGCACCAGCTATACATGCCTTGCCGTCGAGGCTCATGACCCTCCCGCCGCCGGCCCCTAGGCCGCGGCGGGCCAGCTTATCTCACTCGCGCGCACGATTCCCTCGAAGCGGGGGCCGGCGAAGTGGAAGCCCTGCATGAAGCGCACGCCGGCATCGCGCAGCGCACGCACCTCCTCCGGCCGCTCGACGCCCTCCGCCACGATCTTGAAGCCGATATCGCGCGACATGCCGACGATCGCACGGACGATTGCCAGGCGGTCGCCGCCGGCGTCGCAGCCGCTGACCAGCGCGCGGTCGATCTTGACGATGTCCGGCCTCAGCTCCGCCACGTGCAGCAGGTTGGAATGGCCGGTGCCGAAGTCGTCGAGCGCCACCTGAAATCCCAGCCGGCGGTACTCCTCGATGATGCGCTTGGTGTGGACGAAGTCGGAGATGCTCTCCTGCTCGACCAGTTCGAACGTCAGGCGGTGCTGCGGGAAGCCGGTGCGCTGCGCGGCCTCCAGCGTGCGACGGATGCAGGCACGCGGCTCGTAGACGGCGTTCGGCAGGAAGTTGATGTTGAGATGGCCATCGATTCCCAGGCCGGCCGCCAGCTCGATCGCCTTGACGCGGCAGGCCTGGTCGAAGGCGTAGAGATTGTCGGACGTGACCTGGGCCAGGACCGCGCCCGCCCCCTCGCCGCCGGGACCCCGCACCAGCGCCTCGTGCGCATCGATGCGTCCGGTCGCGATATCCACGATGGGCTGGAAGGCCATCGTGAACGGGAACAGCGACGGCATGTCCTTGCACGCAGTGCAGGCATCTTTGGGAAGGGCCATATCGCTCGCTCGGCTGCGTCCCGGAAGTTCGACCGAACGCCAGAGACTATGGTCCCGCATCAACGCCATGACCACTGGGTTCGCACCATCGCCCGTACGATTTAGCCCGTACGCGCGCAGCGGCGGCGCGACACACCCCGAGGTTGCGACATTCGTGCGGGCGAGGGCTGCAGGGAGCGCATTCCGGCTGGGGGCGCGGCCATGCTAGGCTATGCCCATCCCTCGACATTCCGGAGCGATCAGGCCATGGCCGGCTACGATTCCCTTCGCGCGACCAGCATGCCGAACAACCTCGAATCCTTCTTCATGCCGTTCACCGCGAACCGGCAGTTCAAGAAGGCGCCGCGGATGCTGGTCGGTGCCCAGGACATGCACTACGTCGCCGTCGACGGCCGCAAGATCCTCGACGGCACGGCCGGCCTGTGGTGCGTCAACGCCGGCCACGGCCGCGAACCGATCGTGAAGGCGGTGCAGGAGCAGGTCGCCCGCCTGGACTATGCACCCAACTTCCAGATGGGCCATCCCCTGCCCTTCGAGCTGGCGTCGCGGGTGGCGACGCTGGCGCCGGGCGATCTCGATCACGTCTTCTTCGCCAACTCCGGTTCCGAAGCGGTCGACACGGCGCTCAAGATGGCGATCGCCTATCACCGCGCCCGCGGCGAGGGCCACCGCACGCGCCTGATCGGCCGCGAGCGCGGCTATCACGGGGTCGGCTTCGGCGGCATCTCGGTCGGCGGCATCTCCGGCAACCGCAAGCAGTTCGGCGCGCTGCTGCCGGGCGTCGACCACCTGCCGCACACCTACGACCGCTCCAAGCAGGCCTTCACCCGCGGCCAGCCCGAATGGGGCGCGCATCTCGCCGACGACCTGGAGCGGCTCTGCGCGCTCCACGACCCGTCGACGATCGCCGCCGTCATCGTCGAGCCGGTCGCCGGCTCGACCGGCGTGCTGGTGCCGCCCAAGGGCTACCTGGAGCGCCTGCGCCAGATCTGCACCAAGCACGGCATCCTGCTGATCTTCGACGAGGTCATCACCGGCTTCGGGCGCCTCGGCAAGAGCTTCGGCGCCGAGTATTTCGGCGTGATTCCGGACATGATCACCTGCGCCAAGGGCATCACCAACGGCACCATCCCGATGGGTGCCGTGATCCTGACCAAGGGCATCTACGACACCTTCATGAACGGCCCGGAGAACCTGATCGAGCTGTTCCACGGCTACACCTATTCGGGCCACCCCGTGGCCTGCGCGGCCGCACTCGCCACCCTCGACCTCTACGCGGCGGAGGACCTCTACGGCCGCTCGACCGCGCTGCACGACTACTGGGCGGACGCGGCGCACAGCATGAAGGACCTGCCCAACGTCATCGACGTGCGCAACCTCGGCCTCGTCGCCGCGGTCGAGCTGGAGCCGGCGGCCGGCAAGCCGACGGCACGCGCCTACGACGCCTTCGTGAAGTGCTTCGAGCGCGGCCTGCTGATCCGCTACACCGGCGACATCATCGCGCTGTCGCCGCCGCTCATCGCCGGCAAGCCGCATATCGACGAGATCTTCGGCACGCTCGGCGACGTGCTGAAACAGGCGGCCTGACGGGAGGGAGCGATATGCGCGTCGGCGTGCCGAAGGAGATCAAGACGCACGAGTACCGCGTCGGCCTCGTGCCAGGCAGCGTGCGTGAGCTGGTCCATCACGGCCATGCGGTGATCGTCGAGACCGGTGCCGGGGGCGGCATCGGCTTCGGCGACGACGCGTACATCGCCGCCGGTGCGGAGATCGCACCCACGGCGGCCGCCGTCTTCGCGGCCGCCGACATGATCGTCAAGGTGAAGGAGCCCCAGCCGCCGGAGGTGGCGCTGCTGCGAGCGGGGCAAGTGCTCTTCACCTATCTGCACTTGGCCGCCGACAAGCCCCTGACCCAGGGGCTGATGGCGTCGGGCGTGGTCGGCATCGCCTACGAGACGGTGACCAGCGCCCGCGGCGGCCTGCCCTTGCTGTCGCCGATGAGCGAAGTCGCCGGCCGCATGTCGGTGCAGGTCGGCGCCCACTGCCTGGAGAAGGAGCAGGGCGGCTCCGGCATGCTGCTGGGCGGTGTGCCGGGCGTGCCCGCCGCCCGCGTCGTAGTGATCGGCGGCGGCGTCAGCGGCACCAACGCGATCCGCATGGCGATGGGGCTGGAGGCGTCCGTCGTCGTCATCGACAAGTCGCTGCAGCGCCTCTACGACCTCGACCTGCAGTTCGGCGCCAAGCTCAACACCATCTTCTCGACGGTCGACAACATCGAGAAGCATGTCCGGGAGGCCGACCTCGTGATCGGCGCCGTCCTGGTGCCGGGGGCGGCGGCACCCAAGCTGGTGTCCAGGGCGCTGGTCGGCCAGATGAAGCCGGGATCGGTCATCGTCGACATCTCGATCGACCAGGGCGGCTGCTTCGAGACGAGCCGGCCGACGACGCATGCGGCCCCGACCTATGTCGTCGACGGCGTCGTGCACTACTGCGTCACCAACATGCCGGGTGCGGTCGCCCGCACGTCCACGTTCGCGCTCAACAACGCGACCCTGCCCTTCGTCGTGGCGCTGGCCGACAAGGGCCATCGCCGGGCGCTCGCCGACGACCGCCATCTGCTGGCCGGCCTCAACATCTGCGACGGCCGCGTCACCTACGACGCGGTGGCGCGCGACCTCGGCCTCGCCTTCTTCCCGCCCGATCGCGCCATCGCCTGAGAGATGGCCCGCGTCGCCTGGCTCGTCGCCCGGCCGCTGGCCGGGTCCGGCGGACAGGCTACGGTCTACGCACGGGCGCGCGCGCTGGAACGGGCGGGGCACCGGTGCACCTTCCATCTGCCGCCGTCGGCCGCCGGCGAGCTCGGCGCCTTCGCCGCGGCGCTGGCACACGAGCACGGCATCGACGCCGACCGGGTTCGCGCGGGTATGGCGGATGCGGCCTACTGCCAGGCCGTGATCGCCACCGACTGGGGCGGCCTCGCCGGCGTCGCGCTCGGGCCCGACGTCCGCCCGATGCAGTTCCTGCAGGACCAGGAGGCGGGCTTCCGGCCGCTCGGAGACGCGACCTTGGCGTTGGAGGCGGCCCCCTGCAGCGGTGCGGCGACGATCGCGCTCGGACGCTGGCTCGCCGCCTCCTTCGCCGATCGCTACGGACGCCGTCCATTCCTCTGCGACTTCGGCGTCGACACCGCAATCTACAGGCCCGACGACGCCGGCCCGCGCGACGATGCGGTCGCCTTCGTCCTGCAGCCCGACAAGCTGCGGCGCTGCCCCGAGACCGGCCTGGCCGCGCTGGCGCTGGTCAAGCGGCGACGGCCGCAGACCGAAATCCGCCTCTTCGGCCATGACGAGCCGCCCACGCCTCCGTTCCCGGCGGAACACCTGGGCCGGCTCGCCCCGTCTGCGCTGGCCGATCTCTACCGGCGCTGCCGCGTCGGCCTCTGCCTCAGTGCCAGCAACCCGTCGCGCATCCCCTTCGAAATGATGGCCTCAGGCCTGCCGGTGGTGGAGCTCTATCGCGCCAACACGCTGCTCGACCTGCCCGAGGCGGGCGCCCTCCTCGCCTTCCAGACCCCGCGCTCGCTGGCGACCGCCATCGTCCACCTGCTGGAGCGGCAGGACCGGGCAGCCGCGCTCGGCGCCGCCGGCGCGGGGGTGATGTCCGGTCGTAGCGGCGTCGAGGACAGGCAGTTCGTCGCGGCCTTCGAGGCGGCGCTCGCCGGCGCCGCGCCGCCCGCATCGGGTGCGCCCGGGGTCTACCGTCGGCCGCCGGTGATCGCCGCGCGCGAAAGCGGCCCGGCGACGGCCGCCTTCCTCGCCCGCCAGCGCGCCGAGGCCGAGCGCCTGGCCGCGGCTGCATGAGGCCTGTTGTCACCGGCGACGCTTCGCGCCACCTTCCCGCCCTCTCCCCACCCCCGAGGAACCCCATGACGACGACGCTCACCCATTGGATCTCCGGCCGCGCCACCGCCGGCACGAGCGGCCGCTCGGGCGACGTGTTCAATCCGGCAACGGGCGAGGTGACCGCCACGGTGCCGCTCGCCTCGCCGGACGAGGTCGATGCCGCCGTCGCGTCGGCCGCTGCCGCCTTCCCCGCCTGGGCCGCCACGCCGCCGCTGCGCCGGGCGCGCGTCATGTTCAAGTTCAAGGAGATCCTGGAGCGCAATCGCGAGGCGCTGGCGCGCGCGATCACGCTGGAGCACGGCAAGGTGCTCTCCGACGCCGAGGGCGAGGTGGTGCGCGGCACCGAGGTGGTCGAGTTCGCCTGCGGCATCCCGCAGCTACTGAAGGGCGAGTTCACCGAGAACGTCGGCACCGAGATCGACAGCTGGGCGATGCGCCAGCCGCTCGGCGTCGTCGCCGGCATCACGCCGTTCAACTTCCCGGCCATGGTGCCGATGTGGATGTTCCCGGTGGCGCTCGCCTGCGGCAACTGCTTCATCCTGAAGCCGTCCGAGCGCGACCCCTCGGCCTCACTGCTGCTGGCCCAGTGGCTGAAGGAGGCGGGGCTGCCGGACGGCGTGTTCAGCGTCGTCCACGGCGACAAGGCGGCGGTCGACGCGATCCTCGCCCATCCCGGCATCGCCGCGGTCAGCTTCGTCGGCTCGACCCCGATCGCCGAGTACGTCTACCAGACCGCCGCCAACCACGGTAAGCGCGTGCAGGCGCTGGGTGGGGCCAAGAACCACCTCGTCGTCATGCCCGACGCCGACCTCGATCTCGCCACCGACGGCCTGATGGGTGCGGCCTACGGCTCGGCCGGCGAGCGCTGCATGGCGGTCTCGGTCGCGGTCGCCGTCGGCAACTCGGGCGACGCGCTGGTCGACCGGCTCGCCACGCGCCTGCGCACGCTCAAGGTCGGCCCCGG
The DNA here is from genome assembly GCA_050187535.1 of Alphaproteobacteria bacterium. Taxonomy (GTDB): domain Bacteria; phylum Pseudomonadota; class Alphaproteobacteria; order ATCC43930; family Allostellaceae; genus Allostella. The sequence goes on along the minus strand of JBFWXJ010000240.1, from coordinate 404 downwards.
CATCGACAAGGAGAGCGAGATGGGGCCGCTCGTGACCCGCCAGCATCTCGACAAGGTGCGCGGCTATGTCGACGACGGCGTGAAGGCCGGCGCCAAGCTGGTGGTCGACGGCCGCGGGCTGAAGCTGCAGGGCTACGAGAATGGCTACTTCCTCGGCGGCTGCCTGTTCGACGACGTCACGCCCGACATGCGCATCTACAAGGAGGAGATCTTCGGGCCGGTCCTGTCGGTGGTGCGCGTGCCGACCTTCAACGATGCCCTCAGGCTGGTGAACGACCACGAATACGGCAACGGCACCGCGATCTTCACCCGCGACGGCGACGCCGCCCGCGCCTTCACCGCGCAGTGCAGGATCGGCATGGTCGGCGTCAACGTGCCGATCCCCGTGCCGATGGCCTTCCACA
>JBFWXJ010000239.1:0-9875 GCA_050187535.1 Alphaproteobacteria bacterium | reverse complement strand
GTCGATCGCCGCCGGCACCGCCGCCGCGGAAGCGGTGCGTCCCGACCTCGCCTTCGTCGACCTCAACCTGCCCGACGGCGACGGCACCGAGATGCTCCGCCGGCTGCGCCGGGACCCCGCGGCCGGCGGCGTCGTGATCGTCGCCCTCAGCGCCCATGCCGCCCGCGAGATGGCCGAGACGGCGATGCGGGACGGCTTCGACGACTACCTGACGAAGCCCTTCGACATCCGCGCGATCCGCCGCTACGTCGCGCGCCGCGCCGCGCTGCTCGACGAGGGCGGAGTGCGGGAGGCGGAGCCGACGGCCCCGCCTCAGGCCGCGCGCGAGGCCAGCGCCGGGTAGCGGCGCATGAGATCGGCGACGATGCGGCTGATGCGTTCCGCACCCGCGACGGCGGCGTGGTCGCCGCGGGCGGCGGCGGCGAACACCGCCTTCTTGAGGAAATGCCGCCAGACCACTGGCGTCGCGGCCAGGGTCGCCGTCAGGACGCCGTAGGCGGCCTCCGTCCACTCCGCCTCGAAGGCGCTGCGGTTGTCGCCGAAGTCGAAGGCCTCGTTGCGCGCGTGCGGCCGCATGGCGTCGCGCAGGGCGGCGGTCGCGGCGGCATCCACCGCGTCGCCCGCGACGACGACACCGTAGTCGGCCTTCGCCGCCTCGGCCGAGACGAAGCCCGCGCGCACGTCCTGCAGCACGCGCTCGGGGTCGCGGTCGAGCGGGTTGCCCCAGCCGCCCGCACCGGCACCGACGATGCGCAGCACGTCGCCCGGCTCGCACTGCACGATGTCCTTGTTGCCGAGCTCGACCGGCTGGTCGGAGTCCGGGTTCTTGACGAAGCGCGACAGCGCGCCGGCGCGGCCACCGCCGGTGCCCCAGCAGGCGAAGGTCGAGCGGTCGCGATTGCGCGCGGTCACCATCGTCTCCGGCGCGAAGACCTCGAACTCCATGACCGTGCCGAGCCCGCCGCGGTAGCGGCCGGGGCCGCCGCTGCCGGCCGCCAGGTGATAGCGGCGGAAGCGCACGGGGATCTCGGACTCGCTGATCTCGACCGGCGTGTTCTTGAGAAAGGAGGAATTCGCGCCCGATCCCTCGACGCCGTCGGCCAAGGGCGTCCCGCCCGAGCCGCCGCCGACCGGCCCGAGCGAAGCCATGACGGCGGTGCCCGTGGTGTCCGTCGTCTTGACGTTGATGATCGAGAGGCCGCCCGCGGGCGAGGCAGCCATGCGCTCCGGCAGGGCGCGGGCGAAGGCGCCGAACGTGCAGAACTGCGTCACCACGCAGGTCAGGCTGCGCATGCCGACGGCGGCCGGCGCCTCGCAGTTGACGATCGTGCCCTTGGGCAGGATGGCGCGCGCGACGCGCAGCACGCCCGCGTTCAGCAGCAGGTTGGGGTTGAGCGTGTAGAGCACGTAGCCGAGGCCGACCATCGGCAGGACGTGCCGCTCGCGCCCGCCGGTCGGCATGTTGAGCGAGGCGGAGAGCTGCGGGTCGCTGCCGGTGTAGTCGAGCTCAAGCGTCTCACCCCGCACACGCAGCGTGATGGCGATGCGGCAGGGCGGGCCGCCGTCGGAATCCTCGTCGGCGAACTCCTGGAAGAAGTAGTCGCCGTCGGGGATGTCGCGGACGATGGCGCGCGCCTGGGTCTCGGCATAGTCGAGCAGGTCGCGCTGGGCGGCCTTGAAGGTGTCGATGCCGAAGCGGGCGATGATCTCGTGCACCTTGCGCTCGCCGACCGCGACCTGGGCGAACTGCGCATTGAGGTCACCCCAGTTCTGCTCGGGCACCCGCACGTTGATGTTCATGATGCGCAGCACGTCCTCGTTCGGGCGGCCGCGGGAGAGGATCTTCACGGGCGGGATGCGCAGCCCTTCCTGCTGCACCTCGGAGAGGGTGCGCGACAGGGTGGCCGGCACCGCGCCGCCGACGTCGGTGTTGTGGATGTGGCCGGCGACGAACGCGACCAGCTCGCCCTGCCAGAAGACGGGCTTCCAGATGTGGATGTCGGGCGAGTGGGTGGCGACGAACCCGCTGTAGGGATCGTTCGTCAGGCAGACGTCGCCTTCCTCGTAGTGCTCGATCATCCGGATCGCCGGCCCGTAGTCGAGGCCGATGTACCAGGTGGCGCCGAGGCCCTTGGGCGAGGCGAAGGTGACGCCGTCGGTCGTCAGGATGCCGCAGGAGAAGTCCTCGGTCTCCTTGACGAAGGTCGAATGCGCGGTGCGCATCAGCGTGTAGGCCATCGCCTCGGCGGCGGCCGCGCAGTGATGCGCCAGGATCTGCAGGTTCAGGCGATCGACGGCCATGGCGGCACCTCGGTATTCAGAGCGGCTGGATGGCGATGAGCAGGTTGCCGTAGGGATCGACGGTAACGGTCGACCCCGGCGTCACGACCGTCGTGCAATCGTCCTGCAGCACGACGGCGGGCCCGGCGAAGCGGTGGCCGGCGCGCAGGTCGGCGCGGCGGTAGAGCGGCACCTCGCGGTCGGCGCCGTCGAGCCGCGCGGTCGCGTGCCCGATCGGCGCGGCCTCGCCGGTGGCGGCGGCGAGCAGCGGCAGTGCGGGCTTCGGCGTGCGGCCGGCGATGACGAGGCGCAGGTTGATCGCCTGGATCGCCGCCTGCCGGTCGGCATGGCCGAACAGGCTCTCGTGCTCGCGGTGGAAGGCCTCGGCGACGGCGGCGCGGTCGCCAGCCGCGATCCACGCCTCCTCCAGCGGCACCTCGATCTCGAAGGACTGGCCGCGGTAGCGCATGTCCGCCGACAGCCGGACCTCGGCCGGGCCGGCATAGCTCTGCTCGTCGAAGAGCCACGCCCGCGCCCGCTCGCCGAGCTCGGCGAAGACCGTCCGCATCATCGGCAGTGCAGCGTCGTCGACCGCGGCATAGACCGTGCGGATGAAGTCATTCTTCATGTCGGCGATAAGGCCGCCTAGCGCCGACAGCACGCCCGGCGTCATCGGCACGACGACCTGCGGCATCTTCAGCTCGCGCGCGAGGATGCAGGCCATCATCGGGCCAGCGCCCCCGAAGGCGATCAGCGAGTATTCGCGCGGGTCGATCCCGAAGCGCGAGACGAGGCCGCTCACCTCCGCATACATGCCGGCGACGGAAACCTTGATGATCGCCTCCGCCGCATCTTCCGGGGCGACGCCGAGCTTCGTCGCCACCGTGCCGACGGCGGTGCGCGCGGCGGCCGTGTCGACCTTGACCGTGTCGTAGCCGAGCGCGCCGTGGCCGATCAGGCCGCAGACGGCGAAGGCATCGGTGATGGCGGGCCTTGTGCCGCCGCGGCCGTAGCAGGCGGGGCCGGGGTTGGAGCCCGCACTCTCCGGCCCGACCTTGAGCACGCCCAGCTCGTCGACCCAGGCGATCGAGCCGCCGCCCTCGCCGATCGAGGAGACGGAGACCGAGGGGATGTAGATCTGGAACTCGCCGATCGTCTCGCCGACGCCGTATTGCGGCCGCCCGTCATGGATCAGCGCCACGTCGGCGCTGGTGCCGCCGATGTCGAGACTCATGGCGCGCTTCAGGTCGCAGGCCTCGGCGATGAAGGCGGCCCCGATGACCCCGGAGGCCGTGCCCGAGAGGATCATCTGGATGCAGTCGGACTTGCCCTGCTCGGCGGTCATCACGCCGCCGTTCGACTTGGTGATGCGCGGCTCGGGTGCCACGCCCGCCGTCTTCAGCGCGTCCTGGAGGGAACCCAGGTAATGGGCGACGCGCGGCTGGACATAGCCGCTGATGGCCGCCGTGATCGTGCGCTCGTATTCGCGGATGATCGGCCAGACGTCCGACGAGAGGATGACCGGCAGCCCCGGCGCCACCTCGGCCGCGATCGCCTTCACCGCCTGCTCGTGCGCCGGGTTGCGGTAGCAGTGCAGCAGCGAGACGACAACCGCCTCGCAGCCCTTCGCCTGGGCGGCGGCGATCGCCGCCTCGACGCTGGCGCGCTCGATCGGCTTCAGCACGCGGCCATCGGCCTCGATGCGCTCATCGATGGAGAAGACGCGGTCCCGCGCCACGAGCGGCGTCGGCCGGCGCGACAGCAGGTTGTACATGTCCGCGATCTTGAGACGCGCCAGTTCCAGCACGTCCTCGAAATGCCGCGTGGTGAACAGCGCGAGCCTGAGGCCCTTGCGCTGGATCACCGTGTTGATGCCGACGGTGGTGCCGTGGGTGAAGTAGGAGATGGCCTCGGGCGCGATGCCGTAGCGCTCCGTCAGCATGCGCACGCCGTGCAGCACCTCGGCCCCCGGCTGGTCCGGGCGCGAGAACACCTTCAGCGAGCGAATGCTGTTGTCGGCCTCGTCGAGCACGGCGAAGTCCGTGAACGAGCCGCCGATATCGACGCCCACGCGATAGCCCATCAGGTCTCTCCGGGAAGCAAGAAAAGGACCGGGCGGCGCTGGTTCGGCCGCCCGGTCGCAGAAGATCAGATCGCCGCGGTCAGCCGCCGATCTCCTTGTTCCACCGCTCGATCCAGCCGGCGGTGTGCGGCAGCGACTCCTCGAAGGGCGGCCAGAGGATCTCGTCGAACTTGGTGATCCGGGGCGCCACCTTCGCGTCGAAGGTCACCTTCTGGTTCGACATGCCGTACTGCAGCAGGTTGCCGAAGCAGGCCTGCGGCCCGGGCTGCAGCGCCACATCGATGAACTGGTAGCCGAGCGGCGAGCCGTTCTTCACCTTCTGGATCAGCGTCGGGTTGATGACGGCGCCGGGCTTCGGGTTGATGTAGGCGATGTCCGGGTTGCCGGCATCGGCATAGGCCCAGGTGCGGCCGTCCCAGTACATGCTGATGTCGATCTCGCCGGACTTCAGCAGGTTGAGCGGCGCATTCACGTCCGACCAGAAGACGAGATTGCCGCTCGCCTTCATCTTCTTGATCGCCTCGATGCCGGGGCCGATGTCGTTGATCCCGCCGCCGTAGACGTGGGCATACATCCACAAGGTGGTCAGGTAGGTCGAGAGATAGTTGATGCTGGGGATGGCGGCGCGCCACTCGCCCTTGATCGTCCCGTCGACGAACGACTTCCAGTCCTTGGGCGGGTTCTTCACCGTCTTCTTGTTGTAGGCGAGGCCCATGGCGCCGTAGTTGAGGATGGTGCCGTAGCCGCGGCCCGCCTTCACGAAGTCGGGGTTGATGTCCTTGAGGTTCGGCAGCTTGTCGGCATCGAAGGGATCGACGAGGCCGCGCTTGATGGCGTCGTAGGCGCCGTCGATCGAGTTGACGATGACGTCGATCGGGGGCTTCGCCTTGTTCGCCTCGACCTGGTTCATCAGCTGGATCGGGTTGCCGATGACGACGTCGACCGTCTTGCCCGTCTTGGCCTCGAACTCCTTCACGTAGCAGTCGCGGAACCCCTTCTCCCAGATGCCGCCGAAGGCGTTCACCACGAGGTCGGCGGCACCCGCGGACGTCGCCGCGAGCAATGCCGCGGCCCCCGCCGCGGGGCCGATTATCCGTGCGACGACGCGCATAGCTGCCCTCCTGCTCCCGTTTGCCGGTGTCCAAGAATTCACCACCAGCGAAAGCCCGTCCAGCCAATTTTCATTGATCCGTAAAGGTTCGGCATCCTAGGCTCGACGACGCGAGTATATTGAAACCGATGCGGGGGCAGATGGCGGCGGACGGGAATGCCGGGGGGGTCGAGGACGCGCTGGTCGCCGACGACCAGTCGCAGGTCGGCGCGCGCATCCGGCGGCTGCGCCAGGGCCGCGGCCTGACCCTGGCCGAGCTGGCGCAGCGCGCGGGCCTGTCGGTCGGGATGCTGAGCCAGATCGAGCGCGACCTCGCCAACCCGTCGCTGCGCACGCTGACGCGCATCCGCATGGCGCTCGACGTGCCGCTGAGCGCGCTCTTCGCCGAGGAGCAGCCGGCGACGGCGGCCGGCGACCCGGAATTCGTGCGCCGCGCCCAGCGTCGGCCGCGCCTCGACCTCGGCCCCGAGCTGCTGGTGAAGGAGCTCCTGTCCTCGGCCGCCGCCAAGAACATGCAGTTCATGGTGCTGGGCATCCCCCCCGGCGGCGGGTCGGGGGATTCGCTGCTGATGTACCCGGCCGAGAAGGCGGGGCTGGTCCTCGAAGGCCGCTTCACGCTGCGGGTCGGCGAGGAGGAGGCCGTGCTGGACGAAGGCGACAGCTTCCAGTTCGACAGCGCCCTGCCGCACCGCTTCTCCAACGAGGGCCACCGGCCGGCCCGCGTGCTGTGGATCATCGGCCAGACCCTGCCGGAGCGGCACCTGTGACCGCCGCACGGCAGGACCTCCCTCTCTGCCCCATGGGGGCGGAGAGGGTCGGGGTGAGGAGGGGTGTCCGCGGATGGAACCACCCACCTCACCCTCCCCGTCGCTTCGCGACGGGTCCCCTCCCTCTCCCCCCGATGGGCGGAGAGGGCCTGGAGTGCGGAGCATGACCGCGCGTGCGGCGCTCGCCGTCGAGCTGGACGACATCAGCAAGGCGTTCGGGCCGGTCCAGGCGCTGCGGCCGACGACGCTGACCATCGAGCCGGGCGAGATGCTGGCCCTGCTGGGGCCGTCCGGCTGCGGCAAGACCACGACGCTGCGCGTCATCGCGGGCTTCGAGACGCCGGACACCGGCACCGTCAGGATCGGCGGCCGGGACGTGACCGAGCTGCCGCCCAACCGGCGCAACCTCGGCATGGTCTTCCAGAACTACAGCCTCTTCCCGCACATGACGGTCGGCCAGAACATCGCCTTCGGCCTGCGCATGCGGCGGGTCGACAAGGCGACCATGGCGCGCAAGGTGCAGGACGCACTGGCGCTCGTCCGGCTCGCGGGCTTCGAGGACCGCTTCGCCCACCAGCTCTCGGGCGGCCAGCAGCAGCGCGTGGCGCTCGCCCGCTCGCTGGTCACCGACCCGTCGGTGCTGCTGCTGGACGAGCCGCTGGGCGCGCTCGACAAGAACCTGCGCGAGGGCATGCAGTTCGAGCTGCGCCAGCTCCAGAAGCGGCTCGACATCACCTCCATCCTGGTGACGCACGACCAGGAGGAGGCGCTGACCATGAGCGACCGGATCGCCGTGCTGTCGGCGGGCGAGGTGCTGCAGGTCGGCCCGCCGACCGGCGTCTACGAGCGGCCGCACAACCGTTTCGTCTCGGAGTTCCTCGGCACGTCGAACGTCTTCCCGGCGACGGTCGAGAGCACCGACTGCAATGGCCTCGTGCTGGCCGTCGGCGTCGGCGAGGCCACGGTGCGCGCGCGCATCGCCGGCCGCGGCACGGCGGGAGACCGGCGCCTGGTCGCCGTCCGCCCGGAGAAGATCGAGCTGGCGCGCGAGGGCACGGGCGTGCCCGCGACCATCGCGGAGCACGTCTTCCGCGGCAGCTACCACGCCTATTCCCTCGACGTCGCCGGCCATTCCGGCCCGGTTTACGCCTACCGCCAGACACCCGAGGTCGGCGGCCGCGTCCTGGCGCCGGGCGACGGGGTCATCCTGCACTGGCCCGACGCGTGGCTGGTGCTGCTCGACGACCGGCAGCAATGAGGGGCGCGCAATGACCGCGGCGGCCGAGCCCGCCGCGCGGCGCCGGCGCAGCCGCCGCTTCGTCGGCCTCGGCCTCGGCTGGAGCCTGCTGGCGGTCGGGTTCCTGCTGGCGTTCTTCCTGCTGCCGCTGCTCGACAACGGCATCAAGAGCTTCTGGGGCCCGGACGGCTTTTCGACCGCGCCCTACGCCAAGCTGCTGACCGACCGCTACTACCTCGCCGCCATCTGGCGCACGCTGCAGGTGAGCGCGATCGTGACCGCGGTCAGCCTCGTCGTCGGCTATCCCGTCGCCTACTTCTTCGTGCGCTATGCCGGGCGCTGGCAGACGCTGATGATCATGCTGCTGATCGCGCCCCTGCTGACGTCGATCATCATGCGGACCTTCGGCTGGCAGGTGCTGTTCGCCCGCCGCGGCGTCGTCAACGTCGTGCTGCGCGACCTCGGGCTGATCGAGCGGCCGCTCAACCTCGTGGCCGACCCGGTCATGGTCTATGTCGGCCTCGTCCACGTGCTGGTGCCGTTCATGGTGCTGTCGATCGCCGCCGTGCTGCAGCGGATCGACCCGAGGCTCGAGGAATCGGCGATGATCCTCGGCGCCGGAAGGCTGCGCGCCTTCCTGTCGGTGACGCTGCCGCTCAGCCTCGACGGGGTCGCGACGGGGTGCATCCTCGTATTCATGCTGAGCAACGGCAGCTTCATCACCATGCTGCTGCTGGGCGGCGGCAACGTCGTGACCCTGCCGCTCCTCATCTACCAGCAGTTCATGCTGACCCGCGACACGGCCTTCGCGGGGGCCATGGGCAACGTCCTGCTGATCTTCGCGGTCGCCTGCCTCTTCGTACAGCTCCGCCTCATCGCGCGCCGCGGGGTGAAGGCATGACGACGGTCCGCCGGCGGCGGCGGACGGACCGCGTCAAGGTGGCGCTCGGCCTGTTCGTGGTCGTCTTCTTCGTCTTCGTCATGGCGCCGATCCTGGTGGTGATCGCCGTCTCTTTCGGCGAGGCCGAATTCATCCAGTTCCCGATCGGCTCGACGTCGCTGCGCTGGTACCGGCGCATCATCGAATACCGGCCGTTCATCGATTCGCTGATCGTCAGCCTGCAGCTCGCCTTCGCGTCGGCCTTCCTCGCCTGTCTGCTGGGCGTGCCCGCGGCCCTGGCGCTGGCCCGCTCGGCCCGGCCGGCCGCCCAGGCGGCGGCGACCTTCCTGCTGGCGCCGCTCTCCATGCCGGCCATCGTGCTGGGCTTCGCGCTGCTCTACTACCTCTCGGCGCTGGGCTTCGGCGTCTCGTTCGACGCGCTGCTGGTGGCGCATACGGTGATCGCCATCCCCTACGTCACCCGCAACGTCATCGCCGTCTACCGCGCGATCCCGGGCGACCTGGAGGAAGCGGCCGCCATCCTCGGCGCCGGCCGATTCGAGACCTTCCGGCTGGTGACGCTGCCGCTCATCAAGCCCGGCGTCTTCGCGGGCTCGCTCTTCGCCATCCTGATCTCGCTCGACAACCTGCCGATCTCGTTCTTCTTCGGCACGTCGTCCACCAACACGCTGCCCGTCGTGATGCTGAGCTATCTGCAGAACCAGTTCGACCCGTCGGTCGCGGCCGTGTGCACCGTGCAGATGGCGATCGCGGTGATCGCGCTGCTCGTCGTCGAGCGGGTCGGTGACATCCGCTCGGCCAGCATGTAACGCCCTATCGCCCGCCCGAGATGTTGAAGAGCGCGCCGGTCACGTAGGCCGCCTCGTCCGACAGCAGCCACAGCACCGTGCGGGCGACCTCCTCCGGCGTGCCGGCGCGGCCGGCCGGGATGTTGGGGGCGAAGCCGCGCACGAAGTCGCGGCCGCCATGGACGTCGTGGATGTCCGTCTCGATGATGCCGGGCCGCACGGCGTTGACGCGGATGCCGTCGGGTGCCAGCTCGCGCGCGAGGCCCAGCGTCAGGCTGTCGACCGCGCCCTTGCTGGCGGCGTAGTGCACCTCCTGCGGCAGCCCGCCGGTGGTCGAGACGATCGACGACAGGTTGACGATGGCCCCGCCCGGCCCGCCGCGGCTGGTGGCCATGCGCCGGGCCGCCTCGGCCGTCGCGTACATGACGCCGGCGACGTTCACCGCCAGCACGCGCTCGACCATGCCGGGCTTCAGCTCGGCGATGGGCGTGCGGCCGCCGATGATCCCCGCATTGTTCACGAGCGCCACCGGCGGCCCGAGCGTCCGGTCGACGGCCGCGAACAGCTCGGCGACGGCGGCGCCATCGGCGATCTCGGCCGCGAACGCCGCGGCCGTGCCGCCGCTGGCCACGATATCCGCCACGACCGCATCGGCCGCGTCGCGGGCGGCGGCGTAGTGGACGGCGACGCGCCACCCCCCGGCGCCGC
>JBFWXJ010000238.1:0-9910 GCA_050187535.1 Alphaproteobacteria bacterium | reverse complement strand
TTGCCACGCGGCAGATCCTGGGCCTCGTCGACTGGTCGCTGCTGATGCTCTTCGCCGGCCTCTTCGTCGTCACGGCGGCGTTCAGCGCAACCGGCCTGCCGGGGCAGGCCGTTGCGTGGCTCGCCGCCCGCGGCATGCCGATCGGCGACCCGATGGTCCTGACGGCGGTGTCGCTCGTCGGCAGCAACACCGTCGGCAACGTCCCGGCGGTCGTCCTCTTCCTCAAGGTCGTGCCCGATGCCGGGTCGGGGCTGCTCTACGCGCTGGCGCTGCTCTCGACGCTGGCCGGCAACCTGCTGCTGGTCGGCAGCCTCGCCAACCTCATCGTCGCCGAACGGGCGGCGGCCGTCGGCGTGCGACTGACCCTGCGCACCCATGCCGCCTGCGGCATTCCCATGACGCTTACCTCGATGATCGCGGGCGTGCTGTGGCTGCTGGCGCTGGGATACCTTCCGGGGCGGTGACCGGCTAAGGTCCGGGCTCTCGTCCCCGGCGGAGCCCGTGCACATGGCCAAGCCCTATCCTCGCGATCTCGTCGGCTACGGTCCCAATCCGCCGGACCCGAAATGGCCGGGCGGTGCCCGGCTCGCCGTCAACTTCGTCCTCAACTACGAGGAAGGGTCGGAATACTCGATCGCCGACGGCGACGGCTTCACCGAGACGGCCCTGACCGAGGGTGCCAGCCAGCAGGCGCCGCTCAAAGGCCGTGACCTCGCCGGCGAGAGCATGTTCGAATACGGCAGCCGCGTCGGCTTCTGGCGGGTCAAGCGCATCTTCGACGACCACGGCCTGCCGATGACGATCTTCGGCTGCGCGCTGGCGCTGGAGCGCAATCCGCCCGCCGCCAAGGCGATCCGCGATGCCGGGTGGGACGTCTGCTGCCATGGCTGGCGCTGGATCAAGCACTTCGAGCTGGACGAGGACGAGGAGCGCCAGCACATCGCCAAGGCGATCGCCTCCTTGAAGAAGACGATCGGCGAGCGGCCGCTCGGCTGGTACTGCCGCTACTCGCCCGGCGTGAACACCCGCCGACTGCTCGTGGAGGAAGGCGGCTTCCTCTACGATTCCGACGCCTACAACGACGACCTGCCCTACTGGACGACGGTCGAGGGCAAGCCGCACCTCATCGTGCCCTACACGATGTCGAACAACGACGCGAAGTTCGGGCGCGGCGTGTTCGGCACCGGCGACGACTTCTTCACCTATGTCCGCGACGCGTTCGACGTGCTCTACGCCGAAGGGCGCACCCAGCCGAAGATGATGTCGGTCGGCCTGCATATGCGCCTCATCGGCCACCCCGCGCGGGCGGCGGGGCTGATGCGGCTGCTCGATCATATCGGCCGCCACCGCGACGTGTGGATCTGCCGGCGCATCGACATCGCCCGCCACTGGATGGAGCAGCATCCCTTCCGGCCGCGCGGCCGGCGGTGAGGCGGGCGGGCAAGGCGAGTGCGGCCGGGGTCGGCGCGCCGGCGGCAGGTCAGGCGCCGACGGTGCGCATCGCCGCGGCCGTCAGACCCTGGCGCAAGTCAAAGTACCCGGCCCAGGGGTCCGGTTCCGTCAGCCGCGCGGCCGCGTCCGGCAGGCGCACGGCGTCGGCCCGGTCGATACCGTCGAGATCGTCCCAGCGGACGGGCCAGGCGACCGGCGCGCCGGCCCGCGCCCGCGGCGAGTAGGGTGCGATCGCCGAGGCGCCACGCTCATTGCGCAGCCAGTCGATGAAGATGCGGCCCTGCCGCTTGGCCTTGCTCATCGTCGCGACATAGCGGTCGGGCGCCTCGGCGACGAGCCGCTCGGCGAGGCCGCGGGCGAAGACCTTCACCTCGTCCCAGCCGCGCCGCCGGACGATCGGCACCACGACGTGGATGCCCTTGCCGCCGGTCAGCAACGGGAAGCAGGCGAGCCCCACGCCTTCCAGCATCTCGCGCAGCCGCCGCGCGGCGTCGCGGACGGCGGGAAACCCCACCGAAGGATCGGGATCGAGATCGACGACGATGCGGTCCGGCTGCTCCAGCCGGTCGATGCGCGAGCCCCAGACGTGCAGCTCGAGCACGCCCATCTGTGCCGCCGCGACGAGGCCGGGCGCGTCGCTCAGGTAGACGTACTCGTCCTCGCCGCCGTCCTTCTCGCGAACCGGCATCCGCCCGAACGCCGCCGGCAGGCCGGCGCCGCCGTGACGCTGGAAGAAGCATTGTTTCGCGCGCCCCTGCGGGCAGCGCACGAGGCTGATCAGCCGCCGGGCGACGTGCGGCAGCATCCGAGGGGCCGCGGCTTCCAGGTAGAGCGCCAGGTCGCGCTTGGTCACACCCTGGTCGGGAAAGAGCACCCGGTCCGGATGGGTCAGTCGTACACCGGCGACGCGGGTCGAGGCCTCGGCGGAACGCATGGGCCATCTTCCTCGATGGGGGCCGCCATCGCCACGAGTCTCCGACGCGGCGGGGCGCTCGGCGTCAGGCGCCCAGCCGTCCGGAATCCTTGGGACGGCCCTTCTCGTGCTCCTTCCTGCTCTCGTGCTGGAGGTCCTTCTCGCGTGGCGCCTTTCGGTCTTCGCCCGGCACCTGCTCCGCCGGCTGGGGCTGCTCGGTGCTGCGGGGCTGTTCAGGGCGAGGATCGTTGCGGGTGCTGGGCTGTTCCATGACGGGCGAACGCCGGCCGGGTGCGCCGGTTCCCGCACACGGATTTGACCCGCGGCGGGCGAATCGCCACATCAGGGACTCCCCAGCCCATGGCGCCTCCCGATCCCATGACCGCCCCTTCCGTCGAAGCCCTCTACAGCGACCGCGTCAAGGCGCTGGCCGCCGATATCCCGCTGTCGCGCCGCCTGGAGGCGCCGGACGCCACGGTGACGATGACGAGCCCGCTCTGCGGCAGCCGCATCACCGTCGACCTCCGGCTGGCGGACGGCGCCATCGCGGACTACGGCCAGGCGGTGCGCGCCTGCACGCTGGGCCAGGCGTCGGCCTCGATCATGGCCCGCCACGTCGTCGGGCGGCCGGCCGACGAGCTGCGGGCGGTGGCCAAGGGGCTGCGGGCGATGCTAAAGGAAGGCGCACCGCCGCCCGGGGGCGAATGGTCCGATCTCGCGGTCCTCGCCCCGGCGCAGCGGTTCAAGTCGCGCCACGGCTCGATCATGCTCGCATTCGATGCGGTGGTGGCGGCGCTCGACGACCTGGAGGGCCAGCGGCCCGCAGACGCCCCGGCCAAGGGGCTGCCCGACACGATGCGCGTCTGACGCACCGTCGCGGACGGTCCCGCCACCCGTGGCAGGAGTAAGGAGAAGATGGTCCAGATCACGCTGCCCGACGGTCAGGTGCGCGCGTTCGACGCGCCGCCGACGGGCCTCGCCCTCGCGGAGGGCATCGGCAAGGGCCTCGCCAAGGCGGCGGTGGCGATGCGGGTCGACGGCGTGCTCATGGACCTCACCCGCACTATCGAGGGCGACGCCAGCGTCGCCATCGTCACGCGCGACCAGCCCGACGGGGTCGAGCTGCTGCGCCACGACGCCGCCCATGTGCTGGCCGAAGCCGCCAAGGAGCTGTTCCCCGACGTCCAGGTCACGATCGGCCCGGCGATCGAGAACGGCTTCTATTACGACTTCGCCCGCGACACGCCCTTCACGCCGGACGACCTCGCCCGGATGGAGGAGCGCATGCGCGAGATCGTCGACCGTGACGAGGCGATCACGCGCGAGGTGTGGGAGCGTGCGGCCGCGATCGAGTTCTTCAAGTCGATCGGCGAGCACTACAAGGCGCAGATCATCGAGGAGCTGCCGGCGGGCGACGTCATCACGATCTACCGCCAGGGGGCCTTCGTCGATCTTTGCCGCGGGCCGCACCTGCCGTCGACGGGCAAGCTCGGCAAGGCCTTCAAGCTGATGAAGCTGGCCGGCGCCTACTGGCGCGGCGACCACCGCAACCAGCAGCTCCAGCGCGTCTACGGCACGGCCTGGGCCAGCGACAAGGACCTGAAGGCGTACCTGACGCAGCTCGAGGAGGCGGAGAAACGCGACCACCGCCGCCTCGGCCGCGAGATGGGCCTCTTCCACCAGCAGGAAGAGGCGGCCGGGATGATCTTCTGGCACCCCAAGGGCTGGCGTCTCTATCGCACGCTCGAGGCCTGGCTGCGCGGGCGGCTGGAGGCGGCGGGTTATGTCGAGGTCAAGACGCCGCAGCTCGTCGACCGCAAGCTGTGGGAGGAATCCGGCCACTGGGAGAAGTTCCGCGAGAGCATGTACATCGCGGAGAACGAGGAAGGGGTGAAGGCCTACGCCGCCGATCCGAAGGAGCGGATCTTCGCGCTGAAGCCGATGAACTGCCCCTGCCACGTGCAGATCTTCAACCAGGGTCTGAAGAGCTACCGCGACCTGCCGCTGCGCCTGGCGGAGTTCGGGTCGTGCCACCGCTTCGAGCCGGGCGGAGCGCTCCACGGCATCATGCGCGTGCGCAACTTCGTGCAGGACGACGCCCACATCTTCTGCACGGACGACCAGATCATCGCGGAGAGCAAGGCGTTCTGCGAGCTGCTGATGGGCGTCTACCGCGACCTCGGCTTCGCGGACGTCTTCGTGAAGCTGGCCGACCGGCCGGCCCGCCGGCACGGCACGGACGCCGTGTGGGACCGTGCGGAGGCGGCACTCGCGTCCGCCTGCGAGGCCTCGGGCCTGCCCTACGTGCTGAACCCGGGCGAGGGCGCCTTCTACGGCCCGAAGCTCGAGTTCACGCTGCGCGACACGATCGGCCGCGACTGGCAGTGCGGCACGCTGCAGGTCGACTTCGTCCTGCCGGAGCGGCTCGGCGCCTGGTATGTCGGCGAGGACGGCCAGAAGCACCACCCGGTGATGCTGCACCGGGCGATCTTCGGCTCGTTCGAGCGCTTCATCGGCATCCTGATCGAGCACTTCGCCGGCCGCCTGCCCCTGTGGCTGGCGCCGGTGCAGGTCGCCGTGGCGACGATCACGTCCGACGCCGACGCCTATGCGGGCGAGGTCGCGGCCCAGCTTCGGGCCGCCGGCCTCAAGGTCGAGCTCGACCGGCGCAACGAGAAGATCAACTACAAGGTGCGCGAGCACAGCCTGGCGAAGGTCCCGGTTCTGGTCGTCGTCGGCAAGCGCGAGGGGGAGGAGCGGACAGTGTCGCTGCGCCGCCTCGGCCGCCCCGACCAGGAGACCTTGCCGCTCGCCGAGGCGGTAGCGCTGCTCGCCCGGGAGGCGGCGGCGCCGGAAGCCGCCGAAGCGAGTGTCGCAGCCGCGGCATAAGCAATTGTATTGTCGTGGAAATCCAGTCACGGCAACGTGATTTATTAGACGCCTCCGACAGAGCCGATGATGGGGCCGGTCGCGACCCGCGCGGGGAGCGGACCGGCCCCATTCATCTCGTGATCCGGCCGGCCGTCCGCCGCGTATTGGAAGCGGAGGACGAGGCATGGCCCATCTCGACGACGCGGACACCCAGCGCGCTAACACCGCCTTCATCAAGTCGGCGATGCGGGCGCCGCTCCTGTCGCGCGACCACGAATCGTCGCTCGCCCGCCGCTGGCGCGAGGAGGGGGCCGAGGAGGCGCTGCACGAGCTGGTGACCGCCTATACCCGTCTCGTCGTCAGCATGGCGGGGCGCTTCCGCCACTACGGGCTGCCGATCGGCGACCTCATCCAGGAAGGCAATGTCGGCCTGATGCAGGCGGCCGGCCGCTTCGATTCGACCCGCGACGTGCGCTTTTCCACCTATGCCGCATGGTGGGTGCGCTCGGCCATGCAGGACTTCGTGCTGCGCAACTGGTCGATCGTGCGCACCGGAACGACGGCGGCGCAGAAAGCGCTCTTCTTCAACCTGCGCCGGCTGCGCGCCCGCATCGCCGAGACGGAGACGGGCGGCATGTCGCCCGATAGCCGGCGGCGGATCGCCGAGGCGCTGCGCGTCTCCGTCGGCGACGTGCAGACCATGGAGATGCGGCTCGCCGCCGCCGACCAGTCGCTGAGCGCGCCGGTCGGCGAGAAGGGCGAGGATTCGCTCCAGGACTTCCTCTCCGATCCGCGGCCCGACCCCGAGCAGGCGGTGATCGGCGCCCGCGACGCCGCCTCGCGGTCGCGCTGGCTCCAGGAGGCGCTGCAGGGGCTGACCCCGCGCGAGCGCCGGATCATCTGCGAGCGGCGGCTGGCCGACGAGGGTTCGACCCTGGAGGATCTGGGCCGCGCGCTCGGCGTCTCGAAGGAACGCGTCCGCCAGCTCGAGAGCCGGGCGCTCGGCAAGCTGCGCCAGGCGATGGCGGCCCGCGTGCTCTCGCCGGACGAGCTCTTCGTCGAGGCCTGATCCCCAGGGGGCGGCGCATGGACCCCGCGGGGCCCATGCGCTAAGAATTGAGCATGCCGACCGCCGATACGGGACCCGCGCGCGCCGACCTCTTCCCGGAGATCGCGCCCTATGCCACGGGCATGCTCGCGCTCGATGCGCGCCATACCATGTACTGGGAGGAGAGCGGACGCCCCGACGGCGTGCCGATCCTCTTCGTCCATGGTGGGCCGGGGGCGGGCGCCACGCCGACGCATCGCCGGTTCTTCGATCCGCACCACTACCGCATCGTGATCTTCGACCAGCGCGGCGCCGGCCGCTCGACTCCGCTGGCGGAGATCACGGACAACTCGACCGACGACCTCGTCGCCGACATGGAGCGGCTGCGCCGCCACCGCGGCATCGAGCGCTGGTTCATCTTCGGCGGCTCCTGGGGCTCGACCCTGGCGCTGGCCTATGCCACCGCCCATCCCGACCGCGTGCTGGGCATCGTGCTCCGCGGCATCTTCCTCTGCCGCAAGAGCGAGATCGACTGGTTCCTCTACGGCATCCGCACGGTCTACCCGGAGCCGTGGCGGGCGTTCGCCGCCGGCGTGCCCGCGGCCGAGCGCGGCGACCTGCTGGGCGCCTACTACCGCCGGCTGACCGATCCCGATCCGGCCGTGCACATGCCGGCCGCCCGCGCCTGGAGCATCTACGAGGGCGCCTGCTCGACGCTGCTGCCCAGCCCGGAGACGGTGGCCGCCTTCGGCGAGGACCGCAAGGCCCTTGGACTGGCGCGCATCGAGGCCCACTTCTTCACCCATCATGTGTATGCCCCCGCGAACGACCTGGTCGGCCGCATCGACCGCATCCGGCATCTGCCGGCGGTGATCGTGCAGGGCCGCTACGACATGGTCTGCCCGATCGTCACCGCCGACGAGCTGGCGCGGGCGTGGCCGGAAGCGCGCTACACGATCGTGCCCGACGCCGGGCATTCGGCCATGGAGCCGGGCATCCGCGCCCAGCTCGTGGCCGCGACGCAGTCGTTCAGGTCTCTGCATGCGCAGAGGGCCCCGGGGGCGGGGTGATTTCGCGGGCCGACACGGGTCGGGCCGCGGGCAACAGGGAGGTCAGGAGAACATGAAGCGATCCCGCGCGATCCGTCTGGTCCTTCTCGGATCGGTCGGTCTCGTCGGCCTCGCCGGCTGCGACGACACGCCCGTGGCGAAGGAAGGCCAGTTCTTCCGCGACGTCGCGGAGTGCCGCAAGGTCCTCGACGCGGCGAGCTGCGAAAGCCAGTTCGCCGCCGCCAAGTCGGAGCATGCGAAGAACGCTCCGCGCTTCACCAGCAGGGAAGCCTGCGAGCAGAAGTTCGGTGCCGCCAACTGCGCGCCGCTCTCGACCTACGAGGAGCAGAAGCCCGCTTCCGGTCAGGCGGCCTCTGGCCAGCCGGCGTCGGGCCAACCCGCTACCGGCCAACCCGCGCCGCAGCAGCAGGCATCGTCGGGCAGCAGCTTCTTCGTGCCGCTGATGCTGGGCTATCTCGGCGGGCAGCTCATGGGCCGCATGGGCCAGCCGGTCTATCGCGACCAGCAGAACACCGCCTATTCGTCGAGCAGTTCGTCGGCCAACCGCAGCATCGGCTCCTGGCGGTCTTCCGGACCGTCGATCGGCTCGTCCTCCGCGGCGCGGACGGATGCCTCGGCGCCCTCGACGCAGCGCGGCGGCTTCGGCGGCACGGCCTCGCGGATGTCGTCCGGCTCCGGTTCCTGACGCCATGGCCGGGTTCCGCCGCGAGCGGCTGATGCCGCGGGTCGACTGGCGGCGGCGCGCCGAAGGCCTCGGGTTCTCGTTCCACACGGCCGACGGCAAGCCCTACTGGGACGAGACCGCCTGCTACGTCCTGACATCGGCCGCGGTCGACGAGCTGGAAGCGGCGACCAACGAGCTGGAGCAGATGTGCCTGGCGCTGGTCGACCAGGTGGTGACCCGCGGCGACTACGAGCGTCTCCGGCTGTCGGACGACGCGGCCGGTCTCGTGCAGGAAAGCTGGAAGCGCGGCGACCGCAACCTGTACGGCCGCTTCGATCTCTCCTGGGATGGCCAGGGTCCCGCCAAGCTCCTGGAATACAACGCCGACACGCCGACCTCGGTGTTCGAGGCCGCCGTCGTGCAATGGGAATGGCTGCAGACCGTCAAGCCCGATGCCGACCAATGGAACTCGATCCACGACCGGCTGATCGACGCCTGGAAGAACTTCGGCATCCGCAACGGCGTGCATTTCGCCAGCGTGCGCGACCATGCCGAGGACCGCACGACGGTCGAGTACCTGCGCGACACGGCGACCCAGGCCGGGCTCGACACGCGCTTCCTCTACATGGATGAGATCGGCTGGAACGGCCTCGGCTTCGTCGACGGCGAGGACGCGCCGATCCGCACGCTGTTCAAGCTCTACCCCTGGGAATGGCTCGTGAACGAGGAGTTCGGCGCCAATATCGGCCCGTCCCGCGTCCAGATGATCGAGCCCGCCTGGAAGATGGTGCTCTCCAACAAGGCGATGCTGCCCTTGCTGTGGGAGATGGCCGAAGGCCACCCGAACCTGCTGCCGGCCTCGTTCGACGCGGCCGCGATCGCGGGCGAGAAGGTGCGCAAGCCCATCCTCGGCCGCGAGGGGGCGAATGTGGAGATCGTCGGCGGCCCGGCGTCGGACGGCCCCTACGGTGCCGAGGGCTTCGTCTACCAGGCGCTGCACCCGTTGCCGAAGACCGACGGCGGCTATCCGGTGTTCGGGTCCTGGGTCGTCGCCTCGCAGTCGGCCGGGCTCGGCATCCGCGAGGACGACGGCCCGATCACGCGCGACGGCAGCCGCTTCGTGCCGCACTACTTCACCTGAACGAAGACGAACCCGTGAACCGGCCGGGGGGCGGTCCATGCTGACGCTGAAGTCGAACTACCTCGAGACGCTGCCGAGCTTCCTCGCCTATTTCGGCACCGCGGTCGTGCTGACGGCGGTCTTCCTTCTCGTCTACACGCTGGTGACGCCGCACCGCGAATGGAGCCTGATCCGCGCCGGCAACACGGCCGCCGCGATCAGCCTCGCCGGCGCGTCGGTCGGCTTCGCCATCCCCTTCGCCAGCGTCATCGTCCAGAGCCTGAATCTGCTCGACATGGCGATCTGGGCCGGCGTCGTGCTGGTCGTGCAGATCGCCGCCTACCTGGTCGCCCGCGTGCTGATGCCGGGCCTGAGCGGCCGCATCGAGGCGGGCGACACGGCCCACGCCACCATCCTGGCCGGCATCGCGCTCACCGCCGGCATCCTCAATGCCGCCTGCATGACGTATTGAGCCTTGGACGCCACCCGCGTCCGCCGGCTGGAGGAGGCCGGCCTCAACGCCTGGCCGGCGCTGCGCGTCGCCCATGTCGAGGGCTGGGTGCTGCGCTTCGCCCGGGGCTTCACCAAGCGCGCGAACTCGGCCAACCCGCTCTATGGCGGCGACGGCGGCCTCGAGCGGCGGGTCACGGCGGTGGAGCGGCTCTACGGTGACGCCGGCCAGCACCCGATCTTCCGGCTGACCGGATTAGCGCCGCCGGGCCTGGATCCTCTGCTGGAGGGACGCGGCGATCGCCGCATCGACGAGACGGTG
>JBFWXJ010000237.1:0-10014 GCA_050187535.1 Alphaproteobacteria bacterium | reverse complement strand
TCACCATGGCCCCCGCGCGCGTGCGCGCGCTCTACCCGCGTCTGCCGGACTTCGTCGACCGGTTGCGCCAGGTGGATCCGCGAGGCAAGTTCCGGGACGCGTTCATCCACCGCATGCTGTTCGAAGACTGACCGCCGCGTCGCCTGGACACAGGCTCGTCCTTCGAGGCGAGGGACATGGCGATCGCAGGGGTGCAGGCGGGCGGGCAGGTCGGGCTGCCATGAATGCCTCAACGGCGAACGGGCTGGCGAGGCGACGCGCGGCGGCCGCGCCGAAGCCGAATCGGGAACAGTACGCGGGATGGCCGAGTACGATGATCGCGGCGACGCCCCGGGCGCGTCGCAGCGATGCCGCTCTCGATCATCCGCCCGCCGATGACCCGGCGCCGGCGCTCGGGTGCGACTGCCATCGGCGCGAGCGCCGCCGCCGGGACGCTTCGACCGTCGACCGTCGTCGGCAGGCGGCTGAGCAGCAGGTGGCCAACGACGTGGCCGGCATCCTCCGCCACGATCGAGGGGATGACCAGGCGTTCGGCGCGCAGGCGTCGAACGAGGACCGCTTCATCAGATCGGCCGAGGGCCGCGTCGTCGAGCAGATCGATGGCGTCGTGATCGGCGGCCCGCTCCGGTCGGACGATCACCGCTCCAGCCGATCCTGGACGCCGTACCAGAGTGTCGCGAGCGGCAGCACGGCGCGGCGGAGGCCGTGCAGCGGAATGGTCTTCAGCGGCGAGAGCGGGAAGGGGATGCGCTCGGGCGGCGTGCCCGCGGCAAGGTCCGCGAGGTACTGGCCCATGCGCGTCGCCATCGCCACGCCGCGGCCGTTGAAGCCGAGGCCCGCCCAGACACCGGGTGCCAGCGCGTGGATGTGCGGCCACTTGTCCATGGTGATCGCGACGCGTCCGGCCCAATGGTGCTGGTATCTGACCTCCGCGAGCGCGGGAAAGATCTCGCCGACCCAGCGCTGCAGCCGGCGCGTGTCGGCGGCGTCGGGATCGTCCTTGAACGTACCCCGACCGCCCATGACGAGGCGGCCGGTCGCATCGAGACGGAAATAGCGCAGGAGCCGCCGCGAATCCGAGAGCACATGGCCATTCGGGAAGATCGAGCGGCGGAGATTGTCCGAGAGCGGCTCGGTCGCGACCTGGAAGCTCGACACCGGCACGACGCTCCGGGCGAGGCCGGGCCAGAAATCCGTCGTGTAGGCATTGGTGCCGATCAGGACCACTGGCGCGGTCACGCCACCCTGCGGGGTCGTGACCCGCCAGGCCGATCCCCTGCGCTGGATCGACACGACCGGCGAGGCGCCGTGAATCTTGGCGCCATGGCGGATCGCGGCGTCGGCGAGGCCGCGGGCATAGCCCAGCGGATTGAGCGCGCCGCCGCGTTCGTCGACGAGGGCGCCGATGTAGTCGCCCCCGCCGATGATCCGCGTGATCTCGACCTGGTCCACGAGCCGGATCGGCGCGCCGTGCTGCTGCCAGTCGCGCGTGCGCTCGGCGACGGCGGCGAGGGTCTTGGCGGAATGAGCGGACTGCACCCAGCCCGATCGGATGGCGTCGCACTGGATGGCGTGGCGCCGGATCAGGTCGAAGACGAGATCGGCCGTTCCGCCGACGCTGTTTACGATCGCCTTACCGCGCTCGCGGCCGAACTTCGCGATGATCTCGCTCGGATTGTGCTTGAGTCCGGCGATCACCTGGCCGCCGTTGCGGCCCGACGCACCCCAGCCGGGCTCCGCCGCCTCCAGCAGGCACACGGCCTTGCCGCGCTCGGCAAGATGAAGGGCGGCGGAGAGCCCGGTGAAACCGCCACCGACGATGGCGACGTCGGCCTCCTCTTCACCGCGGAGCGGCGGTGCGGCGACGGGCGGCCGGGCGGTCGCGGCCCAGAGCGAGTTCGGCAGCGCGGCACCGCCGCGCCGCACGATCGCGTGGCTATCCGCCATGGACGATCTTGCCGCCGACCATGGTCATGGTGACGCCGACCTCGCGCAGTTCCTCCTTCGGAATCTCGAACGGGTCGCGGTCGAGCACGGCGACGTCCGCGAGCTTGCCGACCTCGAGCGATCCCTTGATCGCTTCCTCGCGGCCGGAATAGGCGCCGAGCGTGGTGTAGGCGTGGAGCGCCTCCTTCACGGTGATCGCCTCGCGCGCATCGAGGTCGGCGCCGCTGTCGGTCTTGCGGTTGACCATCGACCACATCGCGACGAAGGGGTTCGCCTGGCAGACCATCGCGTCGCTGTGGCCGGGGGCGGGGATGCCCGCGTCGATCAGACTGCGATGCGGCCACATCCAGCGCATCGCCTCGGCGCCGCGGTTGGCGATGTAGCCGTCGCCGAGGTCGTACATGAAGCCCGTCGCCGAGCTGTCGACGACCTTCAGCGCCTTGATCCGCTCCAGGATCTTCGGTGTGACGTAGCAGCAATGCTCCACGCGCATCCGGTGATCCTCGGCGGGATGCGCGTTGAGGGCGACCTCGATCGCGTCGAGGGCGAAGTCGATGCCGCGATCGCCGAGGCCCTCGATCATCACCAGGAGGCCCGCCTTGTGCGCGGCGGTCGCCCGCGCCTTCAGGTCGTCGCCTTCGTAGAGCAACATGCCGGTGTTGGGCACCGGCTCGCCCTCGATCGGCGTTCCGACATAGGGGTCGTAGTATGCGGCGGTGCGGCCGGAGGTCGAGCAGTCCGGACACCATTCGACGCCGATGACGCGCACCCAGTCGTCCCCGAAACCCGAGCGGATGCCCGCGCGGATGTAGCTCTCGACCAGGCCGTCCTCGCGACCGCTGACGATGATGCCGACGCGCATCGAGAGATCGCCAGCCGACCGCATCATCTGGTAGGCCTGGATCGAGCGCGCGCCGGCGAGCGAGTTGTAGACGCTGGTGATGCCGACCTTGTTCCAGTCCGCGAAGACCTGCTTGAGGCCGCCCGCGATCTGCTCGGGCGTGTCGTCGCGGTGGATGCGCTCCAGGAAGATGTGCGTCGCGGTCTCGCGCAAGAGGCCGGTGAAGGCCTTGGTCTTGGGATGGCGGTCGAAGCGGCCGAAGGGCGGGTCGGCCGCATCGTCCTTGATGCCGCAGGCCTTGAAGGCGGCCGAGTTGGCGATACCGAGATGGCCGTCGGTGCGGAGGATGAAGACCGGCCTGCCACCGCCCGCCTTGTCGAGCTCCTCGCGCGTCGGAAAGCCGCCGCTCTTGTGATCGTTGAAGCGATAGCCGGCGAACCAGCCCTTCTCCGGCAGGGCCTTGCAGGTTTTGGCGATCAGGTCGAGCAGGGCGGCGCGGTTCGCGACCTTCGCGGGGCTCACCTCGTGCCAGCGAGCGAGACGCGCCGCGTAGCTGTCGGGATGGCAGTGGCTGTCGACGATGCCCGGGATCGCCGTGCGGCCCTCCAGGTCGATTACCTCCGTGTCGCGCCCGATCATCGCCGCGAGGTCGCTGTCGCTGCCGACGGCAGCGATGCGGCCGTTGACGACGGCGAGCGCCTCCGCCTCGGTGTCGGCCTTGTCGAGGGTGACGATCCTGCCGCTGTGCAGGACGAGGTCGGCGGAGAGCAGCATCAGGACGCCATCAGGTAGTCGTAGGCCGAGACCGCGTGCGTGCGGACGATGTGGAGGAATTCCTCGACGTCGACATGCTCGTCCACGGTGCCCATGCCATGGGGGAAGGGGCCGTAGACATAGGCGGGAATGTTGCGATAGCGCCAGAGCCGCGTGTCGGTGCCGCCGAGGCTCACGACCGGCGTCGGCTTGAAGCCGCGGAGCTGCTCGACGTTGCGGCGGACGATCTCGATCATGTCGCCGAAGGGATCGCAGTAGGACGGCGCGCTGGAGTTGATCTCCTCGACGGATGCTTCGGGGAAACCCTTCAGGATCTCGCCGATCTTCGCCATGACCCGCTCCTTGGTCATTCCCGGCGGCAGGCGGATGTCGGCCTCGAAGCGGCATTCCCCGGGGATCATGTTGACCTTGAGGCCGCCGGCGATGACGCCGACGTTGAGCGTCACCTTCGAGACGTTTTCGCCCGCTCCCTTGCCCATGGCGGTATCGCAGGCGGGCTTCCCGTCCTCGATCGCGCGCATGACGTTGTGCGGCAGCTCGACCGGCAGGCTCTCGACCGCGCCGAGGGCGACGATCAGCCGGCTCGCGATCAGCGTGGCGCTGGTCGAGAAGTGGGTATAGGCGCCGTGCGCGCCCGGCGTCCTGACGGTGAAGGCGAGCCAGAGCGGCCCCTTCTCGCCGAAGCGCACGGTATAGGGGCTTGACGGCTCGCCGTTGAGGCAGCAGTCGCCGAGCGCCTCCGGCACGTTCTCGATGACGTAGCGCGCACCCCAGGGGCCGAAGGTCTCCTCGTCGGAGACGGCGGTGAGGGTCAGCGAGCCCTTGAGCCGGTCCTTCAGGCGATGGAGCAGGGCGAACGTCATGATCGACGCGGTGGTGCCGCACTTCATGTCGGCGACGCCGCGGCCGTAGATTTTGCCGTCGCGGATCTCGCCGCCCCATGGGTCCTGCGACCAGCCCGCGCCGTCGCCGACCGGGAAGACGTCGATATGGCCGTTGAGCACGAGGCGCTTGCCCGGCCCACCGCCGCCCTGGAAGGTGCCGACCACGTTCGCCATGGTC
Organism: Alphaproteobacteria bacterium; assembly: GCA_050187535.1. Lineage (GTDB taxonomy): Bacteria > Pseudomonadota > Alphaproteobacteria > ATCC43930 > Allostellaceae > Allostella. The sequence continues at coordinate 5,390 of JBFWXJ010000237.1, read as the reverse complement.
GGCTGCGGGGCGACCATCCGGTAGGGAAGGTTCTTGCTGTCGAGAAACGCGCGGATGACGCCGACCGCCTCCGTCGTGTCGCCCGGCGGGTTCGGGCTCTTCGCGCGCACGAAGCGCTGCAGGAACCCGATCATCTCGTCGCGCTCGCTGTCGATCCAGCCCAGCAGGGTCTCGCGGTCGGTGGTCATCGTTTCGTCTCCGCTTATCATTCTTCGTGGGGGGCGCCCTACGCTCCCACGTGATACTCCGGCGTCAGCTTGCTCAGCACCTCGGCGCCATTCTCGCCGACGACGACCGTGTGCCCCAGCGACATCGCGAGATTCGCGGGTGCGTCGATCAGGATGGCATGGAGGAACAGCACCATGCCCCGCTGACAGGGCGTGACGTTGCCGCTGTAGAGCATCGGCGGCACGTCCATCCAGCTCGGCCGGAAAGTGGCGCCGAGGGAGTACCCGCAGGCCGACATGCGCTTCTCGCCATAGCCCGCCTTGTCGTAGACGCGTCGATGGGCATCGTCGATCTGGCCTAGCGTATTGCCGGGGCGCGCCGCCTCGGTCATCGCGGCGAGAGCGTCCTTGGTCACCTCGAACATGCGTCGCTGCGCGTCGTTGCCCTTGCCGATCGCGACGGTGCGCATCAGGCAGGCGCAGTAGTGCCGCCAGCTGCCCGCGAACTCCATCGTGAGCTGGTCCTCGGCATCCAGCGTGCGGAAGCCGGTGGCGCTGCGCACCAGGAGTGCCCGGTCGCCCGACCCGAGGACGGGGCCCGACGGGGGCATGTCGCCGCCGCCGGCGAGGATCGCAGCAACCCCGGCGGCGGCGATCCGTCCCTCGAAGGCGCCGGGCGCCGCGACGGCGAGCATCGCCGCGAGGCTGTCGTCGGCCAGTCCGGCGGCCTTGCGCACATGGGCGATCTCGGCCGGCGACTTCACCAGGCGCAGGGCGCGCACGATGTCCGTGCCCGGCACCGGCGTGCACCAGCCGTCGAGCCGCCGTCGCACGCGCTCCCAGTTGAAGCCGGTCAGGCCGTGGGTCGTCGTCTCGACCCCTACCTTGCCGCCCTTCAGGCCGAGCTCCTGCAGGATCGCCTGCAGCTCCTTCGACGGGTCGGCGCTCTCCGCGTCGTACCAGAGGCGGATGTCCTCGAAGATCGAGGTGCGCCGCGCCTGCTCGAGGTCCGGCCGGCGGGTCAGCAGGATCATCGGCTTGTCGTCGCGCGTGAGAACCGCGCACTGGAAGAAGACGAAGCCGCTCGTGTCGAACCCGGTCAGGTAGTAGAGGCTCTCCTGGGCGAACAGGACCACCGCGTCGAGCCGGCTGTCCGCCAGGGCGGCCCGGGCGCGAGCGATGCGGTCCTGGAACTCGCTTCGCTCGAAATGCAGCGCCATTTCTCCACTCCCGCCGGCTCCGACCGGCGTGGATCGTGGCACGACCGTCCGCCGGCCGCCACGCCTTGCGTGCCCGCCGCCGGCGGCGCTACCGTCGCGCGAAGCGTCGCCGTCCAGGAAGCGGACGGGCGCCGATCGGGGAGACTGACATGTCCGCAACGAAGAACGTGTGGATCGCCGCCGCATTGGGCCTGGTCGCCGCGCCCGCCTTCGCGCAGACGACGATCACGGTTGCCTCCTGGGGCGGGGCCTACCAGGACGCCCAGCGCAAGGCCTGGTTCGAACCCGCGGCCAAGGATCTGGGGATCACGATCAAGGAGGACACGACCTCGGGCATCGCCGACGTGCGCGCCCAGGTGAAGTCCGGCCGGGTCACCTGGGACCTCGTCCAGCAGGGCGTCAACGGCTGCATCCTGCTCGAGCGGGAAGGCATCCTCGAGAAGCTCGACGATGGCGTGGCCAAGGCCGCCCAGGGCATCCCGCAGGACGTGAAGTCCGACTATTGGGTCGGCAATCTCGTCTACTCGACCGTGCTCGCCTGGAACACCAAGACCTATGGCAGCAAGAAGCCGCAGGGCTGGGCCGACCTCTGGAACGTCAAGGACTTCCCGGGCGGCCGTTCGATGCGTCGCAGCCCGCTCTACAACCTCGAGGCGGCGCTGATCGCCGACGGGGTCGATCCGAAGAAGCTCTATCCGCTCGACATCGACCGGGCCTTCAAGAAGCTCGAATCGTTGAAGCCGCACGTCGTCGCCTGGTGGCCGTCGGGCGCCGCCTCGGCGCAGCTGATCAACGACGGCGAGGTCGACATGATCGGCCTGTGGAACGGCCGGGTGCAGGCCGTGATGAAAGAGGGGGCGAAAGCCGACTTCACGTTCAACCAGCAGCTGCTGATCTACGACTGCTGGATGATCCCCAAGGGCGCCCCCAACAAGGCGGCGGCGATGAAGGCGATGGCGCACATGCTCACGCCCCAGGCGCAGGCGCGGCTGCCGCTGCACATCAACTACGGCCCGGCCAACGTCGCCGCCTTCGAGACCGGCATCATCCCCGACGACGTCGCGAAGAACCTGCCGTCGGCGCCGGCCAACACCAAGACTGCGATCGTCTTCGACGCCAAGTGGTGGGCCGACAACCTCGACGTCACGACCAAGCGGTTCGACCAGTTCATCCAGCAGTGACGGCCCGGGCGCGGGCCGCGGCGACCGCCGCGGCCCTTCCCGGCGGGAAGCGGAGATGAGCCCGGGGCAGGGGCGGGCGCCGCCGCCGGTCTCGATCCGCGACGTCACCAAGACCTACGGCCGCTTCGCCGCCCTCGACCGGGTCAGCCTGGAGATCGCGGCCGGCGAGTTCGTCACCCTGCTCGGCCCTTCCGGGTCGGGCAAGACGACGCTGCTGATGGTGCTCGCGGGCTTCGTGCGGCCGGATTCCGGCTCGATCCGCTTCGGCGAGACGGAGATGGTGCTGACGCCGCCGCACCGCCGCGACATCGGCATCGTGTTCCAGAACTATGCGCTGTTCCCGCACATGACGGTCGCGGGCAATGTCGGCTATCCGCTGCGCCTGCGCGGGATCGCCAGGGCCGAGATCGTCCGGCGGGTCGGCGAGGCGCTTTCGCTCGTCCAGCTCCACGGCTTCGATGCGCGCCGGATCGACCAGCTTTCGGGCGGGCAGCGCCAGCGCGTGGCGCTGGCGCGCGCGATCGTGTTCGAGCCGCGGATCCTGCTGATGGACGAGCCGCTCTCCGCCCTCGACAAGAAGCTGCGCGAGCAGATGCAGATCGAGATCCGGCAGCTTCACGAGCGGCTCGGGATCACCACGGTCTATGTCACCCACGACCAGCGGGAGGCCCTGACGCTGTCGGACCGCATCGCGGTGATCGACAACGGGCGCATCGTGCAGGTCGACGGCCCGGAGCGTCTCTACGAGCGCCCGGCAAGCCGGTTCGTCGCGGATTTCGTCGGCGAAAGCCACTTCCTGCCGGTCGAGGTCGACCACGGCGTGGCGCGCATCGGCGGCCGGCCGCTCGCCCTCGGCGCGCCGCCGCCGATCGCGACCGGTTCCGCGCTCCTGGTCCTGCGGCCGGAGAAGCTCGAGCTGCTGTCGCCGGACGGTGGGCTCGGCCTCAATCGCATCGACGGCACGGTCGTCGACAAGGTCTACCAGGGCGAAAGCTTTCTGTTGCAAGTCCGCCTTGCCGACGGCACGCCGATCGCCATGCGCCAGCCGACCCGCCGCGAGATCCTGGCACGGGTGCCGGCGGCGGGAGCGCCGGTCGCCCTCGGCCTTCATCCCGACGACACCATCCTCGTGCCGGCGGAGGGGGCGTGACCGGGGCGCCCCATGCCGCCGCGCTGGCGCGGGCCGAACGGGCCGAGGCGCGAGGCCTGTTCCTGCTGTGCGCGCCGGCCACGCTGCTGATCGCGCTGGTGATCTTCCTGCCGATCGGCTGGCTGTTCGCCCTCTCGTTCACGACCGAGCAGGATGGCCTGTCGCTCGAGCACTACCGGCGCATGCTGCATCCCGCCTACACCAAGAGCTTCCAGACGACGTTCGAGCTGAGCTTCCTGGTGACGGCCATCTGCGCCGTGCTCGGCTATCCGCTCGCCTATCTGATGAGCCAGGTCGGCGCGCGCTGGCGGGCAGTGATCTTCGTCTGCGTGCTCTTCCCGTTCTGGACGTCGCTGCTCGTGCGCACCTATGCCTGGCTGGTGCTGCTGCAGCGGCGCGGGATGGTGAACAGCTGGCTCCAGGATGCCGGGATCGTCGAGGCGCCGCTGCGCCTCGTCCATAACTTCACGGGCACCGCGATCGGCATGGTCCACATCCTGCTGCCGTTCATGGTTCTGCCGCTCTATGCCGCGATGACCTCGATCGACCGCGACTATGCCCGGGCCGCCTCCAGCCTCGGCGCCTCCCCGGTCCGGTCCTTCTGGCAGGTCTTCTTCCCGCTGTCGCTGCCGGGCGTGGTGGCGGGCGTCGTCCTGGTCTTCGTGCTGTGCCTCGGCTTCTACGTCACCCCGGCGGTGCTCGGCGGTGGCCGGGTGCTGATGTGGTCGATGTCGATCGAGCGCAGCGTCGCGGTCTATGCCGATTGGGGCGCCGCGAGCGCGCTCGGCGTGGTTCTGCTGGTGGTGACGCTCGGCATCCTCTGGGCGATGAACCGCTTGTTCGGCGTCGGCCGGGTGATCGGGGGGCATTGATGGCCGAGCCGGCCGCCGCCGTGCCGATCGCGCCGGGACGCCGGCTCTGGCTCTATGCGGTGGGCGGGCTGATCCTGCTGTTCCTGGTGCTGCCGACGATCATCGTCGTCCCGATGAGCTTCGGCAGCGCGCGGTTCCTGCGGTTCCCGCCCCAGGAGTGGTCGGTGCGGTGGTATCTCGCCTACTTCGGATCGCTGGAGTGGCGGGACGCGACCTGGGTCTCGATCCGCGCCGCGGTCGCGACCATGCTGGTCGCCACGCCGCTCGGCGTGATGGCGGCCTATGGCATCCACGCCTCGCGCCTCAAGGCGGCGCGGCTGATCGAGACGGCGATGATCGCCCCGCTGATCCTGCCGCTGATCCTCGTCTCGATCGCGATCTTCTTCCTCTACGCCCGGCTCGGCCTGAACAACACGCTGACCGGCCTGGTGATCGCCCATGTCTGCCTCGCGATCCCATTCGTGTTCGTGACCGTGCTGGCCGGCCTGAAGGGCTACGACATGAATCAGGAACGGGTCGCGCGCAGCCTCGGCGCCTCGCGGCTGCGCGCCTTCCTGACCGTGACCCTGCCGCAGATCCGCTTCTCCGTCTTCTCCGGCGCCCTGCTCGCCTTTATCACCTCGCTCGACGAGGTGGTGGTCGCCCTGTTCATCAGCGGCGGCGAGGCGGCGACGCTGACCCGAAGGATGTTCACCGCGCTTCGCGACGAGATCGACCCGACGGTCGCAGCGATCTCCACGCTGCTGATCGCGGTGACCCTCACCTTGCTCGCGCTCGGGCTGGTCTTCGGCGACCGGCGC
>JBFWXJ010000236.1:0-10021 GCA_050187535.1 Alphaproteobacteria bacterium | reverse complement strand
ACCATGACGCCCATGCCCCAGATCGCCATCGCCTCGCCGTGGCGCTCGCGCGGATAGATGTCGAGCAGCACCGACTGCGAGAGGGGCACGAGGGGCGCCCCGAACACCCCCTGCATCAGCCGGAAGGCGACCATCTGCTCCAGAGACTGCGCCGCGCCGCAGAGGATCGAGGCCACGGTGAAGCCGCCGACCGCCACCAGGAACAGCTCCTTGCGGCCGAAGCGCCGGGCGAGCCAGCCGGTCGGCGGCGTCATGATGGCGGCGGCCACGATGTAGGAGGTGAGGACCCAGTTCACCTGGTCGAGCGAGGCGTTGAGGCTCGCCTGCATGTAGGGCACGGCGACGTTGGCGATCGTCGTGTCCATCGACTGCATGATCGTCGCCAGCATGACGCAGCCGGTGGCGAGCGCGCGCGCCCCGCCCAGCGACCGCGGCGCGGCGGCGATGCTCATCGGCCGATGCCGAAGAGACGCTCGACATCCTCGCGCAGCGTGGCCAGCGTGCGCGTGTAGCCCGTGTCGATGTCGACGACGGCACTCATTCCCGACCGCAGCGCCGGCGCATCGCGCGGCACCTCCAGCTCGACGCGCAGCGGGATGCGCTGGACGATCTTGATCCAGTTGCCGCTGGCGTTCTGCGGCGGCAGCAGGGCGAACTCCGCGCCGCTCGCCGGGCTGAAGCTGGCGACGCGGCCGTGCCACTCGCGATCGGGATAGGTGTCGACGCGCACCGTCACCGGGTTGCCGACCCGCACATGGGTCAGGTCGGTCTCCTTCGGGTTGGCGTCGATCCACACGCGCTCGGTGCCGACGAGGCTGAAGGCGGGCTTGCCGGCCTCGAGATACTCGCCCGGCTGCAGCGCGGTGACGTTCACGACGATGCCGGCGACGGGCGCGAACACCGTGGTCCGCCGCAAATCCCGGCGCGCCTTGTCGACGGCCGCCTGCGCCTGGCGGGCGCGGGGATGGTCGGCCGACGCGGCGCCGACCGAGCCGCCGAGGGCGGCCAGCACCGCGGCCGCCTCCTCACGCGCGGCGGCCAGGCGCTGGCGGGCCCGCGCATAGGCGACGCGCGAAAGATCGAGGACGGAAAGCGCCGCGACGCCGCGCTGCCCCAGCTCCATCTGGCGGCGCAGGTCGCGCTCCTGGTAGACGACGTCGGCTTCGGCCAGGCGGATCTCCTCCTGTTTCTGCCGATAGTTCGCCGCGAGCGTCGAGAGATCGGCCAGCACCGTGCCGAGGGCGGCTTCGGCCGAGGAGACGGCGAGCTGGAACGGCTCGGCATCGAAGCGGAAGAGCGGCGCGCCGGCGGCGACGGTCTCGTTCTCCTTCACCAGCACCGCGGCGACGATGCCCGACACGTCGGTCGATATCGTCACCTTGTCGGCGCGCACATAGGCGTTGTCGGTCGAGACCCAGCGCCCACCCATGAGGTAGAGCTGGACGGCCACGACCGCCGCGATCGCAGGCACGCCGACCAACAGCAGGAAGCGCCGAACGCGTCGGCGACGGCGCAGCCGCCCGAGCCGCTCGGCTCCTTCCAGGCGAGCGGGATCGACCGTGGTTCCTTCAGGCATCGATCATCTCGTCCCCGGCATTCTCCGTCGCCGGCTCCAGGCCGACGAGATTGCTCTTCATCTTTTCGAGGACGGTGATGAGACGCTCGCGCGCCTGCGGTCCGAGGCCGACCAGCGCCTCCTCGCGCGTCTCCGCCCCCAGGTCGCGCATCCGCTCCAGCACGGGGGCTGCCGCGTCGGTGAGGAAGAGGCGCTTCAGGCGGCGGTCGCGATCGTCCGGTCGGCGCTCGACATGGCCGCTCGCCTCCAGCCGGTCGATATGGCGGGCGAGCGTGATCGGCTCGACCTCGAGGATCTCGGCGAGGCCGCCCTGATGGATGCCTTCGTTGCGCGACAGATGCACCAGCACCCACCACTGCGCCCGGCTGAGGCCGAGCACACGGGCACGCCGGTCGAAGCGCTTGCGCAGCAGCCGGGCGACATCGTGCAGCAGGAAGCCCAGTTGCCGTTCCACTTCCTGGGTCATCCGCCCCTCCTCCCTCTGGCGAAGCCCGACCGAACTTATTATAAGCCTCCTTACGATAAGGACGCCGCTACCGCGGCGCAAGGTTGGATATGAGACGGCACCGGGCCGAGCTGTACCTGATCCTCGGCGCGATGACCGCGTTCGCGCCGCTTTCCATCGACATGTACCTGCCGGCCCTGCCGACGCTGGAGCGTGTCTTCGCGACGTCGACGGATGCCGTCCAGCGCACGCTGGCCACCTTCTTCCTGGGTTTCGCGCTGGGCCAGGCGAGCTACGGGCCGGTTTCCGACCGCTTCGGCCGCAAGCCGCCGCTGTACTTCGGGCTCGGGCTGTTCGTCGTCGCCTCGGCGGCCTGCGCGCTCGCGCCCACGGTCGAGGTACTGAGCCTAACGCGGTTCGTGCAGGCGATCGGCGCCTGCTCCGGCATGGTGATCGCGCGCGCCATGGTGCGCGACCTGTTCGACCCGCAGGACGCGACCCGAGTCTATTCGTCGCTCATGCTGGTGACCGGCCTCGCCCCGATCCTGGCGCCGATCATCGGCGGCTTCGTGCTCGTGCATCTCGGCTGGGCGCCGATCTTCTGGGTCCTGGCCTTGTGCGGCATGGTGGCGCTGCTCGCCGTCCGCTTCAGGCTGCCGGAATCCCATCCGGGCGACCCGACCCAGTCACTGGCGGTCGGGCCCGCACTCGCGACCTATGGACGGATGCTGCTCGACCGGCGGTACGTCGGCTACGCGGCGGGCGGCGGCGTCGCGATGGCCGGCATGTTCGCCTACATCGCGGCGTCGCCTTTCGTCATCATCGAGCTGCACCACGTCTCGCCCGCCGACTACGGCTGGTTCTTCGGAATCAACGCCTTCGGCTTCGTCGGCGCGGCCCAGATCAACGGACGCCTCCTGCCACGCGGCAGCCATGGCCGGGCGCTGCGCATCGCCGGCCTCATCCAGGCGGTGGCCGTCGTCTGCCTGGTTGCCGCCGCCTGGACCGGCACGGGCGGCCTCGCCGGCATCGTCGCGCCGATCTTCGTCTATGTCGCGGCGCTGGGCTTCATCATGCCGAATTCGGCCGCGATGGCGATGGCGCCCTATGGCCGCCAGGCGGGTGCGGCATCGGCCCTGCTGGGCACGCTGCAGTTCTCGCTGGCCGCCATCGCATCCACCGCCGTCGGGCTCATTCACGACGGCACGGCGATGCCGATGGCCGTCACCATGGCGATCTGCGGCCTGCTCGGCCTCGCCGCCAACCGGATCCTGGTGGGGCGGCCCGAGTAGGAGCTCAGCCGCCGGCTGCCGCGACGACCCGCTCGATCGCCGCGGCGAGGCCGGCCGCATCGTCCGATCGCACGACCGCGGCGGATGCCCGGTCCAGCAACTGCCGGGCGAGACGGCCGGCGGGGTCGTCCCCGCCGAAGGACGCCACGATCGCCACGGTGCAACGGTCGAAACCGAGCCCCGTCTCGACGACGCCGCGGCTCGCCACCGCGACGACCGCCGCACGGGTGGCCGGGTCGGCCAGCACGATCCGCGTGGTCCGGGAGGCGTCGGCCCCGGGAACGGGAACCTGCCAGTCGCCGACGAAGGTGACCCCCCGCGCCGCGAAGGCCACTCCCGGCATCCGGGCGCGCAGCCCGGAGAACGCCCGGCCGGCGGCGCCTTCGTCGTCGAGCACGCAGACGACCGGGATGCGGCCGTCCGCACCCCCGGAGAACCAGCCGTCCAGGAACGCATCCTCCACGAGGAAGCCCGGCTCGCGCATGAAGAAGCCCGGCGTCGGATTGATCTCGCAGATCGCGCCGCCGACCTCGCGATGGGAACGGGCGATGTCGGGCGTGATCAGGTCTATGCCGGCGACGTCGAGGCCGATGACGCGCGCCGCCTGCTCGGCCAGCCGGATGTTGTCCGGATGCACGCTGGCCGTCACGTTGGTCGCGGTCCCGCCGCGCGACGTGTTCGACGTGTGCCGCAGGACGACCGTGCGGCCGGCCTGCGGCACGTCGGCCGGCGTCAGTCCCTGGCGCGCCAGCAGGCGGTGCGCTTCGTCATCGAAGACAATCTTCTTGAAAGCGTGTGAGAGCACGTCGGTGCGACCGGCGTTGACCGCGGCGACGAGAGCGGCGACCGAACGCGCGCCGTCGCCCGTGACCCGGGCCGGCACCTGCGTCACGGCGGACACGAACCGGCCGTGGATCACCAGCAGCCGGGTGTGATCGCCCGCGATCTGCTGCTCGACGAGCACTGCCCCGTGGCGCACCGCGGCCGCGAACGCCTCCCGCATCTCGTCCCTGTCCCGGACGCCCACGGATACCGCCGTGCCGTGGTCGGTGGTGTTCGGCTTCACCACGACCGGCCAGCCGAGCACCTCCGCCGCGCGGATCGCCCCGTCCACGGTGCCCACCAGATGGTTGGCGGGAACCGGCAGGCCATGGCCGCGCAACAGCTCCGCGGCAACGTCCTTGCGGGTGCTGAGGACGCTGGCAAGGTGGCTGGTGACGGGGGAGAAGGTGTGGTGCGTGCGCATCTGGCGCGCGCCGTCGCCGAAGGCCAGCGTCACGCGATCGGGCACGAGCCGCCGCCAGGGGATGCCGCGACGCTCTGCGGCAGCCACGAGGCGAGTCTCGCTCTCGGGCAGCGCCAGCATCCGGGCGTTCTCGCCGAACACGTCCAGCGTGCGTGCGACCGCGGCGGCGGCACCATCGTCGTCCGCGCTCAGAATTGCCGCGACCAGCCGGAATGCCGCCACGGCGGCATCCCGGCCGATCGCCGGGTCCCAGACCGGGACGACGATCCTGTCGGAAAGGCGGGATGACAGGCCGCCACGCAGCGCCGGCAGGCGATGACCGAGGGTGCGCTGCAATCCCGCGGCGATCCAGGCGACGGCGCGGTCGGGACGATCCTTCCGCGTGGCGTGACCCGGCGGCGGCGGAGCGGCAGCCATGGCGGGATGGGCGACCAGGGCCGAGAGGGCGGCATCGAGCCGGGCGACGTCCGCCTGCAGCCCGTCGCCCCAGTCCACGGTCAGCGTGATGCAGCGTCCGGCCGCGAAGAGATTGGCCCCGTCCAGCGCCCGCATTCGGACGAGCCGGGGCCGTCGCGGAGGGGGCATGACACCGGATGCCGGCATGCCGGCCGCGATCGCCGGATCAGTCCGCGGCCGCCGCGATCCGGTCGATCGCCGCGGCGAGGCCGACGGTGTCGCGCGGGCGCACGACCCGGGCGGCGACGTGTCCCAGCAGCCCCGCGGCCATCCGGCGCACGACGTCACCCTCCGGGGGATCGTCGGCGACCGCCACCGTGCAGCGATCGAAGCCGAAGCCCGACTCGACGACGCCGCGGCTGCCGGCTCCCACCACCACCGCCCGGGTCGCGGGATCGGCCAGCACCATGCGCGTGAGGTCCGCGGTGCTCGCGCCGGGGGGCGAGGCGTCCCAGTCGCCGACCCGGGCGACGCCGTGCGCCGCGAAGGCCGTTCCCGGCACCCTCGACCCGACGCGAGCGAAGGCGTCACGGGCGGCGGCTTCGTCGTCCAGCACGCAGAGGATCGGAACGCGCCCGTCGGCACCGCCGCCGAACCAGCCGTCGAGGAACGCGTCTTCCACGGCGTAGGTGGGTTCGCGCATTGGGAAGGCCGGAGTGGGATTGAGCTCGCATATCGCCCCGCCGACCTCGCGGAACGAGCGCGTGATGTCGGGCGTGATGAGGTCGACGCCGGCGACGTCGAGACCGACGATGCGCGCCGCCTGCTCGGCGAGGCGGGCGTTGTCGGGATGCACGGCGGCCGTCACGTTCGTCGCCGTGCCGCCGCGCGAGACGTTCGAGACGTGGCGCAGGACGACCTTGCGCCCTGCCGGGGGCACGTCGTCGAGCGACAGCCCCTGCAGCCCGAGCACCAGGAGCGCCTCGTCGTCGATCGCGATCTTCTTGTACGCGACGGCGATCACGTCCCCACGCCGCGCGTTGACTGCGGCGATCAGCGTCGCGACCGAGCTCGTCCCGTCGCCCACCACATGCGCCGGATCGAGCCGCATGCCGCAGACGCAGCGACCATAGATCACGGTCAGGCGCGTATGGTCGCCCGGGATCTGCTCCTCGACCAGGACGCGCCCGTGCCGCGCCGCGGCGGCGTAGGCGGTCTCCATGTCGGCACGGTTGCGCACGCCGATCGTGATGCCGGTGCCGCGGTCGGCGGCGACGGGCTTGACCACCACCGGCCAGCCGATCGCCTCCGCGGCACGGACCGCCGCCTCCAGCGTGTGCACCCGCCGGTGGGTCGGGACCGGCAGCCCGTGCTGCCGCAGCAGCGCGATCGTGAGATCCTTGCGCGTGGCGAGGTGGGTGGCGGTATGGCTGGTCGCCGGGGAATAATTGTGGAGCGCCCGCATCTGGCGCGCGCCCTGCCCGAACACGAGCATCGGATGGTCGGGGAAGAGCCGGCGCCAGGGGATGCCACGCTGTTCGGCGGCGGCGACGAGGCGCAGCTCGTTGGTCGGGAGGGCCAGCAGGGCGGCGTTGTGCGTGAACCGGTCGAGGACGTCGCGCATCGTCGCTGCCCGCGCGTCCGCGGGATCGAAGATCGCCGCGGCGAGGTCGAACGCCGCGACGGCCGCCTGTCGGCCGAGCTCGATCTCGCGAATCGGAATCGCGACGAAGCCCGGTCGCCCCGGCGCGACAGGCGAACGTGGCGCCGGCAGGACATGACCTGCGGTTCGCTGGAGCCCGTCGGCGATCCACGCGAGGGCGCGGCCGAGCCCTTCCTCGGACGTGACCTCCGCAACGCCGGGCGGAAGCGCCGCCGCCATCGCCGGATGCCCGGCCAGCAGCGCCAGATGTCCGGCCATCGCCGGCCGATCCGGCCACGGCGGAGGCCCCCAATCGACCAGCATCCCGACGCATGGCCCGTCGACGAAGACGTTGGCACCGTCCAGCACCCGCAGCCGGACGAGCTGCGGCGGCGGTGCCGGGTCCGCCATCAGGCGCTGCCGGTGGCGCGGCGGCCGGCGCTGGTGCCGGCGATCTTGCCGAACACCGAGCCCGACATGAGGCCCGTGCCGCCCGGATAATTGAAGTAGAAGAGGCCACCGACCAGCTCCCCCGCGGCGTAGAGGCCGGGGATGGCCGCCCCCTCGGTGTCGATCACCCGGCCGCCGTCGTCGATGCGCAGGCCGCCGAACGTGAAGGTGACGCCGCAGGTGACCGCGTAGGCCTCGAAGGGCGGGGTGTCGATCGTGTTCGCCCAGTTCGACTTGGGGATGATCAGGCCCTCGGTCGAGCGGCCGTCCTTGACGTTCGGGTTGAACGGGACGTCGGTGCGGACGGACGCGTTGTAGGCCCGGATCGTGGCCAGCGCGCGCGTCGCGTCGACGTCGTCGAGCTTGCGCACGAGGTCCTCCAGCGTATCGGCCTGGACCCGGGTCACCTGGCGGATGCGGTACTCGTCGCGCAGCAGGTGGACGACCTTGCGGTCGAAGATCTGCCAGGCGAACTGGTTGGGCTGGTTCAGGATCACCCGGCCGTACTTGGCGTAGGTGTAGTTGCGGAAGTCGGCACCTTCGTCGACGAAGCGCTCGCCGTTGGCGTTCAGCATGATGCTGAAGGGGTAGCTGTGCTTCTGGAAGCCGTCGCCGACGGCGAGGTCGCCGAACTCCGGCGCGTTGCGGTCCCAGCCGACGGCGTGGCAGCCCGACCAGTTGCCGTAGGGCTGGGCGCCGATCTCCAGCGCCATGCGGATGCCGTCGCCGGTGTTGAAGCGGGTGCCGCGCACCTTCGCCAGATCCCAGCCGGGGCCGAGATAGCGGGTGCGCCATTCGGCGTTCGATTCGAAGCCGCCCGCCGCCAGGACCACCGCCTTGGCGGCGATCTCGCGCGTGCGGCCCTCGTGACGCACGCGCACGCCGGTGACGCCGTCGTCGCCGGCGATCAGCGACAAGGCTCGCGCCTCGTAGGCGACGGCAATGCCCTCGCGGGCCGCCGCGGTGAAATGCGCCTCGACGAGCCCGGGGCCGCCACCCCACGCCTCGACGGTGAGGCCGCCCCAGAACTTGAAGCGGCCGTCGACCTTGAATGCCTGCCGACCCCAGATCGGCGCGAAGCGGATGCCCTTGCCGCGCATCCAGCGCAAGGTCGGGCGCGAGCCCTTGACCAGCAGCTCGACCAGGTCGGGGTTGGCGCGGTACTCCGTCACCCGCGCCATGTCGTCGAAGAACTTCTCCTCGGTGTAGGTGCCGAAGTCGGTGTTGGCGATCTCCTCGTTGGTGAGATCGGGCATCACCGCCTTCAGGTCGTCGATGCCGTCGTAGACGCAGCGGATCGCGCCGGCGGTGAAGCGCGTGTTACCGCCGCGCTCGGCTTCGGGCGCGCGTTCCAGCACCAGCACGGAGGCACCGCTCTCCCGCGCCGCGAGAGCGGCGCACATCGCCGCATTGCCGGCACCGATCACCACGACATCCGTCGACTGGGGCAGCATCGTTCCTCCGATTCACTCGATTTCTTCGCGCTTGGGGCTGGACTTATGCCGGTCGCGACCGGCCGCCTCAAGCTTCCTCGGGTCCGCAGAGATGGACGAGCGCCACGCCGATGAAGACGAGGAAGATGCCGGCCGCACGCTGGCCGTTCCAGGTCTGCGACTGCCACATGGCGAACCACTCGCCGCCGACCGCGATGAAGCCGGCGCAGTAGAGCAGGAAACCGGCCGTGAGCCCGAGGATCGCGGTCGAGCGCGCGCGCATGAACGTGGCGCGGTCGGCGTCGCGCAGCATCCACAGCCGGACGACGCCGACCCACAGCAGGACGGCCGTCATGATCTCCCAGGCGATGATGCCGATGTAGGCCGCATGGTGCAGCGCCGGCGTCTCGATCGCCCGCCACATCAGGGCGGGCGATTTGAAAGTCGTGTCCATCATCAGGACATGCTGCACGAAGGTGAAGTTCGAGCCGTAGTCGGTGACGTTGCCGAGCGCCACGAGCGCGAAGAACAGGGCGACCGACGCGGCGCATGCGATGCGCGAGAGCCTGAGCGCGTACATGATGGGCATTCCCCCCGGAAGCATCAGCCGCCAGATTGCGGCGGCCCGGGGCTTTTGCCAATCCGCGTGGGACCCGATCGGTCTGCCCGCTCGCCCTCGGTCCCTACCCGCACTGCGCGCGGTGGCGCAGCAGGTGGTCGGCCAGCACGCAGGCCAGCATCGCCTCGCCCACCGGGACGGCGCGGATACCGACGCAGGGATCGTGGCGGCCCTTGGTGACGATCTCGGTCTCCTCGCCCGCCGTCGTCACGGTGCGGCGTGGGGCCAGGATGGAGCTGGTCGGCTTGACGGCGAAGCGGGCGACCACCGGCTGGCCGGTCGCGATGCCGCCGAGGATGCCGCCCGCCTGATTGGAGAGGAAGACGGGCCGCCCGTCCTCCATGCGCATCTCGTCGGCGTTTTCCTCGCCGGACAGTGCCGCGGCCTCGAACCCGGCGCCGATCTCGACACCCTTGACGGCGTTGATGCTCATCAGCGCCGCGGCGATGTCCGAATCGAGCTTGCCGTAGATCGGCGCGCCGATGCCGGCCGGCACGCCGTCGGCGACCAGCTCGATCACCGCGCCGGCCGACGAGCCGGCCTTGCGCACGCCGTCGAGATAGCCTTCCCAGCTCTGGGCGGCGACCCGGTCCGGGCACCAGAAGGGATTGTCCTCGACCGCGTCCCAATCCCAGCGGCCGCGGTCGACCGTGTGCGGGCCCACCTGGACCAGCGCCCCGCGCACCCGCACGCCCGGGCCCAGCACCTTGCGGGCGACGGCGCCGGCGGCGACGCGGGCCGCCGTCTCGCGCGCCGAGGAACGACCGCCGCCGCGGTAGTCGCGCACCCCGTACTTGGTCCAGTAGGCGAAGTCGGCATGGCCGGGACGGAACTTGTCCTTGATCTCGGCATAGTCCTTCGACCGCTGGTCCTCGTTGCGGATCAGGAGGCTGACCGGGGTGCCGGTGGTCACGCCCTCGAA
>JBFWXJ010000235.1:0-10123 GCA_050187535.1 Alphaproteobacteria bacterium | reverse complement strand
ACCAGACCACGTCCTACCAGTTCGCCGACACGGCCCATGCCTCCAGGCTCTTCGCGCTGCAGGAGCTGGGCAACGTCTACACCCGCATCATGAACCCGACCCAGGCGGTGCTGGAGGAGCGGGTGGCCGCGCTCGAGGGCGGCGTCGCCGCGCTGGCGCTGGCGTCGGGGCAGGCGGCGGAGTTCGTGGCGCTGCAGAACATCGCCCATGCCGGCGACAACATCGTCTCCTCGACCGATCTCTACGGCGGCACCTGGAACCTCTTCGCCAACACGCTGCCGACAATGGGCATCGAGGTGCGCTTCGTCGACCCGGCCGATCCCGAGGGCTTCGCGCGGGCGACGGATTCGCGCACGCGCGCCTACTTCGCCGAGACGCTGCCGAACCCGAAGCTGGAGGCCTTCCCGATCGCCGAGGTGGCCGCGATCGGCCGGTCCTTCGGCGTGCCGCTGATCGTCGACAACACGGCCGCCCCGATCCTCTGTCGGCCGTTCGACCATGGCGCCGCGGTGATCGTCCACTCGACGACGAAGTACATAGGCGGCCACGGCACCTCGATCGGCGGCATCATCGTCGACGGCGGCAACTTCGACTGGGCGGCCCACCCCGACCGCTTCCCGATGCTGAACACGCCCGACCCCAGCTATCACGGTGCCGTCTGGACCGAAGCGGCCAAGCCGCTCGGGCCCATCGCCTACATCCTCAAGGCGCGCGTGACGCTGCTGCGCGACATCGGTGCCGCGGTCGCCCCGTTCAACGCCTTCCAGTTCATCCAGGGCCTGGAGACGCTGCCCCTGCGCCTCAAGGCGCATTGCGCCAACGCGCTGGCGGTCGCCAATTTCCTCAAGGACCACGCCAAGGTCACGCGGGTGATCCATCCGAGCCTGATGACCGGGGCCGAGCGTCGCCGCACCGAGGCCTATCTCAAGGGCGGCTTCGGCGGCCTCGTCGGCTTCGAACTGGCGGGCGGGATGGACGCGGGGCGTCGTTTCATCGATGCGCTCAAGCTCTTCTACCACGTCGCCAATCTCGGCGACGCGCGCAGCCTTGCCATCCACCCCGCCTCGACGACCCATTCCCAGCTCTCGTCCGAGGACCGGGCGCGCACCGGTGTGACCGACGGCTATGTCCGCCTGTCGGTCGGCGTCGAGCATATCGAGGACATCGTCGACGACCTGCGCCAGGCGCTGGACGCGGCCTAGGCCCGCCGCCTCCGGGCGGCCTCTAGCGCGTGCCGTTGGAGGCCGCCGCGTCGCCGCCCATGAGGCCGGCCAGCATGTCGATCACGTCGTGCAGGCGGCGGCTGCGGCCGGTGTCGATGGAGACGGTGGCCGTGGCGCCGGCGCGCAAGGCAGGCTCGTCGGGGCGCGGCAGCAGGCGGATGCGCACCGGCAGGCGCTGCACGACCTTGACCCAGTTTCCGGACGCATTCTGTGGCGGCAGGATTGCGAACTCGGCGCCGGTCGCGGGGCTGATGCTCTCGACCTCGCCGATCCAGACGAGGCCGGGATAGAGGTCGAGCGCCACCTCGACCCGCTGGCCGACCGTGACATGGGCCAGCGTCGTCTCCTTGAGGTTGGCGTCGACCCAGGGTCGGCGGTCGGAGACGAGCGCGAAGACCGGCGTCGCGGCGCGCAGCTGCTCGCCCGGCTGGACGCGCAGGTTGACGACGGTGCCGCCGACCGGGGCCGTGATCGTGGTGCGCGTGAGGTCGAGGGCCGCCCGGTCGCGCTCGACGATCTGCTCCCGCACCGACGGATGGGCGTCGACCGGCAGGTCGGGATCGCCCTTCAGCGTCGTCAGCACGCGCGCCAGGCGCTGGCGCACGACGTTGATGCGGTCGCGCGCGACCTGCGCCTCGTTCTCGATCTCCTCCAGCCGGGTCGCCGGCGCCACCCCGCGCGCCGCCAGCTCCTGCTGCCGGCGCACCTGGCGCGATAGGTGCTCGGCGCGGCTCTGCAGCTCGGCCAGCTCGCTCTGGGTCTCGCGATAGGTGGCGCGCGCCGTCTCGACCAGGGTGCGCGCCGTCTCCAGCTCCGCCTCGGCCTTGCCGACGGCCAGCCGGAACGGCTCGGCGTCGAGACGCAGCAGCACGTCGCCCGCCGCCACCCGCTGATGGTCGCGCACGCGGACCTCGGCGACCCGCCCCGCCACCTCTGACGCGATCTGCACGATGTCCGCCTTCACATAGGCGTTCTCGGTGGTGACGAAGCGTCCGCCCTGCTGCCACAGCAGGGCGGCGCCGGCGATCACCAGGGCCGGGACGACCAGCAGCAGCAGGATGCGCAGCGGCGACCGCCGCCGCGGCCGCTCTGGTAGTCGGTCGGCGCTCACGACGACGCTCCCGCGGCGTCGGCCTCGGCGACCGGGTCGTTCCTGCCGCTGCGCGGCGCGATCGCCTGAAGCTGGCCCTTCACCCGTTCCATCATGTCGCGCAACGCTGCCTGCTCGTCGGGGTCGAGGGCGGCCAGCGCGTCCTCCAGCAGACCCTCGGCGATGTGGCCCATCTCGGTCTGCACCTGCTCCGCCTCGGCGGTGAGGAAGAGACGGTTGATGCGGCGGTCCGCGGGGTCGGGCCGGCGCACCAGCCAGCCGCGCCGCTCCAGGCGGTCGACCATGCGGCCCGCGGCGGCGCGCTCGACCTCCATCATCTCGGCCAGCTCGGACTGGCTGATGCCCGGGCGGCGGTGCAGCCGGCTCAGCACCAGCCATTGCGGCCGCGTCAGGCCGATGCGCCGCACGCGCCGGTCGAACACGGCGCGCATCAGGCGGGCGACGTCGGAGATGAGGAAACCGATCTGGCGTCGGTCGTCGTTCGGGTGCAGGGGCGTCTCCGGGCGGGCTCCCCCGCCTCGTTTGTTGCCGAGGTTACCATCGCCCGGGCATACTGTCGCCAGGGTAACGAGACGAACTCGGCCCATTCTCCTCCGCGAACCGGCGGCGATGCCCGAACCAGGCCCATCAGACGGCGAGATCCCATCGCTGCCGCGCCGCATCGCGATCCTGGCGGCCGTCGTGCTGGGGTCGACGCTCTACACGACGACGCTGCTGATCGCGTCCACCCTGCTGCCGCAGATGCAGGGCAGCTTCGCCGCCACTCCCGACGAGATCGCCTGGACGACCACCTTCAACATCCTGGCGACCGCCATCGTCACCCCCACCACGGGTTACCTGGTGGCGCGCTTCGGGCGCCGGAACGTCATGGTCTTCTGCGTCGCCGGGTTCACGGTCGCGACCTGGCTGTGCGGGCAGGCGGAATCGCTGGAGACGGTGGTGCTCTGGCGCGTCGTCCAGGGCGGCATCGGCGCGCCCGTCATGCCGCTTTCCAACGCCATCGTGCTGGACAGCTTCCCGCGGCGGCAGGCGCCGCTCGTCAGCTCGATCTACGGCATGACGGTGGTGCTGGGCCCGGTCATCGGCCCGCTGCTGGGCGGCATGCTGGCCGAGGCGTGGAGCTGGCGGTGGGCCTTCTACATGATCGTGCCCGCGGGCGCCGTCGCGACGGTCGCGCTGCGCTTCGTGTTGCCCCCGGGCCGCCAGGGGGCGCCGACGCGGCTCGACTGGATCGGCTTCCTCTCTCTCTCGGCCGCCATCGCCTGCATGCAGCTGGTGCTGTCCCGCGGGCAGCGCCTGGACTGGCTCGAATCGACGGAGATCGTCGTCGAGGCGGGGCTGGCCGTGCTCGCCCTCTATCTCTTCGTCGCGCACAGCCTGACCACTAGCCGGCCGTTCCTCAATCTCGGCCTGCTGCTCGACCGCAACTTCGCGGTCGGCCTGCTGCTGGTGCTCGTCTACGGCATGATCAACTTCACGCCCGTGGTGCTGCTGCCGACGCTGCTGCAGCAGCATGCGGGATACCCCGACGGCATCATCGGGCAGATCGTGGGATACCGCGGCCTCGGCGGCTCGATCGGCTTCAGCTGCATGCTGGTGCTGGGCCGCCTGGACCCGCGCATCGTCATGGCGCTCGGCTTCGGGCTGCTGGTGTTCCAGGGGCTCTGGCTGATGAGCCTCGACCTCAACGTCGGTGTCGACCTGCTGCTGATGAACTCGATGCTGCAGGGCTTCGCGGTCGGCGTCATCTGGGTCCCGCTCACCGTCACGACCTTCGCGACGCTCGCTGGCCGCGACCTGCCGGAGGCGATGGCGGTCTTCCACCTGCTGCGCAACATCGGCTCGAGCTTCTTCATCTCGCTCAGCGTGACCGAGATCGTGCGGTCGACGACGGCCAACTACTCGCGGATGACCGAGATGGTGTCGCCCTACAACCGGGCGCTCGCCATGCCCGACGTGATGGGCGGCTGGGGCATGGAAGCCTTGCCCGATCTCGCGCGCATGGCGCGCGAGATCGAACGCCAGGCCGCGATGATCGGCTACGTCAACGCCTTCGGCATGTACATGGCCGTCTGCGCCGGGGCGATCCTGCTGGTGCTGCTGGCCGGCGGCCGGGCCAGACCCTGAGCGTAGCAGCCGGCCTGGATGGCGGCCTGCAGCGCGCGCCGCCGCATCACGAGCTCCTCGTGGTGGGCTGATGGATGAACTTGACCTGATGCAGTGGCATCTCGCCCTGGCTCAGCGAGATGTCGGCCGCTCGTCGGCCATCGCGGCGGCCCCCTACATCGCGTCGTAGAAGACGAAGAACGCCTCGGGATTGTTCTTCAGCGTGTCGCCCGGGATGCCGATGAAGGTGAGCGAGCCCGCCTTGTCGAAGGTGACGCGGGCGCTGCCGCCGACGTCCACGATGCGGGAGACGAGGCTCTCCGGGTTGGCGATGGCGAGTCCGCCGAACAGCTCGGGGATGCGCACGATATCGGTGCCCTGGGTGAAGCCCACGATCGAATCGTCGCCGATGGGATCCTTCTGCAGCAGCACGACGTCGGCCCCGTCGCCCGGCTCCAGATGGTCGTTTCCGGGCCCGGCGTAGAGGGTGTCCTTGCCGTCGTTGCCGAACACCGAATCGTCGTCGTTGTCGCCCATCACGATGTCGTCGTCGTCGCCGCCGCTGACCGTGTCGTTGCCACCGCCGCCGTTCACGGTGTCGTTGCCGCGCTCGCCCATGACGCTGTCGTCTTCGGTGTTTCCGCCGACGATGTCGTTGCCGGCGCCGCCATGGACGATGTCCTTGCCGGCGCCGCCCGGCATGCGATCCCCGCCGGGGCCGCCGACCATGCTGTCGGCGCCGCCGGCGCCGGACATGAAATCGGCACCGTCGCCCCCGGTCATGGTGTCGTTGTCCGCGCCGCCGTCCATCACGTCGTCGCCGGCGTCGCCGGAGAGGAAGTCGGCGCCGTCGCCGCCGTTGATGTTGTCGACGCCGAGGCCGCCGTACATCGTGTCGGCGCCGGGATCGGCCGGGGCGTCGTCGGTCGCGGGATTGCCGCCGAACATCCGGTCGTTGCCGGCACCACCCAGCACGCGGTCGTTGCCGGCCTCGCCGATCAGCGTGTCGTCGCCGGTGCTGCCGCCGATCAGGTCGTCGCCCGCGCCGCCGCGGACTAGATCATTGCCGTCGTTCCCGTCGACCGTGTCCGCGTCATTTTCGCCGTAGAGCGTGTCGTCGCCGGCCGCGCCGGCGATCGCATCCGAGCCCTTGCCGCCATGGGCGTCGTCGGCGCCGTCGCCGGGGAAGATGGTGTCGTCGCCGAGATTGCCGGCGATCGTGTCGGCCCCGCCCAGGCCGCGCAGGATATCGTTGCCGCCGAAGCCCGCGATGAGGTCGGCCTCATCGCCCCCGGTCAGCGTGTCCGCATCGTCCGTTCCCGTGATCGTGGCCATCCGGCGCCCCCGCCCGTTGAGCCTCGCGCCTGCATTTTATGACGGCGCGCGCGTTCGCGCGAGGGTGGAGTCCGCAGGCGCCGTTCAGGGCGCGAGCAGGCGGCGGATATGGGCCAGCAGCAGGTCGTAGGAGTAGGGCTTGGCGAGGAAGGGCCCGTCCTCGCAGGCGTCCTCCGCCTGCTTCGCCATCCCGGCGGCACCCGAGGTCAGGATGACCTTCACGTCGGGGAACTCGCGGCGGATCCAACTGGCCAGGCCGAAGCCGTTCATGGCCCCCGGCATGTTGACGTCGGAGATCACGATCTCCACCGGCTCGCCCGCATGGAAGACGGCCTGCGCTTCGGCGGAGTTGGAGACTTCGAGTACGCGATAGCCGCACTCGCGCAGGTAGTCGGCGACCGCCATCCGGATCAGGACCTCATCCTCGGCGACGAGGATGGTGGTCGGATGCTCGGCACCGTTGCCGGGCTTGCCCGCCGTCCGGCGATCGATGATCGGGCCGCCCTGCCGCGGCCGGTCGGCGGGGTTCAGACGAACGACGACACCCATGATATCTTCCCCTCACGGCGCCGGGCGGACGTCCCCCGACGTGCCGACGCCGCGGAATAACGGCACGTCCCGTGGGGTCGTTCCGAAGGAATCAGCCGGCACGGATTTCGACCGCCCGCGGGAATCGCGTCAACACCTCATTGCCGCCGGGGAGTGCGCGCACCGTCTCCGAAAGCTCCATTCCCCAGCCTTCCATCCACATGCCGAGGATGACGTGGAAGGTCATGTCGGGCTCGATCACCCCGTCCTCGTCCGCGCGCAGGCTAAAGGTGTGCTCGCCCCAGTCGGGCGGGAAGCCGATGCCGATGGCGTAGCCGATGCGGCTCTCCTTGGTGAGCCCGTGCCGGTCGAGCACCGCCCGCCACGCGGCATGGACCTCGCGGCCGGTGATGCCGGCGCGCAGCGTCCCCAGCACCGCCTCCATGCCCTCCTCGACGGCCGCCGCGGTGGCGGCCAGGCGCTCGGGCGCCTTGCGGCCGAGATGCATCGTGCGGGCGAGCCCGCTCGTGTAGCGCCGGCGGGCGCCGCCCAGCTCGATCGCCACCGTCTGCTCCGGCGCGAAGCGCGCGTCGCTCCATGCGGGATGGGCGGTCGATGCCATCTCGCCGGCCAGGATGATCGGGCAGAGCGCGGTGATGTCGCCGCCGAAGCGATCGTTGGGCGCGACCTGCGCCCGGTAGATGGCGGCGATGGCGTCGCATTGCCGCGCACCGGGGGCGATGCTCTCGTAGGCGGCGCGCATCGCGGTGGCCGCGATCTCGGCGGCCTCGCGCATGTAGGCGATCTCGGCGGCGCTCTTCACCGCGCGCGCCCGGCTGACGAGCAGCTCGCAGTCGACGAAGGTCGCGTCCGGCAGGGCCGCCCTCAGATGCGCCATCGACTTGGGCGAGAGGTAGTAGGAATCCGATTCGTAGCCGATGCGCGCCTTGCGGAAGCCGGTGCAGGCGACGTGCTCGCCGATATAGTCGCTGGCGTGCATGCCGCGGCGCTGCACATAGGTCTCGGGATAGCCCAGGACCCGCTCGGGCGGCAGCCATGTGGTCAGCCGCGCGCCCGGCGCGTCCATGGCGCGGCCGATCCAGGTCGGCGTGACGTCGTCGGCCGGCACCAGCACGAACTGCGGCACGTAGAAGGACCAGTCCTCCGCTCCCGTCAGCCAGTAGATGTTGGCAGGGTCGGAGACCAGCATCAGGTCGATGTCCGCGGCGCGCATGGCGCGGCGCAGGCGGGCGACGCGCGCACGGAACTCGTCCGGCGTGAACGGCAATGCCATTGGTGTTCTTTCGGGCTGGGAAGCAGGCGTCAGAGGTCGCGGGCGACGAGCGCGGCGAAGTCGCCGGCCCTGGCGATGCCGCCGTGCAGGCGGCCGATCAGCAGGCCGGTCGCGGGCGCGGCGATGTCGATCGCGGGCGCGCCGAGCCGGTCGATGTCGTGCAGGCGCGCGATCGGCTGTCCCGCTGCCACCGCGGCGCCGAGGTCGACCAGGTATTCGATCAGCCCCTCGCCGGGGCAGTCGGCGTAGCCGTCGGCGTCGTTGGTCATGAGGCGCGTCGGCGCGGCCGGCGCCTCGACGGCGCCGTCGAGCACGCCCGTATGGACCAGGAAGTTGCGCACGCCGCGCCGGGCGATGGCCAGCGTGTCCGGCGTCGTCGTGCCGCCGCCGCCGAGCTCGGTCGACAGGAACAGCTTGCCGCGGCGCTCGACGGCGGTGTCGAGCATGCCTTCGGAATCGAGCTCCTCCAGCACCAGGCCGATCGGCGCCCCGAAGGCGACGAGGGCGGCGCGGGCGCGGGCCGTCTGCTCGGGCGAGGGCAGGCGGTGCGATACGGCGAAGGGATGGAACATCATCGTCCGGCCGCCCGCATGGATGTCGAGGACGGCGTCGGCGCGGGCGACCAGCGCCTCCTCGACGAAATGCGCCACCTGCTCGGTCAGCGTGCCGTCGTGGCGGCCGCGGAAGGCGCGGTTCATGTTGCCGCCGTCGATCGGCGACAGCCGGCGGCCGGCCTTGACCGCGGGGTAGTTGAGCGCCGGAAGGATGATGACGGTGCCGTGCAGCCGGTCGGGCTCGAGGCCGCGGAACAGGTCGACGAGCGCCACCGGCCCCTCGATCTCGTCGCCGTGGTTGCCGCCGGTCAGCAACACCGTCGGCCCCGGCCCGGACGATACGATGCCGATCGGCACCCTCAGCGATCCCCAGCCGGAATCGTCGCGCGACCAGGGCAGCACGATGTGGCCGGCGCGCTTGCCCTTGCCGTCGAGGGCGCAGGTGAGGCGCGCGCGGCTGGCGGGCAGGGTGGTCGCGGGGGCGTTCATGCCCGGCCTCCGGCCGCCAGCAGGGCCAGCGTGCGGGCCATCTCGTTGCCCTGGATCATCAGGGCCTCGTCGCCGCCGAGGCCCGGCTTCGACAGGAGGAAGTCCGGGCCGCAGGCCAGCCCGACATGCGTGGTGATGCGCGCCGACTGGTCCGTCTCGTTGGCGGTGCCGCCGAGGCAGCAGCCCATGCCGATCCCGCGGCAGTAGAGGACGGCCTCGATCGAGTTGCCCATGCCGCCCAGGTCCGGCGCCTTGATCTGCACCATGTCGGCGGCGCCCGCTTCGCCGAAGCGCCGGATGTCGTCCAGCGTGTTGCACCACTCGTCGACGATGAGGCGCACCGGCGATCCGGTCGCCCGCAGCCGCTCGCGCATCGCGCGGTAGATCGCGATCTGCGCGTCCATGGTGCGGGCGATGACCGGCGATTCGATCAGCAGGTCGAAGGGCGCCACCGCGTCGCGCACGCGCCCCAGGAAATCGACGATCGCGACCGCGTCGTCGGCGAAGAGCTCGCCCAGCGTGCCGTAGGTATCGAGATGGATGCGCGGCCGGTAGTCGGGGGCGCCGACCTCCTTGATGCGCTTCGTCAGCGCCGCGGCGAAGTCCAGCAGCTTGCCGCCGTCGCGGCCGAGATCGACATCGACGACGGTGAAGCTGCCATGCGGCAGCAGGTCGACGCGCTTGATGATCATGCGGTCGAGCAGCGCCCAGTCGGTCTTGGGCACCGACATCAGGATCGGGACGGGGCGGCGGGCGATCGTCGTGCCGTATTCGTCGGCGACGACCTCGGCCATCAGGCGGCGGCCGGCGATGGCGGCCGCGTGCAGCAGCGCCTGGCTGATGCCGTAGCGCACGGCGGTGTGCAGGCGCCGGCCGTCGACCGCGAGCGCGTCCATCTCGTCCGCGAGCGCGCGGAACCGCGCGACGTCGCGGCCGACGAGGCGGGGTGCCACCTCGCGCTCGAAGATCGCCAGATGTTCGGCGGGGCGGAACACCGGATCGCGCCCGGCCGCACCGGCGAAGATCACGTCGACGCAGTCGCCATGGGCGACCGATCCGTCCTCCAGCACCAGCATGATCGATAGGACGGCGCCCGTCTGGACGACGGTGTCGAAGCCCGGCAGCACGGTCGGCCCCTCGTAGAGGAAGCCGTTGGCGCGCGCGCCGGCCTTGATCGCCATCAGGTCCTTGTGGATGTAGCCGTTGCGCCCGACGGCGCAGACGACCCGCTCGATCTTCATCGCAGAGGGGCTCCGGTTGCGGAACGGGGTCAGCCGCGCGCGGCCGCGTCGCCCCGGTGCAGCAGGTGCACGAGGCGGGCGGCGGCGAGGCAGAAGAGAAAGAAGAGGATGCCGACGACGGCCATCGGCTCGACGTAGCGGAAGCTGTCGGATGCGTGGTCGAGCGCCACGCCCAGCATCTCGGGCACGGCCAGAACCGCCAGGTAGGGCGTCGACTTCAGGATCGCCAGCACGTAGTTGGC
>JBFWXJ010000234.1:0-10126 GCA_050187535.1 Alphaproteobacteria bacterium | reverse complement strand
AAGCTCGCCGCCCAGCCGCAGTTCGCGCCCGTGCTGGGCGGCCGTGCGCTGGCGGCGTGACGCCATGACGACGCTCATCGACAGCGACGCCAAGGGCGTGTGGATCATTACGCCCACCCCCTTCACCGACGAGGGCGACATCGACTTCGAGTCGACCGACCGGATGGTGGACTACTATCTCGGCTGCGGCGTCGAAGGGCTGACCATCCTCGGCATCATGGGAGAGGCCAACAAGCTGACCCAGGACGAGAGCATCGACTTCGCGGGCCATGTCCTGCAGCGCGTCGACGGCCGGGTGCCGGTGGTGGTCGGCGCGAGTGCGCCCGGCCATCGCGTCGCGTCCGCGCTGACGTCGGCCGCCATGGATTTCGGCGCCGGCGGGATCATGCTGTCGCCCGCGCTGGGCCTGCGGACCGAGGATCAGGTCTATGGCTATTACGAAAGCTTTATCAAAGAGATAGGTGACGACGTTCCTATTGTTCTTCAGGACTATCCGCCGAGTTCGCAGGTCTACATGTCGGTCGCCACGATCAATACGCTGATCCGCGACTTCGAGAGTATCGTGGTCTTCAAGCACGAGGATTGTCCCGGCCTGCGCAAGCTATCGCGCCTGCGCGCCGACGAGGCTGCGGGGGTGCGGCGGCGCGTCAGCATCCTGACGGCGAACGGGGCGCTCTATCTGATGCAGGAGATGCGACGGGGCGCGGATGGCTGCATGACGGGCTTCGGCATCCCGGAGATGCTGGTCGACGTCTGCCGCCTGTTCTTCGCCGGCGAGGCGGAGGCGGCCGAGGATCTGTTCGACGCCTACCTGCCACTCGTGCGCCACGAGCAGCAGCCGGGGTTCGGGCTCGCGGTGCGCAAGGAACTGCTGCGTCGGAAGGGCGTTCTAGCAAGCGCCCGGGCACGCGCTCCCGGTCCCGCGCTCGACGCCGTCGACCGGCAGGAACTGGATGGTCTCCTCGCCCGTCTCGAACGGCGTCTCGCGGAGCTGGGTCGGCCGGTGCCGATGGCAGCACAATAAGGGAGTTCGCCATGCGCTTGCGCACCTTCACCGCCCTCGCCGCCACCGCTTCCGCGTTGGCCTTCGTCACGCCGGCAGCCGGCGCGGCGGACTATGGCAGCGGCCTGCGCTGCTACGAGTACAACGACTTCGGCTGCGCCTTGAGCAACTGGATGCCGCTCGCCATGAACGGAATGACGCGGGCGCAGTACCGGATCGGCTCCTTCTACGCGGAGGGCACGGGTGTCCCGGTGGACATGGCCGAGGCGTACAAGTGGTTCTCGCTCGCCGCCGCCAAAGGCGACCGGACGTCGATGGAGGCTCTCGAGTCGATCACTCCGACGATGAGCCGGGCGCAGCTCGAGGAAGGCATGCGCCGCGCTCAGGAGGCGGGCCTGCGCCGCCGCTACTGATCGGCACCCGCGCGGCCGGCGGCCCGGCCGCGCGGCGGGCGGGCCCTACCGTGCGATCATCTGGGCCGGCAACCAGGTGGCGATGCCGGGAAAGAACCAGAGAAGAACGACGGCGGTCACGAGAAGCAGGAAGAACGGCAGCGTATCCGCCGCGACCCTGAAGATGTTCTTGCCCGTCAGCCCCTGGATGACGAACAGGTTGAACCCGACCGGCGGCGTGATCTGCGCCATCTCGACGACGAGCACGATGTAGATGCCGAACCAGAGCAGGTCGATATGTGCCGCCTGGACCATCGGCAGCACCACCGAGGTGGTGAGCACGACCATCGAGATGCCGTCGAGAAAGCAGCCGAGGATGATGTAGACGAGGGTCAGCGCCGCCAGCAGCATCCACGGCGAGAGGCCGAGGCCTCCGATCGCGCCGGCGAGCGCGCGCGGCAGCCCGGTGAAACCCATGGCTATGGTGAGGACAGCGGCGCCGGCCAGGATGAACGCGATCATGCAGGACGTGATCGTGGCCCCCATGATGCTTTCGCCGAAGGTCTTCGCGGTAAGGGTCCCGGACACCGCAGACAGGACCAGGGCGCCGACGACGCCGAGCGCGGCGGCTTCGGTGGGCGTCGCCACGCCGCCGTAGATGGATCCGATCACCGCCACGATCAGCAGGACGACGGGAATAAGCCGGCGCGACGCCCAGACCCGGTCGATGAACGTGCCGTAGCTGTCGGCCGGAGGCGTGCGCGCGGGATTCAACAGGGCCCACACGATGACATAGCCCATGAAGAGCGCGATCAGGACGATGCCCGGCAGGACGCCGGCGATGAACAGCTTGCCGATCGAGACGTCGGCCGCCACCCCATAGACGATCATGATGATCGACGGCGGGATCATCAGCCCCAGCGTGCCGGAGCCCGCCAGCGTGCCGACCGCGAGGCTCTCGTCGTAACCGCGACGGCGCAGCTCCGGCAGGGACATCTTGCCGATCGTGGCGGCGGTGGCCGCCGAAGAGCCCGACACGGCCGCGAAGATGCCGCAGCCGATGATGTTCACATGAAGCAGGCGGCCGGGCAGCCGCGTCATCCACGGCGCCAGCCCCGCGAACATGTCCTCCGAGAGCTTCGTGCGGAACAGGATCTCGCCCATCCAGATAAAGAGCGGCAGGGCCGTCAGCGTCCATCCCGTGCCGGAGTCCCAGAACTTAGTCGCCATGACGGTGCCGGTCTCGGTTCCGGCGAAGAACTCCATGGCGATGAGGGCGGTCCCGAGCAACGACAAGGCCACCCAGAGCCCGCCGGCGAGGAAGAGAAACATCAGGACGATCAGGAAGGCCGATATGCCGAGCATGTCCACGGGGGCCGGCCTCCTAGCGCGTCTGCCCGGGCGATGCGGCATCGCCGAGCTGATCGGATTCGAGCAGCGTCGCGTCGGTACGCTCGTAGGACGGCGTGCGACCGCGCAGCACGTCGACCAGATCATCGACGAAGGCAACGCAGAGCAGCGTCACGCCCGCACACATGGCGAGCTGCGGGATCCAGATTGGGATCGGCAGGACCCCTGCCGACAGTTCGCCCAGCGCATAGGATTCCTGCGTGAGGAAGATGCACCACCAGCTGGCGTAGGCGGTCATCGCCGCCGCCGCCGCGAGGCAGCAGATCTCCGCCCCGTGGCGGGCGCGGGGGCCGAGCCGCTGCAGCATCAGGCCGACCCGGATATGACCGCCCCGGCGCAGTGAATACGCGAGCGCCAGAAAGGTCGACGCGCCCATGCAGTAGCCCGACAGATCATCGGCCGACGGCACGAGGAATCCCGACATGCGGCCGACGATCTGCGCCAGGATGAGGATGGCGATTCCGGCCATGAAGAAGCAGGCCGCGACGCCGCCCGCCCAGTAGAGGGCGTCTAGGGTCCGACGCATCAGGCGTCCGGCCGGTCGGCGTCCGCTGCGAACACCGACCGGCCGCCGGCCGTCACTGGCGATACTTGGCGATCAGCGCCGCACCCTCGGGACCGGCCTTCTTCTGCCACTCCGCCACCATGGCCTCGCCGATCTTGCGGTACTCGGCCTGCAGGGCGGGCGGCGGAGGCGCCACGGTCATGCCGTTCTGCGCCAGGACCGCCTTGGTGTCGTCGGACACCTTCTGCATCAGCTCCCAGCCGCGCTTCTCGGCGAGCTGCGCCACATTGAGAAGGACGCCCTGCTGCTCTTCCGAGAGACGGCGGAACGCCCGCTCGTTCACCAAAACGCCGTTGCGCGGGTGCATCGCCTCGGTCTCGTAGAAGTACTTGGAGAACTCCCAGGCCTTGGTGTCGACGCCGGTCGAACCGGACGTGATCATCGCCGAGATGACGCCAGCCGAGAACGCCTGCGGCACCTCGGCGGCCTGCACTGTCGCCGGCTGCGCGCCGATCAGCTCGGCCAGCCGCGCGGTCACCGCGTTGTAGGCGCGGAACTTCACGCCCTTGAAGTCCGACAGCGTGTTGATGGGGTTCTTGGAATAGACGCCCTGCCCCGGCCACGCGACGGAGAAGAGCATGAGGATGCCCTGCTTCTTCATGTGCTCCTGAAGGATAGGGCGCTGCGCCTGATAGAGCTTCCAAGCCTGATCGTAGCCGGCGGCAAGGAAGGGCAGACCGTCCGCCTCGAGGATCGGGTCCTCGTTGCCATAGGCAGAGAGCAGCACCTCCCCGATCGGCACCTGGCCGGTCTGAACCGCGCGCTTGATCTCCGGCAGCTTGAAGAGCGACGCGTTCGAGTGGACGACGATCTCCAGCTTGCCGCCGGTCGCCTTCTTCACCTCGTCGGCGAACCACCGCAGGTTCTGCGTATGGAAATTGCTGTCGGGATAGGCCGTCGGCAAGTTCCACTTGGTCTGCGCGGCAGCTGGCCCGGCAAAAGCCATCGCCAGCACCGCGACGGCCGCGGTCGTCTTCAGCATGTCGATCTCCCCTCGCGCGCGTTGAAACCCCCGGACACGGTCGCACTCTGCGGTGCGCCGCATCCCTCTTCGCATATTGTTCATGTTGCGCCGCCGCAGGGTCAAGGGTCCCTCGCCGATGTTCAACGCAAAAGCGAAAGGCCCGAGAGCGGCTGCTCCCGGGCCTTGGCGTGCACAGCGTCGCGGCGGGCGGTCAGGCGAGGATCTTCGCCAGGATCGCCAGCAGCAGGATGGCCACGATGTTGGTGATCTTGATCATCGGGTTGACCGCGGGGCCGGCTGTATCCTTGTAGGGATCGCCGACGGTATCGCCGGTCACCGCCGCCTTGTGGGCGTCGGAACCCTTGCCACCGTAGTTGCCCTCCTCGATGTACTTCTTCGCGTTGTCCCATGCGCCGCCGCCCGAGGTCATCGAGATGGCGACGAAGAGGCCGGTCACGATGGTGCCGAGCAGCATGGCGCCCAGTGCCGCGAATCCGGCCGGCTTGCCGCCGATCGCCGACACGATGACGAACAAGACGATCGGCGCGGCGACGGGCAGCAGCGAGGGGATGATCATCTCCTTGATCGCCGCCTTGGTCAGCATGTCGACCGCCGCGCCGTAGTCCGGCTTGGCCTTGCCGGCCATGATGCCGGGGATCTCCTTGAACTGGCGCCGCACCTCGATGACGACCGCACCGGCCGCGCGGCCGACCGCCGTCATGCCCATCGCCCCGAACAGGTAGGGCAGCATGCCGCCGACGAAGAGGCCGACGACGACGTAGGGGTCCTGCAGGTTGAAGCTGACGTCGATCGAGGGGAAGTAGTGGCGCATGTCCTCGATGTAGGCCGCGAACAGCACCAGCGAGGCCAGCGCCGCCGAGCCGATGGCGTAGCCCTTGGTCACCGCCTTCGTCGTGTTGCCGACCGCGTCGAGAGCGTCCGTGGTCTTGCGCACGTCCTTCGGCAGGTCCGACATCTCGGCGATGCCGCCGGCGTTGTCCGTGACCGGGCCATAGGCGTCGAGCGCCACGACGACACCGGCCAGCGCCAGCATGGTGGTGGCCGCGATGCCGATGCCGAACACGCCCGCCACCAGATAGGCCGCGACGATCCCCGCGCAGATTACCAGCACCGGCAGCGCCGTCGCCTCCATGGAGACGGCGAGGCCCTGGATGACATTGGTGCCGTGGCCGGTGACCGACGCCTTGGCGACGCTGCGCACCGGGCGGAAGCCGGTCGCGGTGTAGTACTCGGTGATCCAGACGAGCAGGCCGGTGACGGCGAGACCGACGACCGCGCACCACAAGAGGCTCATGCCGGTGATGGTGCCCGCCCCCAGCTTCAGCGTCGTGCCGAGGCCGACCATCCAGGCGGTGATGCCGAGAATGATGGCGAAGGAGAGCACTGCCGAGACGATGAGCGACTTGTAGAGGGCGCCCATGATGTTGTTGCTGGGGCCGAGCTTGGCGAAGAACGTGCCCACGACCGAGGCGACGATGCAGCCGCCGCAGATGGCCAGCGGATACATCATCATCAGGGACTTCTCGCCGACATCGGCGAAGAAGATAGCGCCCAGCAGCATCGTCGCCACGATGGTGACCGCATAGGTCTCGAACAGGTCGGCGGCCATTCCGGCGCAGTCGCCGACATTGTCGCCGACGTTGTCGGCGATGACGGCGGGGTTGCGCGGATCGTCCTCCGGGATGCCGGCCTCGACCTTGCCGACGAGGTCGGCGCCGACGTCGGCACCCTTGGTGAAGATGCCGCCGCCGAGGCGGGCGAAGATCGAGATCAGGGAGGCGCCGAAGCTGAGAGCGACCAGGGCTTCCAGCACCGCGCGGATGGCGGCGTCGTCGGCCGCCCCCTTCCAGGTGAGGAGGACGCCGTAGTAGCCGGCGACGCCGAGCAGGCCGAGACCCACGACGAGCAGGCCGGTGATGGCGCCCGCCTTGAATGCGATGTCGAGGGCGGGCTGCAGCCCCTTGCGGGCCGCCTCGGCGGTGCGGACGTTGGCCCGGACCGAGACGTTCATGCCGATGTAGCCGGCCGCACCCGAGAGGATCGAGCCGATCAGGAAGCCGATCGCGACGTGCAGCCCGAGGAACGCGCCGAGGACGACGCAAACCACGACGCCGACGATCGCGATCGTGCGGTACTGACGGTTGAGGTAGGCCTGTGCCCCCTCCTGAACCGCCGCCGCGATCTCCTGCATGCGCGCGTTGCCGGGGCTCGCCGCCAGCACGCCGCGGCTGGCATACACGCCGTAGAGAAGCGCCAGCACGCCGCAGGCGAGCGTGAACCAATAGGCCGCTGTCATTTCCCGATCCCTCTGTTCGTGGGGTCCCGAGGACCCGACTGCCGGTTTGCGCGCAAGCGTGGTCGCACGCCGTCGGCACCCCCAAAAGCGGCGCGCGTTATGCCAGAACGCCCCCCCGCACGCAACCTGTGGGGTCAGGCCGACGCCGCCCGGCGCCGACGCAACCACAGCACGGCGACCAGGGCGGCGGCCACCAGCGGGGCGACACCGATGTTGACGGCGGCCCATCCGGCCGTCTGCAGCAGTGCCCCCGACGAGAAGGAAGCCGCCGTCACCGACCCGAAGACCAGGAAATCGTTGAGCGATTGCACCTTCGCCCGCTCGGCGATGGTGTGCGTGCTGGTGAGGAGCGTCGTGGCTCCGACGAAGACGAAGTTCCAGCCGACGCCGAGGAGCAACAGCGCTGTCCAGAAATAGGGAAGCGTGACGTCCGCCAGGTTGATGGCGATGCAGCAGACGATGAGCAGCGCACCGACGATCATCACATTGGTGACGCCGAATCGATGGATCAGGTGGCCCGTGAAGAAAGCCGGGACGTACATGCCGAGCGCGTGCCACTGGATGACGAACGCCGAATCCTCGAAGCGCAGGCCGCAGGCCAGCATCGCGATCGGCGTCGACGTCATGACCAGCGACATGACGCTGTAGCCGACCATGCCACCCAGCACGGCCACGATGAAGGTCGGCTGGCGCGCGATCTCGCCGAGAGGACGGCCACTGTCGCGGCGGTCCGCCGCGGCCGGCGCCGGGATGCGCAGGAACCGCTGGCAGACCATCGCCGCGACATGCAGGCAGCCGACGACGACGAAGCACCCGGCGAACGCCACCGGCGCCAGCAGGTCACGCGACCACTTCGCGAACTCCGGCCCGAATGAGGCGGAGACGACGCCACCCGCCATGACGAGCGAGATCGCGCGGCTGCGGAAGCTCTCGGGCGCCGCATCGGCTGCCGCGAAGCGGTAGAGCTGCGCGACGCCGTTGGCGAAGCCGATCACGAAGCTGCCGGCCGCGAAACCCCAGAACGAGCCGTGGAACACCGCCCAGGCGGCGATGGCGGCCCCGGCGACTCCCATGGTCGACCCGGCGGTGAAGCCGGCGCGGCGTCCGAGGCGCTTCATGACGATGGCCGATGGCAGCGTCGACAGCATCATCGCCGTGAACTGCAGGCCGAGCGGCACCGTCGCCATCGCCTTGTCGTCGGCCAGCGACAGGCCGATGAGCCCGGTCACCACCATGATGATGTTGGTCGCCGTCATGGAGAGCGCCTGGCAGAGCGCCAGCAGGGCGACGTTGGCCTTCGCGACGAATGGGACTGGGGCGGTCATGAGCGACTTCTTGTTGTCGGGGTCGGGCGCGCCCCGGTTCAATCGTGCCGGTATCCGCTCCGTGCGACGGGTACCGGCCGACCGGCGGCGTCTAGCACGCTCACCCCCTGCCCCGCCACCACCCGTCCGATCGCCGTCACCGGCACGCCGACGGCGCGCGGCACGGACGAGGCGGTGAACAACAGCTCGTAGTCGTCGCCGCCGCCCAGGATCAGCTCCCACAACCCGGGGTCGGCCGCCACCGCCGCCCGCGCGGCGGGCGACAGGGGGATGCGGTCGCGGTCGATCTCGGCCGCGACACCGGACGCCGTGGCGACATGGCCGAGATCGGCGACGAGGCCATCGGAGACATCGAGCATGGCCCGGGCGACACCGCGCAGAAGCGGGCCGGCGGCGGTGCGGGGCTGCGGCAGGAGGTAGCGGTCGGCCAGGAAATCGCGATCGGCCGGGGGCAGCGCCGACAGCTTCCCCTGAAGGGCGAGCAGGCCGAGAGCGCCGTCGCCGATCGTGCCCGAGACGAAGACGCGATCGCCGGCCGTCGCGCCATTGCGTCGCACCGCCGTGCCGGCCGGCACCTCGCCCAGCGCGGTGACGGAGAGCGTGATCGGCCCCGGCGTCGCGACCGAATCCCCGCCCAGCAGACTGATGGCGAACTCCGCCTGATCGGCCGCGAGGCCCGCGGCGAATGCCGCCACCCAGTCGTCGCCGCAGCGCCGCGGCAGGGCCGTCGTCATGACGTAACCGATCGGACGTGCCCCCTTGGCCGCCAGGTCGGAGAGATTGACCCGCAGCATCTTGCGCGCGACGAGACCGGGCGCGTCCTCGGGCCGGAAATGCACGCCCTCGACGAGGGCATCGGCGGTGACGACGATCTCGTGGCCGGGCGACGGCGCCAGGACGGCGGCGTCGTCGGTCAGGCCGAGCGCACCCGGCGCGCCGGCGGAAAGGGGAGCGTAGAAGCGCGCGATCCGGCCGAACTCACCGAGCCCGGCTGCTTCCGGCACGGCGTTCCTCGTCGGCGTCGGGGCGCAGCTGGCGGGCGAGGCGGTCGAGGACGGCGTTCACCAGCCCCGGCTCGCGCTGCGCGAAGAAGGCGTGCGCCACGTCGACATAGTCGTTGATGATGATCGGTGCCGGCGTATCGGGACGCGCGAACAGCTCGAACGTGCCGGCGCGCAGGATCGCGCGCAGCAGCACCTCCAGCCGCTCGACGCGCCACTCCGACGAGAGCGCCGACCCGATCATCGCGTCGAGATCGTCGCCGCGCGCCTTCACCCCTTCGACGATGGCGCCGTAGAGGATGCGGTCCGCGGCTTCGAGCGCGATTTCACCCTCCTCCTCCGCCGTGGGCACGCCCTGGCGATGGCGCACGAACTCGGTGATCGCCTGCCGAGCGGTCGTGCCGGTCAGTTCCATCTGATACAGCGACTGGACGGCCGCCAGCCGGGCCGCGCGCCGGGTCGCCGGGGTCTCCTCGCTCACGGTGCGAGTCCGAGACGGCGCTTGAGCGCGATCATCGCCATGCATGCGGCAGCCGCGTCACCGCCCTTGTTCTTCTCCGTCACCCGCGCCCGCGCCCAGGCCTGCTTGCCGTTCTCGCAGGTCAGGATGCCGTAGCCGATGGCCAGCCCACGCTGCACCGCCAGATCCTGGAGGCCGCGCGCACTCTCGTTGCAGACGTAGTCGTAGTGGGTGGTCTCGCCGCGGATGACGCAGCCGAGCGCCACGTAGCCGTCGAAACGGGTGGCACCCGCGGTCGTGCGCGCGGCCTTGTCCACCAGCCCGATCGCGGCCGGGATTTCGAACGCTCCGGGCACCGAGATGCGTTCCCAGCTGGCCCCGTCGGCTTCCAGGCGGCCGACCGCTCCCTTCACCACCTCGTCCGAGAGATCCTCGTAGAAGCGCGCTTCCACGATGAGAACATGAGGGGCGGTCATGAAGCGGCTCCGGCGAGGGGACGATGCTCGACGGCGACGAGACCGTAGCCGTCGAGGCCGATGATGGTCTTCGGTCGGTTCGACAGCAGGATCATCTCGCGCACGCCGAGATCGAGCAGAATCTGCGCACCGACGCCATAGTCGCGCAGCTCGCCGCTGGCGGAGGCGTCACCGCGCACCCCCGCGCGCACCCGGTCGCTGAGGCTGCTCGGC
>JBFWXJ010000233.1:0-10139 GCA_050187535.1 Alphaproteobacteria bacterium | reverse complement strand
GTTCCTGGCGCAGGCGAACCGAGCCCGCCCGCATGTCCGCGGCGGCGGCGGCTGGGTCGTGGGGCCGCAGCGCCAGCCGGACGCGCAGTCGCCGGCGGGCGGCGTCACCTCCAGCGTGCGCGACGTCGCGCAGTGGCTCCGCCTGCAGCTCGGCGACGGCACCGTCGACGGCCGCCGCATCCTCGCCGCCGACGCGCTGGCCGAGATGCAGCGCCCACAGATCATCTCGGGGCGGCCGCGCGATCCGAAATCCGACATGGCGAGCTTCTACGGCCTCGGGCTGAACGTCGGCTACGACGCCAGGGGGCGGGTGCGGCTCGGCCATTCCGGCGCCTTTCTCATGGGCGCGGCGACCGTCGTCGAGATGGCGCCGGGCGATCGCCTCGGGATCGCGGTGCTGACCAACGCCATCCCGATGGGCGTCCCGGAAGCGATCGCGCGCTCGTTCATCGAGATCGTGCAGGACGGTGCGGCGTCGCGTGAGTGGATTGCGGTCCTCGGCCCGGCGTTCGCGGCGATGATGGCTCCGACCTACGGCACCGCGATCGACTACACCGTGGTCCCCGCCGCATCGACGCCACCCCTGGCCGGCGCCTATGCCGGCCGCTACGCCAGCGACCTCTACGGCCCGATCGAAGTGGCGGAGACGTCGGCCGGCGCGGTTCTGCGCATCGGGCCGGGGCCGACGGAATACAGGCTCGTCCACTTCGACCGCGACGTGTTCACCTGGCAGCCGCCCGGCGAGAACGCCTACGGCCCGAGTGCCGTGAGCTTCGCCGTCGGCGCGGACCGCCGCGCCGCCTCGGTGACGATCGAGAACCTGGACGCCCATGGCCAGGGAACCTTCGCGCGCGTGGTCGCATCCCGCTGACGGCGGCCCGGTGCCCGAAGATCGGGCGGATCGCCCGGGCGTTTGCACACGTCTTGAGCGCGGGCCGGCGGGCGGGTAGCCTCGGCGGCGGTGATGCCTGAAGGGCGCCGCGGCGCGGGTCGGGACATCGCCTTTCGCGGCCCTCGAGCCGGTCGTCGTCGCGCGGGGGGCGCGGGAGACGCAGACTCCGATCCACGGAGGACCGCTGGCCGTGCGCCTGCTGCGCGTGATCGAGCTGCCCAGCGTCGTCGCCGGGCACGTCGCCGCGACCGCCATACTGGCGCTCATGTTGGCGATCTGCTGGGAGGTCGTCTCCCGCTACGTCTTCAACGCCCCCACGATCTGGGCGCATGAAATCGGCTACATGCTGACCGGCGGCGCGTTCCTGCTCGGCATGTCCTGGACCCTGCGCCGGGACGGCAATATCCGCGTCGATCTGCTGTCGACGCTGCTCGGGCGCCGCGGACAGGCGGTGATCGACCTCGCCGGCTACCTGTTCCTGGTGCTGCCGGTCTCGGGCTGGCTGGCCTGGACGCTGGGCGGCATCGCGGTCGAGGCGTGGCGCCGGCGCGAGCACTCCGGACAGTCCGCCTGGAACCCGCTCATCTGGCCGTTCCGGGCGCTCGTCTGTCTGGCGCTCGTGCTGCTGACGCTGCAGCTCGTTGCCACCATCCTGCGCACGGCGGCGACCGTGCTCGGCCGCGAGCCGGCGGGAGACGGCAAATGAGCTGGTTCCCGCTGCTCATGTTCCCGTTCCTGATCGTGCTGCTGTTCCTCGGATTCCCGATCGCCTTCAGCATGATCGCCACGGCGCTGGTGTTCGGCATCGTCATCTTCGACGCCGCGCTGATCCATCAGTTCGCCCAGAAGGTCGACGACATCTCGACCAACTTCGTCTTCGCCGCGGTGCCGCTGTTCATCTTCATGGGATCGATGCTGGCGCAGTCGGGAGTGGCGGCGCAGCTCTATCAGTCGCTCTCGATCTGGACCCGGCGCATGCCGGGCGGCCTCGCGGTGGCGACGATCCTGCTCTGCGTCGTCTTCGCCGCGTGCAGCGGGATCGTCGGCGCGACCGAGACGGTGATCGGCCTGCTGGCCATCCCGCCGATGCTGCAGCGCGGCTACAGGAAGGAGCTCATCGTCGGCACCATCACGGGCGGCGGCTCGCTCGGCACGATCATCCCGCCCTCGGTCATCGTCATCGTGCTGGCGCCGCTCGCCAACGTGCCGGTCGGCGACCTGCTGTTCGGCATCGCCATCCCCGGCCTGCTGATGGCGGGGCTCTTCGTCGTCTATGTCGCTGCCCTCTGCCTGTGGCGGCCGGAGTACGGGCCGCCCGACCGCGAGGCGGGGGCGGGCCTCTCCTTCGGCCGCAAGCTCGCCATGACCGCGACGGCGATGGTGCCGCCGATCGTGCTGATCCTGGCGGTGCTGGGCTCGATCATGGCGGGTCTGGCCGCCGTCACCGAGGCGGCTGCCCTGGGGGCGGCGGGGTCGATCGGCCTGGCGCTGGCCTACCGCAGGCTGACCCTGCCGGTGCTGTGGGAGACGCTGCTCCAGACGGTCGGCGTCACCGCCATGATCCTGACGATCGTCGTCGGCGGCAGCGTCATGGCCGGCGTCTTCATCGGTGGCGGCGGCGGGCTGCTGCTGCAGGAGATCGTCGACCACCTGAAGGTCGGGCAGGCGGGCCTGCTCGCGATCGTGCTGTCGATCGCCTTCGTTCTCGGCTTCCTCATGGACTGGATATCGATCGCGCTGATCCTCGTGCCGATCTTCACGCCGCTCCTGAAGGCGGCGGGCGTCGACATGGTCTGGTTCTGCGTCCTGCTGCTGATCGTCTTCCAGACCAGCTACCTGACGCCGCCGATGGCGCCCGCGATCTTCTACTTCCGCGCCATCAGCCCGCCCGAGATCACGACCGCGCACATGTATCGGGGGGTCCTGCCGTTCA
Organism: Alphaproteobacteria bacterium; assembly: GCA_050187535.1. GTDB lineage: Bacteria > Pseudomonadota > Alphaproteobacteria > ATCC43930 > Allostellaceae > Allostella. The sequence goes on along the minus strand of JBFWXJ010000233.1, from coordinate 7,314 downwards.
TCGCCCTGCAGCTCCTGACGCTGGCCGCCGCGATCGTGTGGCCGGAGCTGGCGCTGTGGCTGCCGCGTCAGCTCTTCACTGGCTTCTGAACCAAGGGAAGCCGCAACACGGGAGGGAAGCGACCATGCGACAGATGATAGCGGCCGCGGTCGGCGCGGTGCTGCTCGCGGCCGGCGCGGCGACGGCGCAGACGCCGCAGACCTTCAAGATGACGGCTGCCGTCAGCGGCGGCGACATCTACGATCAAGGCGCCAAGGCGTTCATCGCCCATCTCGACTTCCTGACCGAGGGGCGGATCAAGATCCAGCTCTTCCCCGGCGGCTCGCTAGGCAACCCGCTAAAGGTCTCCGAGACGGTGCGCACCGGCGTCGCCGACATGGGCTTCACGGCGGCCGGCTACGACTGGGGCATCGACCCGACGACGGCACTCTTCAACGGCTATTCCGGCCATCTCTCGGCCGAGGTCCAGATGCACTGGGTCTACGAGGGCGGCGGCATGGAGCTGTGGCAGCAGTACCGCGAGGAGAAGTTCGGGGTGAAGGTGGTTCCGCTGCTGCTGATCCCGGCCGAGGTCGGCATGCACGCGCGCAAGCCGATCCGCAGCCTGGCCGACTTCAAGGGCATCAAGCTGCGTACCGCCGGCTCGTGGAACGAGATCGCGCAGGAGTTCGGTGCCTCGCCGGTCGCCCTGTCGATGGCCGATGCCTACCAGGCGCTGGAGCGCGGCGTCGTCGACGCGATCGAGTTCTCGACCGCCTCGCACAACCTGCAGCCCGGATTCCACAAGATCGCCAAGTACATCATCATCCCCGGCATTCATCAGCCGCTGGCGTTCTGGGAGATCGACATCCATCCGGCCGCCTGGGCCAAGATCGGCGAGCGCGACAAGAAGCTGTTCGCCCTGGCCGCCAAGATCGCCTCGCTCGAAGGCTGGATGAAGACCAACGTCGCCGACACTAAGGCGTTCGACGTGTTCCGCGCCAACGGCAACGAGATCATCCGCCTGTCGGATGCCGACCGTGCCGAGGCGCACCGCAAGTCGGTCGAATGGGCCGAGCGCAAGGCGAAGGAGAACCCCTGGTTCGCCAAGGTGTTCGCCAGCCAGCAGGCGTTCGAGAAGGCGTGGCAGGAAAGCGACAAGCGCAAGTGACGGGAGAGCTGCCCGCGACGCCGGGGGGCGTCGCGGGCGCCATCGTCGCGTTGCCGGAGGATTGACACGACCTGATCGGCCGCCGATCATGCGTTGACTGAACGAACGATCATTCGTCGCACTCGACGGCGAAGCAGGGGAGAGAAGCGCGTGATCCTGGCGGAAGAGCATGAGCTCGTCCGCGCCACGGCGCGGGCATTCGCCGAGAAGGCACTGGTGCCGAACGCGGCTGCCTGGGAAGCGGCGCGCGCCATCCCGCGCGAGGTGCTGCGCGAGATGGGCGAGCTCGGCTTGATGGGCATGACCGTGCCGCCGGAATGGGGCGGCACCGGCACCGACTACATCGCCTACGCGCTGGCACTGATGGAGGTCGCGGCCGGCAACGGCGCCCTCTCGACGGTCATGAGCGGCCACAACTCCGTCGGCTGCATGCCGATCCTGGAGAACGGCACGGACGCGCAGAAGGAGCGCTGGCTGCGCCCGATGGCGAAGGGCGAGGTGCTTACCGCCTTCTGCCTGACCGAGCCGCAGGGGGGATCCGATGCGGGCGCGGTGCGGACGCGCGCCGTTCGCCGCAACGACGGCTGGCGAATCGACGGCGTCAAGCAGTTCATCACCTCGGGCTCGACCGCCGACCTGGCGGTGGTCTTTGCGGTGACCGACCCCTCTGCCGGCAAGCGTGGCCTCAGCGCGTTCCTGGTGCCGACGGACACGCCCGGCTACCGCGTCGGCCGCGTCGAGCGGAAGATGGGGCAGGCGGCCTCGGACACCTGCGAGATCGTGCTTGACGGTGTCGAGGTGCCGACCGATGCCCTGCTGGGTGCCGAAGGCAACGGCTACCGCATCGCGCTCTCCAACCTCGAGGGCGGGCGCATCGGGATCGCGGCGCAGGCGGTCGGCATGGCGCGCGCCGCCCATGAGCGCGCGGTCGCCTATGCCAAGGAGCGCGTGACTTTCGGCAAGCCGATCGCGGCCCATCAGGCGGTCGGCTTCCGGCTGGCCGACATGGCGACGAAGATCGCGGCGGCCGAGCAGCTCGTCCTGCATGCCGCGGCGATCCGCAGTGCCGGCCGTCCCTGCCTGGTCGAGGCGTCGATGGCCAAGCTCTTCGCGACCGAAGCGGCCGAGGAAGTCTGCCGCCACGCCATCCAGACGCTCGGCGGCAACGGCTACATGGCCGACTACGAGGTCGAGCGCATCTATCGCGACGTCCGCGGCGCCCTCATCTACGAGGGCACCAACGACATCCAGCGCCTCGTGATCTCCCGCGCCATCACCGGGCACTGAGGATGGTCGTCACTTTCACATCTCCCTCTCTGTCCCTTGGGGGCGGAGAGGGTCGGGGTGAGGGCGGGCATCTTCCGGTGGCTGCCCACCTCACCCTCCCCATTGCTCCGCAATGGGTCCCCTCCCTCTCCCCCCGGTGGGCGGAGAGGGCGAGTTCCGGGGGCGCCTGAATGCGGGCACTCGTCGTCGAGCGGTTCGGACGCCCGGAGGACCTGGTCCTCCGTGACTTGCCGGACCCCGTGCCGGGACCGGGCGAGGTGCTGGTCGAGGTCCATGCGATGGGCCTCAACTACCCCGACCTGCTGGTCGTCGCGGGCACCTATCAGAACCTGCCGCCGCTGCCCTTCGTGCCGGGCAAGGAGGCGGCCGGCATCGTGCGCGCCGTCGGTCCCGGCGTCACGGCGCTGGCGCCGGGCGACCGCGTCGCGGCCCAGCTCGAGGCGGGTGCCTTCGCCGAAGCGATCGTCGTGCCGGCGGTCCATTGCTACCGCCTGCCGGACAAGGTCTCCATGGCGCAGGCCGCCGCCATGGTGCTGGTCTACCAGACGGCCTGGTTCTCGCTCGTCGACCGCGCGCGGCTGAAGCCGGGCGAGCGGGTCCTCGTCAATGGTGCCGCAGGCGGCGTCGGCATCGCCGCGATCGAGCTGGCGAAGGCGCTGGGCGCGCGGCCGATCGCCGGCCTCGGCACCATGGCCAAGGCGGATTTCGTGCGCGCGCACGGCGCCGAGGCGGTCGTCGATCTCGCCATGCCGGACCTGCGTGACGGGCTGCGCAAGGCGGTCCAGGCGGCGACCGATGGCCACGGCGCCGACGTCGTCATCGACCCGGTCGGCGGCGCCGTGTTCGAGGCGAGCCTCCGGGCACTCGCCTGGGACGGTCGGCTGGTCGTCGTCGGCTTCACCTCGGGCGCCATCCCCGCGGTCAAGGCCAACTACCTGCTGATCAAGCACATCACCGTCACCGGCATCCATTGGAGCGACTATCGCGACCGTGACCCCGCACTGGTCGCCGACGCCCAGGCGCGCATGTTCGCGATGCTGGAGGAGGGGCTGCTCGACCCGCCGGTGATGGCCGAATACCCGATGGAGCAGGCAGCGCAAGCGCTGGCCGTCATCGCCGAGCGCCGCGTGCTGGGCAAGGTCGTGCTGACCACGGCAGCCGGACGGGAGGGGTAGGGCCGATGTTCCATCTCGACATCGCCGACGGCATCGCGACGCTCACGCTCGACCGGGCGCCGGTCAACGCCATCAACGACGCCTGGGTCGCGGGCTTCCATGGCGAGCTCGACCGGCTGGACGCAGCCGCCGGCTGGAACATCCTGCATATCCGCAGCGCCTTGCGTCTCTTCTCCGCCGGCGCCGACCTCAAGGACATGCGCGCGCGCTACGCCACTGCCGAAGGGCGCGCGCAGTTCCAGCAGGGCGTGCGCGGGATGCAGAAGCTGTTCGCCCGCATCGAGGCGCTGGAACGACCGACGCTGGCGGAGATCAACGGTGCCGCGATGGGCGGCGGGTTCGAGCTGGCGCTCGCCTGCACCTTGCGCATCGCCGCCGCCGAGGCCCAGGTCGGCCTGCCCGAGGTGCGCCTCGGCCTGCTGCCGGGTGCCGGCGGCACACAACGCCTGACCCGGCTCGTCGGGCGCGCCATGGCCGAACGCCTCATCCTCGGCGCCGAGACGGTCGACGGTGCCACGGCCGAGCGTCTCGGCCTCGTGCAGTGGAGCGCCCCCGCGGCCGAGCTGGCGGCTGAGGCCGCCGCGATCGCCGGGCGCTTCGCGGCCTTGCCGGTACACGCCGTCGCCGAGGCGCGGGCCTGCATCAGGGCGGCGTCCATGCCGGGGGTCGACGGCTACGAGCGCGAGATCACGGGCGGTGCGGCGCTGCTGGAGACCGCCGAAACGCGGGCGTTGGTCGCCCGCTTCCTCGACAGGAAGGGTTGAGCTCCCATGGAAATGTCCGACAGGACCGTCATCGTCACCGGGGCCGCTTCCGGCATCGGCCGTGCGACGGCGCTGCTGCTGGCGCGTGAGGGCGCGCGCGTCTTCGGCGGCGACGTCGACGTGGCCGGCGGCAAGGCGACCGAGGAGATGGCGGCGAAGGACGGGCTCGACGTCCGGGTGCTGCCGATGGACCTGATGGACCCCGCCTCGATCGACTCCTTCGCCGGCACCGTGCACGAGGCGGTGGGCGGCCGGGTCGACGGCCTCGTCAACGCGGCCGGCTGGGACCGCATCCAGCCTTTCATCGACAACCCGCCGGAAATGTGGACGCGGGTGATCGACATCAACCTGATGGGTGCCGTCCGCCTGACGCGCGCCGTGCTCGACCCGATGATGGGTGCCCAGGCCGGCAAGATCGTCCATGTGGCGAGTGACGCCGGCCGCGTCGGCAGCATGGGCGAGACGGTCTATGCGGCGGCCAAGGGCGGCCTCATCGCCTTCACCAAGTCGCTCGCCCGCGAAATGGCCCGCTACAAGATCAACGTGAACTGCGTCTGCCCGGGGCCGACCGACACGCCGCTGTTCGCCGCCCAGCCCGAGAAGATGCGTGACGCGCTGACCCGCGCCATCCCCTTCCGCCGCATCGCCAGGCCCGAGGAGATTGGCGAGGCGGTGCTGTTCTTCCTCGGCCGCCGCTCGGACTACATCACCGGCCAGGTGCTGAGCGTGTCCGGCGGCCTGACGATGGTCGACTGAACCTAAGACCCCCGGGAACCTCTCCATGGCGCTCGCCTACGACCGCAACCGCATCGACTTCGCCACGTACCGGCCGCAGCACTTCCTGTGGTCGCTGGAGGGCAAGGTCGCGACCATCACCCTCAACCGCCCGGAGCGGAAGAACCCGCTCACCTTCGAATCCTATGCCGAACTGCGCGACACCTTCCGGGCGCTCGCCTACGCCGATGCGGTCAAGACGGTGGTGGTGACCGGGGCCGGCGGCAATTTCTGCTCGGGCGGCGACGTCCACGAGATCATCGGCCCGCTGGTGCGGATGCAGGAGGCGGGCGACATGCAGGGCCTGCTCGACTTCACGCGCATGACGGGCGACCTCGTGAAGGCGATGCGCGCCTGCCCGCAGACGATCGTCGCCGCGGTCGACGGCATCTGCGCCGGGGCGGGCGCCATCGTCGCGATGGCGTCGGACCTGCGGGTCGGCACGCCGGAGAGCAAGGTCGCCTTCCTCTTCGTCCGCGTCGGCCTCGCCGGCGCCGACATGGGGGCGTGCAACATCCTGCCGCGCATCATCGGCTCCGGCCGCGCGGCCGAGCTGCTCTACACCGGCCGCTCCATGGACGGGACGGAGGCCGAGCGCTGGGGCTTCTACAACCGCCTCGTGCCGGGCGACCGGGTGCTGGCCGAGGCGCAGGCGCTGGCCGCCTCGCTCGCCGCCGGGCCGACCTTCGCGCACGGGATGACCAAGCGCTGCATCCACCAGGAATGGAGCATGGACATCGACGAGGCGATCGAGGCGGAGGCCCAGGCCCAGGCGATCTGCATGCAGACGAAGGACTATGGCCGCGCCTACCGCGCCTTCGTCGCCAGGCAGCGCCCGGTGTTCGAGGGCGACTGACCCCGGACGATGACGGATGCGCCCAACGATGCGCCCCGGGGATGGCAGCGGCTGGCGGCGCGCGAGGGCTTCCTCGCGACGGTCGGCCAGCTCTGGTGGCGGCGTGGCGCGGACGGCCTGGAGATGGGCTTCCGCGTCGGCCCGGTGCACTGCAATCCCGTCGGTGCCTGCCATGGGGGCATGCTGATGACCTGCGCCGACGTCATCATGGGCTTCGGGCTCGGCGACGCGCTCGGTGGCGGCGGCTTCGTGCCGACCATCGGGCTGACCGGCGACTTCCTGGCGCCTGCCCCGGCCGGCGCCTTCGTCAGCGGCCGCGCGGATATCCTGCGCCGCGGCCGGCGGATCGGCTTCGCGCAATGCCTGTTGGCGGCGGACGGTACGGCGGTGTTGCGTGCGAGCGGCACCTTCCAGCTCGACCGCCGGCCCGATCCCGGCTATGCCGCGGCGGCGCTGTTCGGCCATGGCTGACACGTCCTTCCTCGACTGGCCCTTCCTCGAGCCGCGGCACGGCGAGCTGGCCCGGGCGCTCGACGCCTGGGCGGCGGACGCGATCGGGCCGGACGTGCATCCCCACCACGACGTCGACGGCGAGTGCCGCGATCTGGCGCGCCGCCTGGGGGCGGCCGGCTGGCTCGTCCATGCCGTGCCCGAGGAGGGGATGGCCCATGACGTGCGGACGCTTTGCCTCGTGCGCGAGACGCTGGCGCGCTGGTCCGGCTTGGCGGACTTCGTCTTCGCGATGCAGGGCCTCGGCACGGGACCGATCCTGTTCTTCGGTACGCCGGAACAGCGCCGCCGCTGGTTGCCGGCGGTGCGTGCGGGCGACAGCCTCGGCGCCTTCGCCCTGACCGAGCCCGACGCCGGCTCCGACGTCGCCGCCATCGCCACGCGCGCGACCAGGGTGATGGGCGGCTGGCGTCTCGACGGGCGCAAGACCTTCATCTCCAACGGCGGCATCGCCGGCCACTACGTCGTCTTCGCGCGCACGGGCGAGGGCGAGGGAACGCGCGGGCTTTCCGCCTTCATCGTCGCGGCCGAAACGCCCGGCCTTTCCATCGCCGAACGGCTGCAGGTGATCGCACCGCATCCGCTGGCGACGCTGGCCTTCGATGACTGCGTCGTGCCGGACGACCACCTGCTGGTGGAACCCGGGCACGGCTTCAAGGTGGCGATGGCGACGCTCGACGTCTTCCGCCCGACCGTTGGCGCCGCCGCGCTCGGCTTCGCCCGCCGGGCGCTCGACGAGGCGACGGCGCGTGCGACGTCGCGGCGCATGTTCGGCAAGAGCCTCGCCGAGCAGCAGGC
>JBFWXJ010000232.1:0-10173 GCA_050187535.1 Alphaproteobacteria bacterium | reverse complement strand
ACCGCTCGATCGTGGCCCGCCGCCTCGGCCTCTATGCGCACGATCAGGACCACACGGCGGTCGGCCTGCGCGCCTACTACCGGGGCGTGGCGACCCGGGACGACGCGATCGAGCTGCACTATGTCGATGCGGTGCGACCGGGCTATCTCTGGGTCTTTCCGCTGGGTGGCGGCTGGGCGAATGTCGGCATCGGCATGCTGGCGCGGCCGATGAAGCAGCGCGGCATCGACCTGGTGCGAACCTTGGACGAGCTGGTCGCCGGCCCCTTCCTGGGCCCGCGCTTCGCCGCGGCCGAGCAGGTCGGCCGAACCGTCGGCTGGCAGCTTCCGCTCGGCAGCCGCCGGCGCGCGGCATCGGGGCCCGGCTTCATGCTGCTGGGCGACGCGGCGGGCGTCATCGACCCGTTCACCGGCGAGGGCATCGGCAACGCGATGTTCGCCGGCCGGCGGGCGGCTGCCGTCGCAGCCGAGGCCATCGCCGCCGGAGATGCGGGCGCGGCCGGCCTCGGGCGCTACGACGAGCGGCTGTGGGACGAGATCGGCGACGAGCTGCGGGTCAGCACGCGGCTCCAGCACATCGCCCGCTTCCGGCCGTTGCTGGAGTTCACGATCCGCAAGGCGGCGCGCAGCCGTCACGTCGCAGACACGATCTGCGCGATGATCGCCAACGAAGTGCCGCGCAAGGAGCTGGCGAGCCCGCTCTTCTACCTGAACCTGCTGTTCCGCTGACGCCATGGGCCGCCGGCTCGTCGCCGTCCTGGCGCTCGCGCGCATCCACGCCGCGATCACCGCGGCGGTGCTGGTGCTGCTGGGCGCGCATCTTTCGCAGGTGCGCGACGGTGCGACGCTGACCCTGCTCGCCCTCGTCGTCGCCCTGGCGACCGCCGGCGGCAACGCCCTCAACGACGTGCACGACCACGCCATCGACCGGATCAATCGCCCCGACCGTCCATTGCCGGCGGGAGCCATCGGCGTGCACGCGGCCACGATCCTGGCATGGTCGGCGCTCGCCGGCGCGCTCGCCGGTGCCACGCTGCTCTCGTGCTGGTGCGTCGCGATCGCCGCCGCCAACGTCCTGCTGCTCGTCGCCTACGGCCGTTGGTCGAAGCGGCTCGGCACGGCCAAGGCCGGGGTCGTCGCCTATCTCGTCGGCTCCGCGGTGCTGTTCGGCGCGCTGACCCCCGAGCGGATCGGTCTCGCCGTCGCGACGCTCGCGGCCTGCGCGGCGCTCGCCACCGCCGCGCGCGAAATCCTGAAGGACGTGGAAGACCTGCCGGGTGATGCGGCGGCCGGCGCCCGAACGCTGCCGATCGCCATCGGGCCGGGCCGGGCGCGTCTGGTCGCCGGCGCGGCTACCGCGGCAGCGGTGGCGCTCGGCCTGGTTCCCTGGTTCGCCGGGATCGGCGGGGATGGCTATGCGGCCGGGATCGCCGCCGGCGCGGTCGTGCTGGCCCTCGGTATCGCCGACCGCGACGCCGGCCGCGCCCAGCGCCTCGTCATGGCGGGCTCGGTGATCGAGATGGCTGCCTTCTATTTCGGCCTGGGGTAGCGCGCCGCGCGACGAATGCCAACGCTCCGTGAGGATGACTCATGGAGCATGGGCGAGCGTCGTCGAGGGGCGCATTGACCCTGGTGCGATCTCGTCGCCCTCCGACGGTCATCCTCCAGGTGCGCTGGTAGGACCTATCCCGGCAGGCATCGGGCGACGATCCGCGCCACGGCCTGCGACCGCGCGTCCGCACCGGAGAATGTCGCGACTTCCGCGCCCAGCCGGGCGAAGAGCCGCAGGACCGCCGGCGGCACGTCCGGATCGACGGATACTGCGAGATCGCAGCGATCGTGACCGAAGCCCAGCGCCAGCACGGTGCGCGGCGGGACGGCGACGACGACCGCCGCCGATGCGGGATCGTCGACCAGGAGGCGCACCCGCTCGGGCTCACCCGGCCCGGGGTCCGCGAGCGGCAGGCCCGAGGCATCGAGCCCGCCCGCATGCGCCGCGCCGACCGCCAGGCCGGCAGCGGTGAGCGAACCGGCCGCTTCCGCCGCGATCTCGTCCGCCCCTTCGCCCAGCACCGCGACGATCGGGATGCGCATCGCCTCGCCCGAGGGAACGACATGGTCCAGGAGGGCGTCGACCGCGACCGGCCCGCTCGCGGTCGTCGCGTGCACCAGCAGCGACGGCAGGCGATTCACCTCGCAGATGCCGCCGCCGGTCTCGCGCCACGAGCGGGCGATATCCGGCAGGACGAGATCCACGCCGGCAACGTCGAGGCCGATGACGAGTGCGGCCTGGCGCGCCAGCGCGACATTGTCCGGATGCACGCGCGCGGTCACGTCGATGGCATCGCCGCCCTGCGCGTGGTTCCCCGCGGACCGCAGGGGCACGACTTCGCCCTCCGCGGGGACGGCGGCTCGCGTCCAACTCCGCGCCGCGAGCAGGCGATCGCTCTCCGCATCGAGCACGATCGGCTTCAGGTTTCCGCCGCGCCGGCGCTGCGGATCGGCGTTGGCGGCTGCGACCAGCGCGGTCACGTCCCGCACCCCGTCGCCGACGACCCGGGCCGGACGCCGCCACGCGGCGGCGACCACGCGACCGCCGATGACGAGCACGCGATAGTCGTGCCCGGGCAGGAACGCCTCGACCACCACGCCCGCCGAGTGCCGCCGCGCGGCCCGGAAGGATTCGACGACCGCCGCGGCGTCGGTCAGGCCGGCCGCGACGCCGACGCCGCCGCTGCGGTCGATGGGCTTGACCACCACCGGATAGCCGATCGCGTCGGCGGCCGCGACGGCCGCAGCGGCATCCTCCGCCGCGCGCTGCTCGGGCACCGGGAACAGGTGGTGAGCGAGGAAGCGGCTGCAGAGATCCTTGCGCTCCGCGAGCGCCCCCGCGAACTCGCTGGTGCGGTCGGTGATCGTCTGCCGCAGTCGCCGGCGCCGGAACCCCTCGCCGAACGCCAGGTCACGCCACCAGGTTTCCTGCTCGGCGTGCCGCCACCCGAGGCCGCGTGCCGCCAGCCCCTGCATGAGCATCCACTGGTCGCGGGCGGGAAGGGCATCGGAATAGGTGTCGACGAACCGTCCGGCGATCGCCGCCAGCGTCGCCTCGTCCCTGTCGTCGAGCAGCCGGAGCGCGAGCCGCAGCGCATCGACGGTCGCCTGGTAGTGGAAGCAGCCGACCACGACCGCGGCCGGCCATCGCCGCGCGTCGACACGGGCGTGGATATCCACCGGCGACAGGCACCGCAGCAGCCCCAGGGCGAGCCGCGCGAGCGCCTCCGCCCACGGCGCCGAGCCGGACGTCCGCGGCATCGGGCAATGTCCGAGCGCCTCGGCGAGCCCGGGCCATATGCGCTCGAGCCGGGCGTCGGCCAGACGCTCCGCCACGAGCGGCACATCATCGACCCGCAGCTCGACGGCGGCCAACCGTCCCCACCGGTTGCCGGCAGCGAGCAGCCTGGGCTTCCTCATGCGCCCACCAGGGCGCGCGTCGCGGCGTCGGCGAGTTCGTCGACACCGGCACCCGTCGGGACGACGATCCGAGGCACGCCCGGCAAGGCCGCCGCCTCCCCGCATGCGACCACCGCCCGGTCGGCCAATGCCGCCAGCGCCGCGGAGACGTCGTCGCCGCAGCCCTCGGCGAGCAGCGCCACGTCGACGCGCTCATGGCCGAGGCCGTCGCGCAGCAACGCGCCCGCCTCCACCACGACGACTGCAGCGCCCACGAGCGGATCGTCGACGAGGAGGCCGAGACCGTCGGCCCGCCGGTCCGCGGCCGACCGGACGAGGCCGTCGACAGCGAGGCCCTGCTTGCCGGCGGTACCGACCGGCAACCCGGCCGCGCCGAGGCGCGAGGCCACCGCCGCCGCGATCTCTTCCGCCGCGGCCCCGGCGATCGCCACGATCGGGATGCGGGCTGCGGCAGGGGTCGCGAACAAGATCGTGACCAGGGCGGCCAGCTCTTCGTCGGTCGCCGGGATGAGCAGCGGCTGCCGCTGCATCTCGACGATCCGTGCGGCGTTTTCCGTGAAGGGCCGGCCGATGTCGGGCGACGGGATGTCGACGGCGACGATGTCCATGCCCAGCAGCGCCGCCGCGCGTTCGGCCAACCGCACATTGGTCGGATGGATGCGGTCGGTGACATACTCCCGCTCGCCGCCCTGGCTCCAGTTCGCGACCGCGCGCAAGGCCACCCGCTCGCCCGCCGGCGGCACCGAGCTCCGGTCGTAGCCTTGCCGGGCGAGGACGCGGTCGCTCTCCCCGTCGAGCGGCAATGGGCGCAGCAGGCTCGCGCCATGCGCGGAGCGGGCGGGGCCGGCATTCGCCGCCGCGACCAGCGCGGCGAGGCTGCTCCGTCCGTCCCCCGTCACCGCCGCCGGGCGCCGCCGCACCGCGGAGATGAGGCGGCCGCCGGCGACGAGGCAGCGATGGTCGTCGCCCGCGACGAGGGCTTCCACGAGCACCGGGCCGAGCCGCCGCACCGCCGGGAATGCGCGGGCGACCGCCGCAGAATCGTCGAGGCCGCAGACGACCCCCTCCCCCCGGCTGTGCCCGACCGGCTTCAGCACGACCGGATAGCCGAGCGCATCGGCGGCAGCGACCGCCGCCTCCGCCGTGTCGGCCCGGCGCTGCTCGGTGGCGGGAAGGCCGGCGGCCCGCAGCGCCCGGTTCGTCGCCCACCTGCTGCCGCAGATCCCGGTGCCCAGGAACGGCGTCCGGTCGGTCATGTTCCAGTGCCAGCGCCGCGCCCGGGCGCCTTCGCCGAGGAGGAGGCCGGCGCGCCCGTCGACGCATGGCCGCCAAGGGATGCTGCACAGCGTCGCCGCGCGCCCGATCGCCGCATCCGGCAGGGCGATCCGCACGGGATCGAGGCGGCGGGCAAGTGCGTCCAGCACCCGCGCCGGGTCGTCCCGGTGCCCGCCGTCGAGCAGCGCCAACGACAGCGCCATCACCGGCTGCGCCATGGCCGCGACCCGGTGGCCGATCAGGATGTCGACCGCACCGGTCGGTGCCGCATGAACCACCCGATGCAGATCGACGTGCTCTCCGACCGTTGCGAAGATGGCCGCGGCGACCGCTGCGGCCCAGCCGCCATAGGCGGCGGCCGGCCCGTCGCCGGGCTCCGGCTCGACGACCGACGGCAGCGCGGCGCGAACCGCGGCCAGCGCCGCCGGATCGGGTGCGGCCGGCGGATCGATCTCGATCCGCACCACCGACGCCGGCTGCCGCGCATGGCGGTTTCCCGCTGGAAAGTGCCGTATCCTGGCGATCCGCGCCGACATGACTCCGGTTCCCGCGCGAAGGGTGCCAGCAGCCGGCCGTGGGGAGAAGACCGAATGCCGCTCGCGATGAATGCCCGCATGTATTCGGTGACGCCCGCCGCCGAGGCGGCGTGGCGGTCGCTGCTGGAGCACGTCGCCGACGACGCGGGCATACCCCTCGACTACGTGCCCTACCCTGCACCGCAGCCGCTGGAGGCGCTGTGGGAGCGCGACGACCTCGCCATGGTCTTCATGTGCGGCTACCCCTTCGCCCGGCTCTATCCCCATGCGCAGCCGATCGCGGCGCCGGTCCTCGCCCTGCCCTGGGCCGAGGGGCGGCCGGTCTACCGCTCCGACTTCGTGGTGCGCGCGGATTCGCCCCATCGCCGGCTGGAGGACACCTTCGGCGGCCGCCTCGCCTGGACCGTCGAGCACTCCCATTCCGGCTTCAACGCCGCCCGCCACCACCTGCTCGCCTTTCGCGACGGCGAGCGGCCGCGGCTCTATGGATCGGCCGTCGGGCCGCTGGTGACCGCGCGGCGCATCGTCGACGCGGTGACGGCGGGCGATGCCGATGTCGGCCCGCTCGACGCGTGGTTCCACGCCCTGCTGCGGCGCTGGGCGCCCGACGCGGTGAGCGGCCTGCGCGTCGTCGCGTCGACGGTGACGGCGCCGATCCCGCTGCTCGTCGCCGCACCCGGCATCGACCCGGCGCTCGTCGCCCGGCTGCGCGACGCCCTGACGGCAGCCCATGCCCGCCCGTGGTTCCGCGCCGTCGCGGAGCCGCTGCTGGTCGAGCGCTTCGTCGCGGTCGGGCGCACCGACTATGCGCCGCTGCTCGCGATGGCCGACGCGGCGATCGGCGCGGGCTATGCCATGCCGGGGTGATTGACACACGCGGCAGCGGCCCGAGAATTCCCGCATAACCAGGGGGAGACGCGGACCGATGTCCTTATTGCGGCACCTGGCCGTGGCGACAGTGGCGTTCCTGGCGACGGCGGCCGGGGCCGAGGCGGGCGCGACGCTCGATCGCGTCATGGCGGCGCGGATGCTGGTCATGGCGACCGACCCGACGTCGCCGCCGCAGTCCTTCGTCAACGATCGCGGCGAGATGGACGGCTTCGATGTCGCCGTCGGGCGCGAGATCGCCCAGCGGCTCGGCGTGGCCCTGCGCATCGTGACGCCCGCCTGGCACGAGGTCGTCGCCGGCGACTGGCGGGGCGGCTGGGACATTTCCGTCGGGTCGATGACGCCGACGCGCAGGCGCGCCCGCGTGCTCGATTTCCCGGCGATCTACTACTACGCGCCGGCGGCCTTCGCGGTACCTTCGCAGTCCGGCGCCCATGCCCTCGCCGATCTCGACGGCAAGGTGATCGGCACCTGCGGCGACTGCACCTACGAAGACTATCTCGCGTGGAAGCTGGTGCTCGACTCGCAGGACGTGCCGCCCTTCACCTTCGTCGTGCGGCCGGCCGAGGTGCTGACCTTCGATACCGAGATGGACGCCTTCATCGAGCTGCGGATGGGCGACGGCGCGCGTCTCGATGCGGTGATCGCCAGCCTGCCGGCGATCGAGGCGGCGATCCGCAGCGGCTTCCCGATGCGCGTCCTGGGGCCGCCCGTCTTCTACGAGCCGCTCGCCGTCGCCATCGACAAGGGCGACCCCGCCTTCGCCGCGCGGGTTCGCGACGTGGTCGGCGCCATGCGGTCGGACGGGACGCTGTCGTCGCTCTCCATACGCTGGCACGGCACGGACCTGACCCGCGTGCGCTGAGGAGCGCCGTGCGGGCCGGGCCTCACGGCGCCGGCCGAAGCCCCATCGCCACCGTCTGCTCGTCGGCGCGCGGCTCGAACACCAGCCCCTTGCGCGCCGCGACGATGGTCATGAGCGTGTGCAGCGGCACCACCGGCATGGCGTCGAGCACCGCCTCCATCGTCTCGATGAGCAGCTGGTCGCCCTTCGCATCGTCCATCTCGGTCACCGCGCCCATGATGAGCGCGTCGATCGCCGGGTCGGAGAAGCGGCCGCGGTTGATCGAGCCGATGCGACGCGCCGGATCGACGCTGTGGATCGTCGAGGTGAGGAACGCCGAGATGTCCCCGGTCGAGCTGTGGGCCCAACCGCCGAGCCACATGCTGAACTCGTTGCGGGCGAGCGAGTTGCGAGTGAAGAAGACGTTGGCCGGCATCGTCTCGACCTGCATCTTGATGCCGATGCGCGCCATCATCTGGCCGACCGCCTGGCAGACCTTGGCGTCGTTGACCCAGCGGTCGCGCGGGCAATGCAGGGTCAGCGAGAAGCCCTTGGGATAGCCCGCCTCCGCCAGCAGCGCGCGGGCCGCCGCCGGATCCGCCTTCTGCGGCGGCCGGCGCTTCGCATAGCCGCCGATATGGGAGGCGGCGAGCTGGTCGGTCGCGACCGCGAGGCCTTCCATGACGCGCTCGACCAGGGCCGGCCGGTCGATCGACAGGGCGATGGCCCGGCGCACGCGGACGTCGCGCAGCGGGTTGTCCGGCAGCTCGTTGCCGTCGATGTCCTTGACGAACGGCGACTGCGTGCGGCCGACGTCGAAGCCGAGATAGACGAAGCGGTCCGAAGCCTTCTTGAAGACGGATGTGCGCGGGTTCTTCTCGAGGTTGGCGACGTCGGTCGAGGCGACGAAGTCGATCGCCTCGACATCGCCCGCCAGCAGGGCCGCGACGCGGGCCGTGTCGCTCGGGATGATGCGGAAGGTGACGTTGTCCCAGGGCGGCCGCTCGCCCCAGTAGCCTTCCCAGCGGGCGAGCTTGAACTCGCTTCCCGGGGCCAGCGAGCCGAACCGGTAGGGGCCGGTGCCGATCGCCGCCTTGCCCGAGCGGAAGTCCTCCGGTCCCGCCCCGGCCGCCGCCTTCTTCGAGACGATGAAGACGTTGCCGAGCAGGCCCGGAAGCTGCGGGCTCGGCTCGTCGGTATGGAAGCGGATGGTGAGCGGGTCCACGATCTCCATGCGGACGATCGGGCGGATATTGTTGGTGTAGGGGTTGGGATTGTTCGGCAGCTTCGAAACGCGCTCGATCGAGAAGACGACGTCCTCGGCGGTGAAGGCCGAGCCGTCGTGGAAGCGCACGCCCGGGCGAAGGCGGAACTCCCACACCTTGGGCTCGACCGGCTTCCACGACAGCGCCAGGCCGGGCGTGCGCTGGGTTGCGGCATCCTTGCCGACCAGCGCGTCGAAGATGTGGCGCGAGTAGGCCATGTTGGTCGAGAGGTAGAGGAAATGCGGGTCGACCGACGGATCGGCCCGCGCGCCGATGGTGACGTCGGCCGCGTCGGCGGCGCCCGCCGCGAAGGCCAGCGCCGCGGCGGCGGCGAGCCGGGTCAGAGTGCGCTTCATGCCGTCCCTCCGGTCTTCCAGATGCCATCCGCGTAGCGAAGGAAGTTCTCGCCGAGGATGCCGAGAATGTCGGCGTCGGTGTAGCCGCGGGCGACCATCAGCTCGACGATGCCGATCAGGTCCTCGGGAGCGAGATAGGAGCCCTGCTGGCCCGGCCGCGGATAGCCGCGCGGAAAGGTGTCGGGGTTGGCCGCCCGGCGGGCGGCCATCTGGTCGCTGTAGTAGACATGGTCGATGCCGATCGCGAGGTGCTGCGGGCCGACCATTTCGGCCATGTAGTCGAGATGGCGGACGAACACCTCGGGCGAGGCCTTCATGTCCTCGGCCAGGAAATGTCCGACGCCGTTGATGCCGATGATGCCGCCCCGGACCGCGCAGGCCTTGATCTGGTCGTCGCGGATGTTGCGGTCGTGGGCGACCAGGGCGTGGGCGTTGGAATGCGAGAACATGACCGGGGTCGTCGACAGCTCGATCATGTCCATGGTCGAGCGGTAGCCCATATGCGTGCAGTCGACGATCATGCCGACGCGGTTCATCTCGCGGACCAGCGCGCGGCCGTAGCGGCTCAAGCCGGAATCGCTCGGCTCGTGGCAGCCGTCGGCCGCCATGTTGCGCTGGTTGTAGGCGAGCAGCATGTGGCGCACGCCGAGCTGCCAGTAGACGTCGACCATCCCGGTGTCCCCGGCCAGCGGATTGCTGCCCTGGAAGTGGAAGCCGACCGAGAGCTTGCCTTCGGCCTTGGCGCGGCGGATGTCGGCGACGCTGTCGGCGAAGACGATGCCGTCGCCGGCGAGCCTGCGGAAGCGTGCGCGCTCCGCCGCGATGTGGCGGACCGTCGCCTCCAGCGACATGCGGTCGAGGCCGACGGTCAGCGACACGAAGCCGAAGCCCGACGCCCTGAAGCGGTCGAGGATCGTGTCCTGGTTGGCGTAGCCCGGCCCCCAGGGCAGGGTCAGATCGCAGACGGTGGCCGACCGCAGCAGGGCGGCGGCGCGGCTGGACATGTCAGCGGCGCTCATGGAACCTCTTACCCGCGAAACCGGGGCATTCTCCGCCGGCGAGGTTGCGGTCTCCGCCGCTTCCTGTCCAATGCGGATGCGTGCCCGATCGATGACGATTGGGGTATCGATTGGCCGAGGGCTGGTCCCTGGTCGACCTGCGCAGCTTCCGCGTCCTGGCCGACGAGCTGCATTTCGGCCGCGCCGCCGAACGGCTCGGCATCGCCCAGCCGGTGCTGAGCCGGCGCATCCGCCGGCTGGAGGAGACCCTCGGCGCCCCGCTCTTCGACCGCAGCTCGCGGCGCGTCGCACTAACGGCCGCCGGCACGACCCTGCGCGATCAGGGCGGGCAGGCGCTGGATGGCCTCGACGCGGCGATCCGCGCGGCGGGCGCGGTCGGCCGCGCCCCGGGAAAGCCGCTGCGCGTCGGCTACCTCACCTCGGCGCAGGAGCTGCTGGCCGACATCCTCGACCGCTGGCGGGCGGAGCTCGCCTGCCCCGTCGAGCTGGTTCCGGCCCTCTCCGACCGGCAGATCGCGAT
>JBFWXJ010000231.1:0-10184 GCA_050187535.1 Alphaproteobacteria bacterium | reverse complement strand
AACACGCGCCACGTCGCGGCCGGGCTGGCGGCGATGGAATGCGTCGTGGTGCAGGACCTCTTCCTCAACGAGACCGCCAACTACGCCCATGTCTTCCTGCCGGGCTCGACCTTCCTGGAGAAGGACGGGACCTTCACCAACGCCGAGCGGCGCATCCAGCGCGTGCGCAAGGTGATGGCGCCGCGCCAGGGCATGGCCGATTGGGAGATCACGCTGGCCCTGGCGAAGGCGCTAGGATTTGAGATGCCCTACGCGCATCCCTCTGAGGTGATGGACGAGATCGCCCGGCTGACGCCGAGCTTCGCCGGCGTCTCCTACGACCGGTTGGAGTCGGAATCGATCCAGTGGCCGTGCAACGAGAAGGCGCCGCACGGCACGCCGATCATGCACGAGGCGGGCTTCGTGCGCGGCCGCGGCAAGTTCATGCTGACCGAGTACATCCCGACCGACGAGCGCACGGGGCCGCGCTTCCCGCTGTTGCTGACCACGGGGCGCATCCTCAGCCAGTACAATGTCGGCGCCCAGACGAGGCGGACGGCGAACACGGTCTGGCACGACGAGGACGTGCTGGAGATCCATCCCCACGATGCCGAGCAGCGCGGCGTGCGCGAGGGCGACTGGGTGCGCCTCGTGAGCCGCGCCGGCGAGACGGCGTTGCGCGCGGTGGTGACCGACCGCGTGGCGCCCGGCGTCGTCTACACGACCTTCCACCATCCCGGCACCCAGGCGAACGTCGTCACCACGGAGTTCTCCGACTGGGCGACCAACTGCCCGGAATACAAGGTGACGGCGGTACAGGTGTCGCCGTCGAACGGGCCGGCCGAATGGCAGGAGCGCTACGACGCCTTCGCGCGCGACAGCCGGCGGATCGCCGCCGAGGCGGCGGAGTGACTGCGCAACCGTCCGTGAGTCCCTCGACGATGCTCGGGATGAGGACGTCGTCGGGTTGCACAATGGCCGCGGCACTGATGCTGAGGCGGTCGATGGCGGTATTGGACGGCCCTCATCCCGAGCATCGTCGAGGGACGCAACCACCCTCGTCCAAAGCTCCGTGATTCAGCGTCTCGGAGCGCAGGCATGAGCCGGACGCGGCCCGCCAGCCGGGTCGTGCCGCGCCTGCGTTGGCGTGCCGGCGCGGCGGAGCCGGGCCGCCGACGCATTCCCGAGGAGACGGCGGTCGCGATCGTCTACCAAGGGTCGACCTACGCCGTGATGATGGCGACGCCGGACGACCTCGAGGACTTCGCCGTCGGCTTCACCCTGACCGAGGGCGTCGTGGCGACGCCGGCCGCGCTCGAATCCCTCGACGTGGTCGAGGGCGAGCACGGGATCGAGCTGAGGATGTGGCTGGCCGACGCGGACGCCGCACGCCTGGCCGAACGCCGGCGGTGGATCGCCGGCCCGACCGGCTGCGGCCTCTGCGGCATCGAGAGCCTGGAGGAGGCGATGCGGCCGCCGCGCGCGGTGCCGGCGAGCGGGCTTCTGTCGGCGGCCTCGGTCGCCGCCGCGATGGCGACGCTGGAGGCGGCCCAGCCGGTAAACCGCGTCACGCACGCCGCCCATGCAGCCGGGTTCTGGACTCCGGCGGGCGGACTCGTCGCGGTGCGGGAGGACGTGGGCCGGCACAATGCGCTCGACAAGCTTGCGGGCGCCATGGCACGCGCCGGCATCGCGGCCGCGGACGGGCTGCTGCTCCTGACGAGCCGCGTCTCGGTCGAGCTGATCCAGAAGGCGGCCGCCATGGCCACACCCGTCCTCGTCGCCGTGTCGGTGCCGACCGCACTTGCGGTACGCGCCGCCGAGGCGGCCGGCATCACCCTCGTCGCCGTCGCCCGCGCGGACGGCTTCGAGGTCTTCACCCACCCCGAGCGGATCGCCCTGGAAGCCCCCGGCCATGTCGCCTGACAAGATGATCCACATGGCGAACCAGATCGCCGCCTTCTTCGCCGCCCAGCAGGGCGACCCGGTGGCGCTGACCGCCGATCACATCGCCAAGTTCTGGGACCCGCGGATGCGCCGGCAGCTCATCGACCACGTCGCCGCAGGCGGCACCGGGCTGACGCCGATCGCCGAGAACGCCGCCCGGACCCTGACGGCGCCGACCTGACGGCGCGTCACCGGCCGGAAGCGAGGGTCCTCACCCTGAGCTTGACGGAGGGTGAGGCTCCGCCGACCCTTCCTTCTTCAACGCATGGTTCAGCATCGCGTGGGCGATCTCGCGTTCGCCCATGATGGTGATGTCGGCGCCTGCCTTGGTCAGGTGCTCGACCTCGGCGTCCGAATGGGCGCGGGCGACGATGTCGAGGCCGGGATTGGCGGCGCGGGCCTGCTGGACGATCTGGCCCGCCTCGAAGGCCTCGGGGATGGCGACGAAGAGCGTGCGTGCGCCGCCGATGTTGGCCGCCTTGGCGACCTCGGGATCGGCCGCGTTGCCGGCGAACGCCTCGACGCCGCGGGCGCGCAAGGCCTCCAGCAGCGGCTGGCGCTCCTCCAGCACCAGGAGCGGCCGGCCGGCGGCGATCAGCCCCTCGCCGACGATGCTGCCGACGCGGCCGAAGCCGACCAGCACGTCGTGCCCGGCGAGCCGGGTCGGCGGCGGCGGCGGGTCGGGGTCGGGCGCCTCGGCGGCCGGCGCCGCCCATTTCATGCGGTCGATCAGCGCGAAGCAGAGCGGGTTGGCGAGGATCGAGAGGATAGCGCCGGCCAGCACGAGATCGCGCGCCTCGCCCGGCATCAGATCGAGCGCGACGCCGAGGCCGACGAGGATGAACGAGAATTCGCCGATCTGGGCAAGGCTGGCCGAGATGGTGAACGCCGTCGCCTTCGGGTGGCCGAAGGCGCGGACGATCAGGTAGGCGGCAGCCGACTTTACGACCAGGATGATGGCCAGCGTCGCCAGCACGGGCAGCGGCTGGGCGACCAGCACCATCGGATTGAACAGCATGCCGACGGAGACGAAGAACAGGACCGCGAAAGCGTCGCGCAGCGGCAGCGATTCCTCCGCTGCACGATGGCTGAGCGGCGACTCGCTGAGGATCATCCCGGCGAAGAAGGCGCCGAGCGCGAACGACACGTCGAAGAGCATGGCGGCACCGAAGGCCACCCCCAGCGCCACGGCCAGCACCGATAGCCGGAACAGCTCGCGTGAGCCCGTATGGGCGACGTAGTGCAGCACCCAGGGAATGACACGCCGGCCGACCACCAGCATCAGGGTCACGAAGGCCGCGACCTTGAGCAGCGTCAGGCCGATCGTCAGCGCCAGCGCGTCCCAGGCGAGGCCGCCGACGTTGCCTTTCAGCACGCCCGCCAGGGCCGGCAGCAGCACCAGCGTCAGCACCATCGCCAGATCCTCGACGATCAGCCAGCCGACCGCGATCCGGCCGCGTTCCGTCTCGACCAGCCTGCGTTCCTGGAGCACGCGCAGCAGCACCACCGTGCTGGCGACCGAGAGAGCCAGGCCGAAGACCACGCCCGTGCCGACCGACCAGCCCATCGCCCAGGACAGCAGCATGCCGAACGCCGTCGCCACCCCGATCTGCGCGATCGCCCCCGGTATCGCGATGGCGCGAACGGCCAGCAGGTCGTTCATCGAAAAGTGCAGCCCGACACCGAACATCAGCAGGATGACGCCGATCTCCGCCAGCTCGTTGGCGAGCGCCTGGTCGGCGACGAAGCCGGGCGTGAATGGCCCGGCGCAGATGCCGGCCAGCAGGTAGCCGACCAGCGGCGATACCTTGAGACGGTGGGCGAGCGCGCCCAGGACGAAGGCGAGGCCGATGCCGGCGACGATGGTGGCGATTAGGGGCGTGTGATGCGGCATTCCGGCGGCTCTTCCCGATCCTCGGTTGCAGGAAGCCCCATTATGCGTGCCCCGGCCCGCGCGGTCCTTCCTTTAGCGACTTCGAAACCGAACAATCATGCAGGCTGGCGTCGCCACAGCGCCGTCAGCAGCCCGGCGCCGACGAGGAACGCGCCGCCGGTGCGGTTGACGGCGCGCTGCACCGCCGGGCGGGCGACGGCGCGCCGCGCGGTCGCGGCCAGCAGCGCGTAGAGGGTGGCGTTGGCCGTTGCCAGCACGAGGAAGGTCGCGCCGAGGATCGCGAGCTGCGTTGCCGCCGGCGCGGCCTGGTCGACGAACTGCGGCAGGAAGGCGACGAAGAAGACGATGCTCTTGGGATTGAGCACCGTCACCGCATAGGCGTGCAGGAAGATGCGCGCCGGCCGCGCCGCCGGTGCCGCCGCGAGCCCGCCTTCGCCGCCGGCCGGGGCCCGCCACAGCCGGATGCCGAGATAGATCAGATACGCCGCCCCCACCCATTTGACCGCCGTGAACAGCGCCGCGGAGGCCGCGAGCACGGCACCGAGGCCGAGCAGCGAGGCGGTCATGGCCGTGAAGTCGCCGAGCGCCACGCCGGCGACGGTCGCCGCGGCGGAGCGACGGCCATGGCCCAGCGCATAGGACACGACGAGCAGCACCGTCGGTCCGGGTATGGCGAGAAGGACGCACGATGCGGCGACGAAGGCGATCCAGTGGGCGATATCCATCCCGGGCTCTCCTGTTGCGGACCGGCGGGCATCCATCCATCGAAACACGGCGCGCGCAAGCGGGCGCGATGGTGGCGTGCCTCTTGCTTGGTGACGGCGGGGGACGAAAGGGGGAGCCGCCGGGCATGGCCATGGTCCTGGCCGCGGGCGACGGGCGAGCCGGCCAGTCGGTCGACATCGAGGGGGTCAGCCACCGCTACGGCGCGTTGACCGCCGTCGACGATGTGACGCTCGCGGTGGAGGCCGGCGAGGTGCTGGCGCTGCTCGGGCCGTCCGGCTGCGGCAAGACCACGCTGCTTCGCGTCGTCGGCGGCTTCGTGCGGCAGAGTGCGGGCAGGGTTCGCATCGACGGCACGCCGGTCGACGACCTGCCGCCCAACCGACGCAATGTCGGCATCGTCTTCCAGAGCTACGCCCTCTTCCCGCACATGACCGTGGCGGAGAACGTCGCCTACGGCCTCAGGGCGCGCGGCCGCCGCCGGGCCGAGATCGGTCCCCGCGTGACGCGCATGCTTGAGACGGTGCGGCTGCAGGCGTTCGCCGACCGCCTGCCCCGCCAGCTCTCGGGCGGCCAGCAGCAGCGCGTGGCGCTGGCCCGGGCACTCGCGGTCGAGCCGACGGTGCTGCTGCTGGACGAGCCGTTCAGCGCGCTGGACAAGAGCTTGCGCCTCGACATGCAGATCGAGCTGAAGCGGCTGCAGCGCCAGTTCGGCCTCACTGCCATCATGGTGACGCACGACCAGGACGAGGCGATGAGCGTCGCCGACCGGATCGCCGTGATGAACCGCGGCCGCGTCGAGCAGTGCGACACGCCGGTCGCCGTCTACGACCGGCCCGCGACGCTGTTCGTCAGCGGCTTCGTCGGCACCTCCAATCGGCTGCCGGGCCGGGTGACGGCCGCGAACGGCGGCGAGGTCGCGGTGGCCCTGGCCGCCGGCGGATCGCTCCACCTGCCGGCCGCGCCCGGCATCGATCCCGGCACCGAGGCGGTGATGGTCGTACGCCCCGAGCAGGTCGCGCTGTTCGACGCGCCCGCCGGCGACCGCTGGCCGGTCAAGCGCCGCCTCTCGGTGCCGCTCGGTCCCGACCTCGTCCACGATCTCGAGACCGCCGACGGCGGCGCCCTCAAGCTGGTGGAGCGCCGATCGGGCGTGGCACCGCTCGCGGGCGAGCGCCTCTGGTGCGGGCTGGCGCCGGGCGCCCGCCCCTCGCTCTTCGCCATCGCTTCGACAAACTGAAGGGGAAAGCCATGACGATCCGTCTCACACGACGCAGCTTGCTCGCCTGCACGGCGGCCCTGGGCGCGACGGGGCTGCTGGCGCGGCCGGCGCTGGCCAAGGGGTCGGTCACCGCGGCGGTCTACCCCGGCTCGTGGGAGGACGCGTTCCGCGGCATCGTGCAGCCCGCGCTCAAGAAGGCGCACGACGTCGAGCTGGAGATGCAGCCGCTCTACGCCGTCGACCAGATCGCCAAGGCGCGCGCCGCCCGCGGCCAGCCCACCTTCGACGTCTTCGTGCTCGACCCGGGCCCGCGGGTGAGCGGCCTCGATGTCGGCGTGTTCGAGAAGTTCGACCCGAAGAAGCTGACCAACCTCGCCAAGGTGCCGGACGGGCTGGCGGACGAATGGGGCGTGACGGTCGCAGCCCAGGTGGTCGGCATCGCCTACAATCCCAAGAAGCTGCCGGCGCCCAAGGGCTGGGACGACCTGCTGAAGGACCCCTGGGTCTCGCGCCTCGGCCTGACCGGCTTCCAGACCACCTTCGGCACCGTCTCGATCATCGAGATCGCCCGGCGCTTCGGCGGCTCGGAGACCGATGTCGGCCCGTTCTTCACGGAGATCCGCAAGGTCCTGCCGAAGATCGCCACGATCGGCGCGCCGCAGGCGATGGCCGGCCTCTACCAGCAGGGCCAGTGCGACGTCATCTACACCAACACGCAGACGGTCTCGACCCTGAAGGCGCGCGGCGTCGACATCGAGTTCGCGAAGCCGGCGACGGGTGCGGTCGCCTTCTTCACCACGATGCACGTCGCCAAGGGCGCGGCCGAGCCGGAGAACGCCTACAAATACATCGACACGGTGATCTCCAAGGACGTCCAGGCGGCGCTGATGGTGCCGCCCTGGAACTTCGTGCCCGTGAACAAGGAGGTGGCGCTCGACCCCGGCCTGCCGATGAAGAGCCTGGACGAGATGTCCAGCTTCGTGCGCCACGACTGGGCCAAGATCAATCCGCTGCGCGCCGGCTGGATCGAGCGGTTCAACAAGGAAGTCGCGAAGTGACGGCGGCGGCCGCGGCCGGCCTCCCGATCGGGGGCGGCCGCGGCGTCGGCGGCTGGTGGCGCCCGGCGGAATGGCAACTGGCCCTGCCGCTGGCGCTGGCCTTCGCCGCCTTCTTCCTGGCGCCGCTCCTCATCCTGGCCGCCGTCAGCACCTTCGACGACGACCAGATGACGCGGGTCGGCTTCGCCCAGTGGGCGAAGTTCCTGGGCGACGCCTTCTACTGGCGCGTCGTCGGCGACACGCTGCGGCTCGGCCTGATGACGGTCGCGGCGACGATGCTGGTCGGCTACCCGCTGGCGCTCGTCTACATGGCGGCGGGTCCGCGCTGGCAGCGGGTCCTGCTATTCATCATCGTGTTGCCGCTGCTGACCTCGGTCGTAGTCAGGACGTTCGCGTGGATCGTCGTGCTGGGGCAGGAAGGCGTCATCAACCAGGCGCTGCTGGCGCTGGGCCTGGTGCCGGCACCACTGCGGCTGCTGCAGACCGAGCTTGGCCTGGTGCTGGCGCTGACGCAGATCGAGATGCCGCTGATGCTGCTGCCGCTGCTGGGCGTCATGGCGCGCATCGACCCCGCGCTGGCCGATGCGTCGGAGGCGCTCGGCGCATCCCGCTGGCGCACCCTCTTCCGGGTGACGCTGCCGCTCTCGGTGCCGGGGCTGGTGTCCGGCTGCCTGCTCGTCTTCGCGTCGAGCACGACCGCCTTCATCTCGCAGTCGGTCATTGGCGGCAACCGGCTGGTCTACCTGCCGCTGGTCATCTGGCAGCAGTCGCTGGTGGTCTACAACTGGCCGCTCGCCTCGGTCGCGGCATTGACCCTGCTGGTCTCGGTCGGCGCCTGCATCTTCGCCATCTCCGCCTTCGGGCGGCGCATCGCAGGAACCACCCATGGCCATGCGCCGTAGCCCGGCCGACCTCTCCTACACGCTCGTCGTGGGGGTGCTGGCGACGGTGGCCGTTCTCATCCTGGTCGGCCCCGTCGCCGTCGTGCTGCTGACGTCGTTCACGGAGGGCCGCTCGCTCAAGTTCCCGCCGTCCGGCCTCTCGACGCAGTGGTACGCGTTGCTGTTCGACGGCGCGCGCTCGCGCCAGATCCACCGGGCGGCCGGCAACAGCCTCTATGTCGGCGCGGTCGCAACCGGCTGCGCCGCCGTGCTCGGCACCATGGCGGCACTCGCCATCGCGCGGCGCGGCACCGGCTGGGCGCGCGGGCTCGACACCGTCTTCATGTCGCCGCTGATCCTGCCCGGCATCGCCTTCGGGCTGGCCGCCCTCATGTACTTCACGCTGATCGGCCTGCGCCCGTCGCTCGAACTGATCGTGCTCGGGCATGTCGTGGTGATCGTGCCCTTCGTCCTGCGGACGACGTCGGCCAGCCTGTCGCAGCTCGACCCCGCCCTGCTGGAGAGCTCGGCCAGCCTGGGGGCGAGTTGGCTCTACACCTTCCGGCGCGTGACGCTGCCGACAATCGCTCCCGGCATCGCGGCCGGCTCGTTCCTCGCCTTCATCGCCTCGCTCGACAACGTGCCCGTGTCCCTCTTCCTGGCGGGGCCGCGCAGCGACATGCTGCCGATCCGCATGTGGGGAATGATGGAGAGCACGCTCGACGTGCGGGTCGCTGCCGTATCCGGCGTCTTGATCGCGGCCGTGCTGCTCCTGATGCTGGCGATGGAGCGCCTGACCGGCCTCACCCGCCGCATGTCGAGCTGAAGGGACCCATGGAGATCATCGCCGAGAAACTGACCCGCGAGGCCTTCGCCCCCTACGGCGACGTGCTGGAGTCGCCCGATGCGCCGGGCCGCGCCTACTTCGAGGACGGGCTCGGCAACCTGCGCCCGCACGCCCGTCCCAGCCTCTCGATGGCCAGGCGTGCCCATCTCGAGACCCTGCCGCTGGAGGCTACGCTGCTGGAGCGGCACGAGTTCTCCTCCCAGAGCTTCCTGCCGCTGGAGCCGGCGCGCTGGCTCGTGATCGTCTGTCCGCACGCTGTCGGAGGCGGTCCCGACACGAGCAAGGTGCGCGCCTTCCTGGCCGAGCCCGGCCAGGGCGTCACCTACCGGCCGAACACCTGGCACCACGGCCTGACCGTGCTCGATCGCCCGACCCGCTTCGCCGTCTTCATGTGGCGAGACGGCACCGCCGGCGACGAGGAGTTCGTACCGGTCGCCCCCTTCACCGTCCGCATCGCCGGCTGACCCGTCCCGAGGAGCAACGACCATGGCCTGGCAGCCCGCCCGCGACCTCGTCGGCTACGGCCGCAACCCGCCCGATCCGCAATGGCCGGGCGGCGCCCGCCTCGCCATCAACTTCGTCATGAACTACGAGGAGGGCTCGGAGCCCTCCGTGCAGGACGGCGAGGGCTTCACCGAACTCGGCCTGACCGAGGCGCACGGCCTCAACCAGGGGGTCAGGGGCCGCGACCTCGCCGGCGAGAGCATGTTCGAGTACGGCAGCCGGGTCGGGTTCTGGCGCCTCATGCGCCTCTTCCAGGAACGCGGCCTGCCGATGACCGTGTTCGGCTGCGCGCTGGCGCTGGAGCGCCATCCCGAGGCGGCCCAGGCGATCCGCGAGTCCGGCTTCGACGTGTGTTGCCACGGCTGGCGCTGGATCAAGCACTTCGAGCTGTCGGAGGAGGAAGAGCGCGAGCACATCCGGCTCGCGGTCGAATCCCTGCCGAAGACGGTGGGCGAGCGGCCCTATGGCTGGTACTGCCGCTACGGGCCCGGCGTGAATACCCGCCGCCTCGTCGTCGAGGAGGGCGGGTTCCTCTACGATTCCGACAGTTACGCCGACGAGCTGCCGTTCTGGCAGAACGTCGACGGGACGCCGCATCTGGTCGTGCCGTACTCGCTCACCAACAACGACGGCAAGTATGCGGGCTGGGTCGGCACGTCCGACCAGTGGTTCTCATTCGTGCGCGACGCCATCGACATGCTGTGGCGCGAGGGCGCGAAGACCCCGAAGATGATGTCGATCGGCCTGCACATGCGACTGATCGGCCATCCCGCCCGCGCGGTCGGGCTGGAACGCCTCCTCGACCATGTCCTGGGGCTCAGCGACGTCTGGGTCACCCGCCGTATCGACATCGCCCGCCACTGGCGGGAGGTGCATCCCTACAGGGGCGGATGACCTGTCGCCGGCATCAGCCACCGGGCGCCTCCAACGCCCGGACGGCGCCGCGGATCAGGCCTTCGGCCCGGGCGCCGCGCGCTTCGGAATCGTCGAACATCTGGTAGCCGTAGGCCGCCGCACCGGTGACGGCGGCGACGGCGAGACCGAGCGCTCCCATCACCAGCGGTCCCGCCCATTCCCCGATGAAGAAGAAGGCGGTGACCGGCAGCGAGGTCAGCTCGGGCGCGGCCGC
>JBFWXJ010000230.1:0-10192 GCA_050187535.1 Alphaproteobacteria bacterium | reverse complement strand
CCAGGTGCGGGTTGGCCGCGCAGTCCGTCGCGCGGAACTCCATGTTGAACTGCTCGGCCTCCGGCCGGCCGGTGCCGGGCCGCACCGGACAGATGCGCAGTGCCGCCTCGCGGTCGCGCACCGCCATCGTGTTCCAGGCCGCACTCCAGCGATGCGGCTGCAGGCGCTCGTAGGAGACGACGGTCGGCGCCGTCACCGCGACGATCTCCGGCAACCGTCGCCGCACCCCCGCAAGGAACGACGCGGCGACCGCGCTCAGCCCCGTCGGCGCGGCCGGGTCATAGGCCGCGGGCTTCCCCTCGCGGTCGAGGAAGCTGAAATGCAGGTGCGCGCCGCTGCCGACACCGCCGACCTCGCCGATCGGCGTGAACGAGGCGCGCGCCCCGTAGCCGCCGGCGACCCACCGCACGACCTCGCGGAAAAGGGCCGCCTGATCGGCGATCCCCATACCGATCGCCGGTGCCACCGGGACCTCGACCTGCTGCGGCGCGAACTCGGGAATGAAGGTCTCGACCGTGATGCCGGCATCGGCCAGCGCCGGCACCAGGTCGGCGGCGAAGGCGGCGATGCGGCGGAACGCGCCGAGCGCGAACGGGTCGCCCGGCTGCAGCTCGAGGCCGGAAAAGAGGAACTCGTGCTCGAACGCCCCCTTGATCGTCAGCCCCGCCTCGGCCTCCAGTGCGGCCAGGACGGATTCCAGGTAGGAGCGCGGGCAGCAGTCCCACGGGTCGCCCTCGGCGGTGCGCAGGTGGCCCAGCGCCACGCGCAGATGCGGGGAGTCGCCGATGGGGCGGACGGCGACCAGGGTCGCCGGGTCGGGCACCACGAACATGTCGCCGCGCGAGCCGAAGGCATTGGGTGCCAGCCCGCCGAAGGGCGTCAGCATGACATTGGCGGGCGGCCAGCCGACGCCCCAGCGAACGCGGTGCGGCCATTCCCGGCCGACGACACCCTTGCCGCGCAGCACCCCGCCCAGATCGACATAGCCGACGTAAACGATGTCGTGGTCGCCCGGCTGAACTTCGGCCATGCTCGCCCCCCGATGAGCCCCTCCGCCGATCATAGCGCAGCCGCCGCGCCCGCATCGCTCCTCGATCCGCCAACGCTGCTGGATCCTGACGAACCGCCCGCCGTCGCCGTGACGAATGCCGCAGGCCGCAGCCCCTTCGTCATCACCTGCGACCACGCCAGCAACCGCGTGCCGCGTCGCCTCGCCGACCTCTGCCTGCCGGCGTCGGAACTGGCCCGGCACATCGCGTGGGACATCGGCGCACTGGCAGTTGCGCGGCGTCTTTCAGCCGCACTCGACGCGCCGCTGATCGCCGCCGGCTACTCGCGCCTCGTCGTCGACCTCAACCGCCCGGCGCACGCGGCCGACCGCATGCCCGAGACTTCCGACGGGACCGTTGTGCCGGCCAACCGCGAGCTCACGGAAGCCGACCGCGGCCTGCGCATCGCCGCACTCTTCCAGCCCTACCACCAAGCCGTGGCCGAACTCCTCGACGCGCGCGTGGCTGCCGGGCGGCCGAGCCTGCTCGTCTGCCTGCACAGCTTCACGCCGCAGCTCGCGGGGCGCGCGCCTCGGCCGTGGCATGTCGGCACCGCCGGCGGGGCGGACAAGCGCATGGCGCAGGCCCTGGCGGCCGAGCTCGCCCGGGAGGCCGGCCTCGTCGTCGGCTACGACCAGCCCTATGCGATCGGCCCGGACAGCGACTACGGCCTGCCGGTGCACGGCGACGGCCGCGGCATCCCGGCCGTCCTCATCGAGATCCGCCAGGACGGCGTCGCCGACGATGCGGGCGCGGCCGCCTGGGCCGACCGCCTCGCCCGCGCGCTCCCCGCGATCGCCCCCGACCTCCTCTCCGGAAAGACCCGATGACCCTGCCCATCGACGCCGCCGACGGCGCGTATCGCGAGCGCCCGATCGACCCCGGGCGCACCGCGCTGCTGTCGATCGACATGCAGAACGCGGAGTGGACGCCCGAGCGGATGGCGTCGCCCGAGGCGAAGAAGCGTCACCTGCTGGAGCGGATCGGCAGCGTCGTCATCCCGGCACAGCAGCGCCTCCAGGCCGCCGCGCGCGCGGCCGGGATCGAGGTCGTCTACACGGTCATCGAGAGCCTGACCCGGGACGGCCGCGACCGCAGCCTCGACCACAAGATCTCGCGCATCCACCACGCCAAGGGGAGCTGGGAGGCCGGCATCATCGACGCCGTCGGGCCGGTCGGCGACGAGATCGTCATTCCGAAGACCTCGTCCGGCATCTTCAACAGCACCAACGTCGAATACGTGCTGCGCAACCTCGGCATCGAGTTCCTGGTGATCTACGGCATCTACACCGACCAGTGCGTCGAATCCGCGATCCGCGACGCTGCCGACCGCGGCTTCCTGGTCACCCAGATCGAGGATTGCTGCGCGGCTGAGACCGCGGCGAACCACGACCGCTCCATCGACGCCATGCGCGGCCACTACTGCCGCACCCGCACCGCCGACGAGATGATCCGAGAGATCGCGGCGATGGCGACCGAATCGCGGTGAAGCGGATCACGCCCCGCCGAAATGCCGGCCGAGCCGCGCCACCGCCTCGTCCAGCACGGCGTCCTGCTTGGCGAAGCAGAAGCGCGCATAGCTTCTGACCGAGCCCTCGGCGTAGAGCGCGCTGACGGGGATGGCGGCGACCTTCGCCTGCGACGTGATGTGTTTGCAGAAGTCGACGTCGTCGCCGTTGAAGCCGAGCGGCCGGAAGTCGGCGTTGACGAAATAGGTGCCCTCGCAGGGCAGCACGTCGAAGCCGATCCGCGACAGCCCGTCGGACAGCCGGTCGCGCTTGGCCTGCATCCCGCTCGCCAGCGTCTGGAAGTAGTGATCCTCCTTGCGCAGGCCCTGGGCGACAGCGCGCTGCAGGTTGGGCGGCGTCGTGAAGACGAGGAACTGGTGGGCGCGCATCACCGGCTGCAGCAACGCCGGTGCGGCGGTCACGTAGCCGACCTTCCAGCCCGTCAGCGAGAAGGTCTTGCCCGCCGAGCCCAGCTTCAGGCAGCGCTCGCGCATGCCCGGCAGCGTCATCAGGCTCTCGTGCCGGCGGCCGTCGAAGACGATGTGCTCGTAGACTTCGTCGCAGACAGCGTAGGCGTCGTGCTTCTCCATGAGGCCGGCGATCACCGCCAGCTCCTCGGGGGTGAAGACCTTGGCCGCGGGGTTCATCGGCGTGTTCAGCAGGATCAGCTTGGTGCGATCGCTGAAGGCCGCTTTCAGCCGCTCGACCGGCAGCTCCCATTCGGGCGGCGACAGGCTGACCAGCTTCGGCACGCCGCCCGCGCGGCGCACGATCGGCAGGTAG
Organism: Alphaproteobacteria bacterium; assembly: GCA_050187535.1. Lineage (GTDB taxonomy): Bacteria > Pseudomonadota > Alphaproteobacteria > ATCC43930 > Allostellaceae > Allostella. Next base: position 6,852 of record JBFWXJ010000230.1, on the reverse strand, counting down.
CTGTCGTAGAGCGGGTCGAACAGCACCACCTCGTCGCCGGGCTCGATCAGCCCGAAGAGGCAGGACGCCAGCCCCTCGGTGGCGCCCGAGGTGACGAGCACCTCGCGCTCCCAGTCGACGTCGATGTCGTAGAAGCGCTTGCCGTGTGCCGCCACCGCCTGGCGCAGCTCCGGCAGGCCGGTCATCGGCGGATACTGGTTGGGGCCGTCGACCACCGCATCGGCCGCCGCCTTGAGGACGTCTTCGGGACCCCGGTCGTCGGGGAATCCCTGTCCGAGATTGACCGCATCGTTGGCCCGGGCGAGCTGGGACATGACCTCGAAGACCGTCGTCCCGTAGCCCGAGAGAATACCGTTCGCCGCCTTCACCTGGGTGCTCCTGCTCGCGGGATAGCCCCCCCGCCGCCCCGGCTCGCGGGACGGCGGGGGATGCCGGGTCAGTGGATCTCGTCGGCCTCGCCCATGGCCTTCTTCAGCTTCTCGATGTTGAAGCCGGGGGCCTTGGCGGCGTCGAGGATGACCTTCTCCTTGCGCGTCAGCAGGTCGATGGCCGCGGGAATGTCGCGCACTACGGCCGCCGGCACCACGACGGCGCCGTGGCGATCCGCATGGATGATGTCGTCGGACGCGCAGATCATGCCCGCGACCTGCACCTGGCAGCCGAAATCGACGAGATGCACATGCGCGTGCGACGGCGCATAGCTGGCGGCGATCATCTGGAAGCCCTCGGCGATCATGTCGAGGTCGCGGATGCAGCCGTCGGTGACGAGGCCGAGGCAGCCCAGTCCCTTGTGGATGTTGGTCTGCACCTCGCCCCAGAAGGCGCCGAAGCCGGCATCGGGGCCGTCGAGATCCTGGATGACCGACACGGTCGGCATCGGCCCGGCCGCCACGTACTCGTAGTAAGCGGTGCGCTGGGCGCGCATCGCCGCCTTGTCGCGGGAGGGTACGTGCTTGGCGCGGATCATCGCCGTGCGCGCGTAGCCGACGATCGGCTTCAGCTGCGGGAAGGGGCAATGGAGATGCCGGGTGGTGAAGCCGGTCGCCCGCCGCTCCGGGGACACGATCTCCAGCGCGTTGCAGATGGTCGGCGTGTCCCACTCGGTCAGCGCGGAGAGATCGGCGGCGGTCAGGCTGGTCATTTCGGCATTTCCTCCTCGAAAGGGCCGCGGATCATAGTGGGGCGCGCGGCCTCGCCCAAGTGCGTGTCACTGCTCGCCGGCGACTGCGCCGCCCGCGAACAGGGCGTCGATGGCGGTCGCGTCGTAGCCGGCCTCCCGCAACACCTCGGCCGTGTGCTGGCCGAGCCGCGGCGGCAGCCGGCGGATCGCGGCCGGGGTGCGGTCGTAACGCACGGGATGACCGAGGAAGACGAGCTCGCCCTCGCTGTCATGGACGTGGTGCTCGTAGAAGCCGGTCTCGGCCAAGTGCGGGCAGTCGAGCACGGCGTCCACGTCCTGCACCGGCATTGCCGGAATGTCGGCGGCGTCGAAGGCGGCGTGCCATTCGGCGGTCGTCCGCGCCGGCATGGCGTCGGCGACCATGGCGTAGAGGTCACCGACATGACGGCTGCGCGTCGGGCCCTCGGTCACCCGTGGATCGTCCGCCATCTCGGGCCGGCCAACCGCCACGAAGAGTCGCGCCCATTGCTGCGCCGTATAGGGCAGCACGGAGATATGACCGTCCTTCGTCGCGTAGGGCCTGCGGTAGGGGGCCAGCACGCGGCCGTAGCCGGCGGGCCCCTCCGGCGGATGGAAGCTGCGGCCGGCCATGTGCTCCGGCATCAGGAAGGCGACCATGGTCTCGTACATCGGGATCTCGATCGCCTGCCCCTCGCCCGTCCGCTCGCGATGGAAGAGGGCGGCGTTGATCGCCGAGGCGACGGTGAGGCCGACCAGCTTGTCGACCATCGAGGACGGGACGTAGCGCGGCTCGCCGGCGAAGCTCGCCTGCAATGCCGCCAGGCCCGAGGCGCCCTGGATGACATCGTCATAGGCCGGCCGCCAGCCATGCCGCCCGTCGCGGCGGTAGCCGTAGGCGGCGCAGTGAATGAGCCGCGGGTTCATCGCGCGGGCCGCATCGGGCCCGAAGCCCAGGCGATCCATCGCCTGCGGCCGCATGGAGTGCATCAGCACGTCGGCGCCGGCAACCAACCGGCCCAGCACGGCGCGTGCCTCGGGCCGCTTCAGGTCGAGGACGACCGAGCGCTTGTTGCGGTTGACCGCGAGGAAGCCCGCCCCCATCCCGGGATTGCGCGCCGGCGTGATGGTGCGGGTGATGTCGCCCTCGGGCGTCTCGACCTTGACGACGTCGGCGCCGAGATCGCCCAGGGTCTGCGAGGCGAAGGGGCCGAGGAAGACCGCCGTCAGGTCGACGACGCGGATGCCTTCCAGGGGCCCCTTCATCGGTCGAGCGGCCCGTTGGCCGAGCCATCCCGCACGTCGGTCAGGACATGGACGAGGGCGGGCCCGTCATGGGCGAGTGCCGCCTGGAAGGCAGGCGCGAACTCGGCGGTCTCGCGCACCGTCCAGGCGGCGACGCCGTAGCCGCGGGCGACCGCGGCGAAGTCCGGGCTCCTGATCGTGACGCCGTGATAGGCCTCGCCGCCGTAGCGGCGATGCTGGTGGATGAGGATCGAGGCGTAGGCGGCGTTGTCGCAGAGCACCGCCTTGACCGGGATCCCCTCCTCGACCGCGGTCGCCAGCTCCTGTCCCGTCATCATGAAGCCGCCGTCGCCGACGAAGACGACGACCGGCACGTCGGGCCGGGCCAGCGCCGCGCCGATCGCCCCCGGCACGCCCGCTCCCATGGCGCCGACCTCGGGCGCCACCTGGGTGAAAGGGCGGCGCCAGGGATAATGGCGGTAGACCCAGCTGCCGAACGTCCCGGCGTCGGTCGCGATCATGGTGTCGGGCGGTACCGCGGCCGCCACCGCCTCGATCACCTTCACCATGTCGACCGCGCCGATCGACGGGCGCTGACCGAAGCCGGCGTGGGTAGCCTCCAGCCCATGGACGCGGCGGACCTCGGCGACGCGGTCGGCCGGCGGCTCCGGCAGGGCGGCGGCGATGGCGTCCATGGTCGCCGCCACCTCGGAGGGCAGCGCGATCGCGGCACCCGAGGCCGCCGCCGTCGCCGGGTCAGGGTGGATGTGGATCAGCGTCTGGTCGGGACGCAGGAAGGTGAACTCCTCCGTCGTCATGTCGTCCATGCGCGAGCCGGCGGCGATCACCACGTCCGCACCCGCCCAGAACTCGCGGATATAGCGCTCGCGCGACAGGCCGAGATGGCCGAGATAGCTCCAGTGGTCGTTGGGCAGGCAGTCCTGGCGGCGGAAGGCGGCGAGCGCCCCCGCCCCCGCCCGCTCGGCCAGCCGCACCAGCGCCTCATGGGCGCGGCCGAATGCGATCATCTCGCCGAAGACGATGACCGGGCGGCGCGCCGCGGCGATGGCGGCCGCCGCCTGCCGTATGCCATCCGGCGAAGGGGCGGCAGCGACCGTGGCAGGCGGTCGCGGGATAGCCGGCGCGTCGATCTCGGCCTCGGTCACGTCCTCCGGCAGGACGACGACGACCGGGCCGGGACGGCCGGACATCGCCGTGCGCCACGCACGTGCCGTCGCCTCGGCCACGTCCTCGGGGCCGAAGGGCTGGATCACCGCCTTGGCGATGGCGCCGAAGAAGCGGCGATAGTCGACGCCCTGGAACGCCTCGCGGTCCTGCACGCGGCGCGGCACGTCGCCCACGAAAAGGAGCAGCGGCGTCGAATCCTGCATCGCCGTGTGGATGCCGATCGCGGCATTGGTGGCGCCCGGGCCGCGGCTGACGAAGACCGCGGCCGGTCGCAGGGCGATCTTGCCATAGGCCTCCGCGGCGAAGGCGGCCGCCCCCTCGTGGCGGGCGTTGACGAGGCGGATGCGGTTGCGGGCCCGCCGCAACCCCTCGAGGACGGCGAGGAAGCTCTCGCCCGGGACGGTGAAGGCCTGGCTCACGCCGTGTTCGACCAAGGTGGCGACCAAGGCGTCGCCACCGGACATGCGCGTCATCGCGGATCGTCTCGCCCGTTGATGCGGGAGGATGGGAGGCCGACCCTAGAGAAGAACCGGCCCCTAGGCCAGCGGCGCGAAGCGGCCGTATGTGCCGCGGAAATGCAGCAGCGGCGCGCGGCCGGGGTCGCGCTCCAGCCGCTCGGCGCGGCCGACGATGATCGCGTGGTCGCCGCCCTCGTGCACCGTCTGGCGGCGGCAGACGACCCAGCCGACGATCCCCGGAAGCAACGGGCAGCCGTCAGGGCCGGATTCGTGCGCGACCCCGCCCCAGCGGTCGATCCCGACGGAGGCGAACCGCGCCGAGAGCCCGGCCTGGTCCTCGGCCAGCATGTTGACCGCGAAATGGCTGTGGTCGCGGAAAGCGGGCCAAGTCTCCGCCGACCATTCGAGGCAGAAAAGCACGAGCGGCGGGTCCAGCGACAGCGACGTGAACGAGCTGACGGTCACGCCGACCGGCCGGCCGGCGGCCGTGCGCGTCGTCGCCACCGCTACGCCGGTCGCAAAGCTGCCCATCACATTGCGGAAAGCGCGGGGGTCGACCGGCATCGTCGCCACCCGTCTACCGCATGCGCCGGCCGCCGCCAACCGCCTCCCTTGCACCGCATTAACTGGACGCCGACGCGGGCGGCGCTAAAGTGTCACGGGACCGATGAACCGCCTCGCGCCGCAGCCGCTGCAGCACTTCTACCGCACGGCCGCCCTGCCGTGCCCGTATCTCGACGGCCGGATGGAGCGGAAGGTGCTGACGGAGATTTCCGGCTCGGCCGCCGCAGCGCTTTACAACGGCCTGTCGCGCGCCGGCTTCCGGCGCAGCCACCACCTCGCCTATCGGCCCGCCTGCGCCGGCTGCAACGCGTGCATCCCGGTCAGGGTCGCCGTCGACCGCTTCACGCCCAGCCGCAACCTGCGCCGGCTCGCGCGTGACAGCGCCGATCTGACGGCGACCGAGGAGCCGCCGGTCGCCACCGGCGAGCAATACCGCCTCTTCGCCCGCTACCAGCGCTCGCGCCACGCCGAGAGCGACATGGCGACGATGACCTTCGGCGACTACCGGGCGATGGTCGAGGACAGCCCGATCGAGACGTTGCTGGCGACCCTTCGCGACCCGGGCGGCCGCCTGCTCGCCGCCTGCCTCGCCGATCGGCTCGACGACGGATTCTCCGCCGTCTACAGCTTCTTCGAGCCGGACGAGGCGCGGCGCAGCCTCGGCACCATCCTGGTGCTTCGGCTCGTCGAGCGGGCGATCGCGCTGGGCCTGCCCTACGTCTATCTCGGCTACTGGATCGCCGACAGCCGCAAGATGGCCTACAAGGCGCGCTTCCGCCCGCTGGAAGCACTCGGCCCCGGCGGCTGGGCCGCCATGGCCCCACCCACTCCCGCCTGCGCGGGCGAGGCCGCTGGGTTGCCGGAAGCGGCGGACTGACGGCGCGCAGTCGGGACCGTCAGCCGAACCGCTGGTTCTTCGGAAAGCCGTTGGGCGGCAGGCGGCCGGCGGACCCGCGGGCGCCGAGCCAAGGCTCGAGCGTGACCTCGGTCCGGGTGCGCTCGCCGATCCGCCAGGTCAGGCCGTCCGCCAGCGCGAACACCTTCACGTCCGACAGGCCGCCGTCCTTGTAGCGCTGCAGGATGACGCCGCGGCCGCGCGCCATGGTCGGCAGCTCGTCGAGCCTGAAGACCAGGAGCTTGCGGTTGTCGCCGACGACGGCGACATGGTCGCCGATCGCCGGCACGCAGACGCGGGCCTCGATGCCCCCCTCGACATTGAGTACCTGCCGGCCGGCTCGGGTCTGGGCGACCGCGTCCTCCTCGGCCACCAGGAAGCCGCGCCCCTCGCCCGAGGCGACGAGCAGCGTGCGGCCCGGGCGGTGGACCATCACCGTCACCACCTCGTGGTCGTTCGGGAGCTCGATCATCAGGCGGATCGGCTCGCCGAAGCCGCGGCCGCGCGGCAGCTTGTCGGCGCCCAGCGTGTAGAAGCGGCCGTTGGTCGCGAAAACGAGCAGCCGGTCGGTCGTCTCCGCCGTCACCAGGAAGCGGCCGCGGTCGCCGTCCTTGTACTTGACGTCGGCATCGTCGGCGACATGGCCCTTGATGGCACGGATCCAGCCCTTCTCGGACAGGAGCACGGTGATCGGCTCGCGCTCGACCATCGCCTCGACCGGCACCTCGGCCACCACCGGTGCGGCCTCGACGGTGGTCCGCCGGCGACCGAGCTTGGTCGCCTCGCCGAAGGCCGCCTTGATCTCGCTGATCTCCTTGGCGATCGCCTTCCAGCGCCGCCGCTCGCTGCCGAGCAGCGCTTCCAGGCCCGAGCGCTCGGCCGTCAGCTTGTCGCGCTCGCGGCGAATCTCGATCTCCTCCAGCCGCCTGAGCGCCCGGAGACGCATGTTCAGCACCGCCTCGACCTGGGCCTCGGTCAGCGACCAGCGGCGCATCATCTCGGCCTTGGGGTCGTCGTCCTCGCGAATGATGCGGATGACCTCGTCGATGTTGAGATAGACGAGGAGGTAGCCGTCCAGGATCTCCAGTCGGCGCGCGACCTCCGCCAGCCGGTGGCGGCTCACCCGCTGGAGGACATCGTGGCGATGATCGAGGAAGGCCTGCAGAGTCTCGCGCAGGTTCATCACCCGCGGCGTGCCGGCGGCATCCAGCACATTCATGTTGAGGCCGATGCGCACCTCGAGCTCGGTCGCCCGGAATAGCGACTCCATCAGCACCTGCGGGTCGACGGCGCGGCTGCGCGGCTCCAGGACGAGGCGGATGTCCTCGGTCGATTCGTCGCGCACATCGGCCAGCAGGGGCAGC
>JBFWXJ010000229.1:0-10193 GCA_050187535.1 Alphaproteobacteria bacterium | reverse complement strand
GCGCCGACCGCGTCGACCAGCGCGTCGAGCCCATCGCGGTCGACGGGCAGCGGCGCCGTGGCGAGGAGGGCGAGGTCGCGCGCATAGGCGGCGCGTGCCGCGGCCATCTCCGCCTCGTCACGATGGACCGCGGCGAGCCGTGCCATCGTCGCGCGCAGCCGCGTCGGCAGGTGGCCGGGCGCGCGCGCGAGCGCATCGGCGAACGCCGCCTCCGCCTGGGCGCGGCGGCCGGTCGCCTGCAAGGCGGTGGCGAGGCCGCCGCGCAGCTCGATATCGTCGGGTCGCAGCGCGACGGCGCGGCGGAGCGTCTCGATCGCGGCGGTGCCGCGGCGGACGGCCCATTGCGCCGCCGCCAGCTCGGCCAACGCCTCGCCGTCGTCGGGCGAATTGCGGATCGCGTCCTCCAGCCGGGCGATCGCTTCGGCGATGCGCCCCTCGCGGCGCAGCGCCCTGGCCGCATCGAGAATCCGGGCCCTCTCCAGGGTCATGCGGCAGCCGCCCTGAGATAGGCGGCGAGCCCGCGTCCGGACGCCGGGTCGTCGCGCAGCACCGCCTTGCCCGCGGCGATGCGCCGGCGCATCTCGGCCCGCCATGCCGGGTCGCCGCCGAGCCGGATGGCGAGGGCCACATACTCCTGCGCCGAGGCGGCGATCGTGGCGGTCAATCCGATGCGGCCGAGGATCGCCGCGGAGTGGCGCGCCCGCATGAGAGCGCCCGGCCAGGTGACGACGGGCAGATCGGCGTCGAGCGCATCGAGGGTCGAATTGCAGCCGGACCAGCCGATCGAATCGAGGAACACGTCGGCCACGCGCGTCACGCCCGCGAAGCGCTCGGGGGTCAGCGTGCCGAGGATGCGGCAGTGACGCTCGAAGGAGAGGCCGGCGCCGGCGAAAGCGGCGGCGAGACGCTCGCGGAAGAGCCCCGTGACCGCCGTGCCGACGGGATGGCCGAGGAAGAGGAAGCGCGCCTGCGGCACGGCCGCCGCGATGCGTGCGAAGACGCCGTCATGGCACGGCAGGTACTTGTAGAGCGACTGGCAGCACCAGTAGACCACCGCCTCCTCCTCGACCGCGAGCTCCGCCCGGGTGACCGCCTCCGGCACAATGCCGGTCGCGGCATGCCGGAAGGACAGGCCCGGGAGGCGCACCAGCCGCTCGGTGTAGTGGTCCTGCCCGTCGGCCGGCTCCATCAGATCGCTCGAGAGAAAGTCGTCGATGGTCGGCATGCCCGAGGTCTGGGGATGGCCCCAGGATGTCGCCTGCACCGGCGCCAGCCGGAGCGCTGCAAGGCGGACGGTCGTCGGGTCCATGCCGATCTCCGGGATCAGCAGGGCGTGCAGGCAATCGGCGCGGATCGTCTCGGCCCAGGCCTCGACCGTCCGCGCACCCTCGACGAAGCGGGCGCAGCGGCCGCGGGCTTGCCTCGTCTCGGCCGTTTCGATCGCCTGCGTGTAGTAGCCGTGGACGGCGAACTCCGCTGGGTCGAGGTCCTCGATCCACGAGCGGATCGGCACCTTCCAGTTGGAGTGCAGGCGGAAGAAGCCGGACAGGATGCCGACACGGATCCGTTCGCCCGGTGCGCGCCCGCGCCGCGGCAGCGGCCGGGCGAATTCCGGGTGGCGCGCCGCCATCACGCGGCAGGCGAAGCGGCCATAGACAGCCTGGAGATCGCGGTCGTTCTCACCCTGATAGGCGAGATAGAAGGGCTGGTTGGCGCCGAGCGCCTCGACCGCGTCACCGAGGCCGGCGACCGAATGCGGCAGCGGCAACGCGGCGACCTCCGCCAAGCCCCGCGCATAGGCGGCACGCGCGGCATGGCACTCCGCCATGTCGCGATAGGCGACGCGCAGCCGGCCGATCGCGGCGTGCAGGCGCACGGGCAGATGCGTCGGATGGGCGGCGACGGCGGCGGCGAAGACCGCGTCCGCCTCGGCCGGCCGGCCCAGCGCCTGGAGCAGGTTGCCGAGATTGTCGTGCGCGCGGACGAAACCGGCGTCGGCCGTGATCGCGGCGCGGTAGGCGGCGATGGCCTCGTCGGCCTCGCCGCTCGCCTCCAGCGCGTTACCGAGATTGGTCAGGGCCTCGGGATAGGCGGGCCGCAGCGCCAGCGCCGCCCGGAAGGCGCCGACGGCATCGGCGACGGCGCCCTGCTTCTGGAGCGCGCTGCCGAGATTGTTGAGCGGCGCGGGATCGCCCGGCGCCAGCGCGATCGCGCGGCGGAAAGCGTCGACCGCCTCCTCCAGCCGCCCGGCGGCCTGCAGGCAGATGCCCCGGTTGTTGTGGGCGACAGATGAACCCGGCTCGGCGGCGATCGCGGCATCGAGCGCGTCCAGCGCCTCCGCCGTACGACCGAGCCGATGCAGCGCCACGCCGCGGCCGACCAGTGCGGGCACGAAGCCGGGCCGCAGCGCGGCCGCCCGCTCGAAGGCCGCCAGCGCCTCCGCCCCGCGGTCGACCTTGCCCAGGGCATTGCCGAGGTTGACGAGCGTCTCCGGCAGGGCGCCCGACCGTGCGATGCCGGTCTCGTAGGCCTCCACGGCGTCCGCGGGCGCGCCGGCCGCATCCAGTGCATTGCCGAGGTTGTTCCAGGCGGCGGCCGAGGCGGGCGCCGCGGCGACGACGGAGCGATAGGCGGAGATCGCGCCCGCCGTATCGCCCGCCGCCAGCAGCGCGTCGCCGAGTTGCATCGCATGGGCCGGGTTACGGGCGTCCCGGGCGACTGCCGCGCGGAACGCCGCGGCCGCTTCGCCGTCGCGGCCGAGCTGGCGCAACAGCATCCCGTGATTGGCGTGCCAGGTCGCGGGCACCGCGCCGTCGCCGATCGCCCGTCGCAGCCACGGCAGTGCAGCCTCGCGATCGCCGCCGGCGGCCAGCGCCAGCGCCAACCCGTTCATGGCGTCACGACTGCCGGAAACGCGCTCCAGCACCCGGCGGAATTGCTGCTCGGCCTCGCCGGCGCGCCCGGCGCGCAACAGGTCGAGCCCGACCGCGATGGCATCGGGTGCCGGCTTCGTCGACGAAGGCGGCGGACTCGGCATGGTCCCTTCCCCTTAGCACGAGCCGTCAGCGGCCGCTCTGTCGGCCATGCGTCTCGCGCACCAGGAGTATCAGCACGAGGCCGACCGCACCCGTCGCCGGCAGCGCCGCCAGCGCCGCGTCATAGGCGGCCCGGCCGTAGACGCGGGCGCCGCCCGCCATCGTGCCGTCCCATCCGAGGTCCAGCAGCCAGCCGATCAGCGGCTGGAAGATGGCGCCGCTGCCGGTGACGGCCGAATTGATGAGGCCGTAGACGGCACTGCTCACGGCTGGCGGATTGGCCTCGCGAGCGGCGGCGTAGGTCACCACGAGCGAGGAAGCCGCGAGGCCGTTGACCAGCATCAGGGCGCCGACCGCGGCGACGTCGAGGCCGGGCGCATAGAGCACCGCCAGGATCGACGCCAGCGCCACCACGCCACCGCCCAGCACGAAGGGGCGCCGTCGGCGCCAGCGGTCGGAGAGCAGGCCGTGCAACGGCGCGCCGACCGCCCAGCCGACGAAATTGAGGGACATCAGGGCACCGGCCGCCGGCCGGTCCAGCCCGAAGCGCATGCCGAGATAGGGCACACCCCAGAGGCCGGCGAAGGCCAGCATCGGCGCCGACAGGGAGAGCCCCACACCGGCGAGCAGCCAGCTCTGCGGGTTGCGCGCGACACGGACGAGGCCGGCCGCGAGCTGCCCACCGCCGATCCCGGCGCCCGGCGGGTCGCGCGGCACCAGAAGGGCGATCGCCGCGGCCAGCGCCAGGCCGCCGACGGCGAGCGCGAGGATCGCGCCGCGCCACCCGAACGCCTCGACCGCAAATCCGAGCGGCGCCTGGCCGAACATTCCGCCGACCATACCGACGGCCTGCAGGATGCCGGTCAGCAGCACGAAGCGGTCGGCGGGCAGGTGGCGTGTCGCGAGCGAGAGCGTGCCGACCCAGCAGAAGGCCGAGCCGGCCCCGATCATCAGCCGGCCCAGATAAGCCATGGTCAGCGAGCCGCCGGCGGCGAAGAGGACGGAGCCGGCCGTCGCCAGCAGGGCGGCCGCGATCAGCAGGCGACGGACGCCGAAGCGGGCCATCAGCACGCCGACGGGAAGCTGCAGCCCCGCATAGGCGTAGAAATAGAAGGCGGAGAGGTGGCCGAGCAGTGCGCCGCCGACCGCGAACTCCGCCATCAGCGGCTCGACCATGACGCCCGGCGAGACGCGGTGCAGGAAGGCGTAGAAGAAGAAGGCGGTGCCGAGCCCGTACGCGACGAGCCCGCGCCAGGGCGCCGGTGGGTGAACGGACATGCCGGCCGCGCTCAGACTTCGGCGGACGTGACCGTCATGCCGCCGCAGACATAGAGCACCTGCCCGGTGACGAAGCCGCTGCGCCGGTCGAGGAAGTAGGCGACCGCGCCGGCCACGTCCTCCGGCGTTCCCATGCGAGCGACCGGGATGGCATCGCGGATCGCCGCCGTGCGCGGGCTGTCCTCCGGATTGACCCGGCGGAACAGCTCGGTCGCGATCGGCCCGGGGCCGACCGCGTTGACGGTGATCCCGAAGCGGCCGAGCTCGAGCGCCCAGGTCTTCGTCAGCCCGTGGATCGCGGCCTTGGCGGCGGCATAAGCGCTGCGCAGCTCCTTGCCGAGAGCGGCCCGGCTGGAGATGCCGACGATGCGCCCGAAGCCCGCTTCCTTCATCGCCGGCAGCACCGCCTCGGCGCACTGGATGGCGACGCGGACGTTGAGGTCGAGCACGGATTCCAGCTCGGCCGCAGTCGCACTCCCGACCGCGGCCGGCGCGACCGTGCCGACATTGTTGACGAGCCGGGTGATGGGAAAGCGTCGCGTCACCTCGGCCAATGCGGCTGCGGTCGCCGGCCGATCGCCCAGGTCGATCGTGACATGTGTGCCGACCCGCACCTCGGGCGCGACACGGTCGAGGCTCACGACGTGGTAGCCGTCTTCCGTCAATCTTCGGACGATCGCCGCGCCGATGCCCTGCGAGCCACCCGTCACGAGTGCGTTCTCAGTCATGGGGCGACGCTACAGGGGCCGTCGGCGGCGGGCAATTGCCGGCCGGTGACTTCGGCACGCGTCGTGCTCCGCCATCCCACGGATGCGGCCGATCGTCGCGACCGTGAAATCGTGATCGACGGGACACGGATCAGTATAGCTAAGGGCTGGAATTGCGCCCGGACGATCTAGTATTTCTCCACGCGCGACGAAGTGCCGGCGCCGGTCGATGCGAGGGGGCCGACCGAGACGCGGGTATTGCGGCGATGCCGCGAACCACTTGCAACATGCGCACGTTTCATCGGAAGGTTAGGTCAATGGCTCGCTCCCCTCTTTCACAGACCACGCGCATCCAGACCATGCAGGCCAATGGAATGAGCGACGTGGGGATCGCGACGAAGCTGCAGGTCGGGCTTCCCGCGGTGCGCAAGGCCCTGGCGCCGCCGGCGCCGGCGCGTCCGCGACCGGCCCGCGTCGCCGCCGAGCGGCCGCGTCGCCGGGTGGCGATCATCGACGGCCCGTCGCCGATCGACGTTCATGTCGGCCGCCAGGTCCGCCTCTACCGCACCGTCGCCGGGCTGAGCCAGACGCAGCTCGCCGAGGCGATCGGCCTGACATTTCAGCAGGTTCAGAAGTACGAGCGCGGCGGCAACCGCATCTCCGCCAGCAAGCTCGTGCAGATCGCCCAGGTGCTGGGTACGCCGGTGACCGCCTTCTTCGAGGGCCTGGAGCCGGAGTCCGAGACCCCGCACGATCCCGGCATCATGCTGCGCCGCGAGGCGATCGAGCTGTCGCGGGCCTACGAGCGCATCGGCAGCCCGGACCTCCGACAATCGCTGATGGAGCTGTTCCACCGCCTCGGCGACAAGCTGGTGGCGTCGCCGAAGGCGAGAAAAGGGGCGCGTTGAGACGATTCCTCATCGATCGCCGCGGTTCCGTATCGCCGGTCGAGCGAGGCGTCCGGACATTCGTCCACGAGCGGCTGCCGAGCGGCGCAGACATCGTCACCTACGCGGTTCGCGAGCTCGGCGTCATCGAGGTGGCATTCGCGCCTTTTGGTGCCCGCATTCGCCTCAGACCGCGAGCGACCAATCAGCGCGCGATATCCACCGCGCTCTATATGCTGTTGAGGGAGGCGCCCTCGCGGATTCTCCTCGCCCATTGCGACCGATCGTGGAGCGAGGAGATCGTGCCCAGCTTTGCCATGCTCGTCACCCGCCTCGAGGAGTTGGTGAGCGGCGTGCGCAGCCGCTATCCGGAGAAGCCGTTCCACAGTGAAGAGCTGCCGATCGACCCGCGCGAAGCGATCATTCCCCAATCGTTCGCCACGTTGCTGGAGCAATGGCACCAACGCCGGGGCGTCCTACCGGACGACCCGACGCGTCCGTTCCGCCATGCCGCGTGCCTCGGCAGAACGAGCATGGTGTCCGTGCGCTCCGACAGCCGCCTCGTGGTCGCGTTCCGCGGCCGCGGGCTGACCCACTACGGCCGCGCCGGTTGGACTGACAGCATCGGCCGAACCGTCGACGAGCAGCCCGACGCCGGCTATGCATTGTCGGCCAGCCGCAGCTATGGTCTGGTAGCGGCGATGATGGTTCCGCGGCTCGAGAGCTGCGAAGCCAGCATCGCCGGCCGGAACGGCAATGGCCGGCGCAGCGTCTACGACAGGCTGCTGCTGCCGTGGCGCACCGCCGATGGTGCAATTGTCATCTCCGGGCTCAGCCGGCTGCGCGGCCGGGTGCCCTGGAGAAACGCTACGAAGCCCGCCGAATCGTCGAGCAGCTCGGCCTCGGACATCCAGACCCAGGAAATGTCCGACGCGTTGCCGTGACGGTTGCGGAAGCGCAGGCCCCGGTGCCGGTGCCGGTAGCCGTAAACCTGGCCCATCCCGGCATCGAGCAGCCGGTCGACGACATGGCTGAAAAGCCAGTCGGGCGACCACCGCAGATCCGCGACGGCGCGCCCGACGCGAGGCATGATCCGCGCGAGGCCACGTCCGCGATATTCGGGATGGATCCACAGCCCACCGACATAGGCGACCCGTCCGGCGATGCGAACCGGCATGGGCTCGGCCAGCGTCAGGTCCTCGCCCGGCCGGGCGTGCCGCTCCGGCGCGTCGTAGAAGATGCGCAGCGCCCTGCCCTCGGCCTCCAGGTCCGTCCGCCGCCAGTCGAAGAGGCGCGCGGCATGGGTCACGACCGTGCGCCCGTTGTCGTCCAGGCCCTCGATCCAGAAGGCGCGATCCGGTGGCAACGCGCAGTAGTCGATGTCGAGCTGCGAGGGCAGCGGCCGATCCGACGCCAACAAGGCGTCGCCGCGATGACGATCGCGCAGGGACGCCATGTCGTCGCGCATCACCAGCGTGATGCCGCGCTGGCGCACCGCCTGCCCCGCCATCAGCAGGAGCTCGGGAAGCACGAAGCCCGACGACGCCATCCGGTTCCCCCGACTGCAACTTTCTGATGTAATTATTCTATCCCCACAGCGTCCGGATGTCCCGCAGCCGCCGGTTGTGAACTGCGCTGGATCGAGAAACACGAAGCAATGAGCCGGCAACATTTGCTTTCCCGGCGTCGGCACCAGCCCGACAATTTCGCGCCATGACCGACGGAACCGCAGCGCTCCGGGAGACCTTCATCGGCGCGATGCGCCGGACGGTCAGCGGTGTTTGCGTCGTCACCACCGACGGCACGGGTGGCCGCTTCGCGCTGACGGTGAGCGCCGTTGCGCCGGTCACCGCCGATCCGCCGACCCTGCTCGTCTGCATCAACCGGCGCAGCCCGGCCTATGGCGCCATCCGCGCCAATGGCCGCTTCTGCGCCAACGTGCTGGCGGCCGACCAGTCGCCGATCGCCGAGACCTTCGCCGGCCGGCCGCGAGCCGGGGCGCCGTTCGACTTCGCCTGTGCGGAGTGGCTGGCCGGCCCGCTCGACCTGCCAGCGCTCGTCGGCGCGACCGCGTCCTTCGCCTGCGAAGTCGTCGAAGAGGCCGACGGCGCCACCCATGCGGTGCTGTTCGGCCGCGTCCATGCGGCGGCGGCCGGCGACGCCGAGCCGCTCGCCTATTCCAGCCGCGCCTATGCCCGGCCGGTGCCGCTCGCACCCTGCCGTCCCGAGGAGAGCCGATGATCCGCACCGGAGAGCAGTACCGCCAGTCGATCCGCGACGGCCGCGAGGTCTACATCGACGGCGAGCGCGTCGCCGACGTCACGCAGCACCCCGCGATCAGGCCGCTGGTCGACATCCGGGCGCGCATCTACGACATGGCGCACGAGGCGGCCCATCGCCCCGTCATGACCTACGAGGAGGCGGGCGAGACCTTCGCCATCGGCAGCCGGCTGCCGATCGCCCAGCAGGACTGGTGGGACAAGCGCGCCGCGATCGAGGCGGTGCTGAGCGAGGTCGGTGGCGTGGTGACCCGCGTCGGCGACGAGACGGTCGGCGAGATGTGGTCGCTCTACGACGGCCAGGACGTGCTGAACGAGGTCGACCCGCAGTTCTCGGCCAACATCCGCAATCACGTCCACAAGGTGGTGCGCGCCGACCCCTTCCACGTCTCGGCCAACACCGACCCCAAGGGCGACCGCTCGAAGCGGCCGCAGGACCAGGATCCGGACATGCTCCTTCACGTGGTGAAGGAGACCGACCGCGGCATCGTCGTGCGCGGCGCGAAGTACGAGACGGCGGCGGCCTACGCCAACCAGGCCTTCACCAAGCCGACCATCGCCAACTGGGGCGACGACAAGCTGTCGGACTACGCCGTCGGCTTCATCTGCGAGCTGGGCTCGCCGGGCCTGAAGATGATCTGCCGCTCGGGCTTCGCGGGCCGCGGCTCGCCCGAGGACTACCCGCTGTCGAACCGCTTCGACGAGATCGACTGCCTTGTCGTGTTCGACGACGTGCTGATCCCCTGGGAGAACGTCCTCTTCTACCGCCACACGCGGGCGGCGACCTTCATCCGCGCGACGCTGCATCGCTACAGCGCGATGGCCTTCGTCTACCGGCTCATCAAGTACGCCGACATGATGATCGGCACCGCCCTCTTCAACGTGCGCCAGACCGGCCTCGACAAGCAGCAGGCGGTGCAGGAGAAGCTGGCGCAGCTCGCCTGCTACCGCGAGAGCATCAACGCGCACCTGACCTCGGCCATCGTCATGGGCCAGAAGAGCCCGAGCGGCCTCTTGATGCCCAACCAGTCGCTGCTGATGTCGGGCCGGGTGCTCGCCTGCAGCCAGCTTCCGGCGATGATGCACATCGCCCGCGAGCTGTGCGGTGGGCAGATCTGCGTGACGCCCGACGCGGCCCAGTTCGCCCACCCCGTGGCCGGAAAGTGGCTGGAGAAGTTCTACACGGTCAACGAGGATTGGGTGGCCGAGGACCGCCGCAAGCTGCTGGCCTACGGCCGCGACCTCTTGAACTCCGACTATGCCGGCCACCGGCTGACGTTCCATCTCTTCGCGCAGTCGCCGCCCTTCGCGCATCTGGCCGCCGTCTACCGCAACTTCGACTGGGACGGCCCGCTCGATTTCGTGCGGCGGTCGGCCGGCCTGTCGGAGCGCGTGATGGGCGCCAAGGCGCCGCCACCCCCGCCGCGCAAGATCGCCTCTGCGGCGGAGTGACGACGATGGCGCACACCCGCATCCGCAAGTTCAACACCCGCGACACCTACCCCGAGCAGAAGCTCGACAACGACCTCTGCCAGGCGGTGATCGCCGGCAACACGGTCTATCTGCGTGGCCAGTGCCCGCAGGACCTCGACACCGGGAAGAACGTCGGCGTCGGCGACCCAACCGCCCAGACCGAGAAGGTGATGGAGAACATCGCCCAGCTCCTGAAGGAGTGCGGGTCCGAGCTGGCGCACATCTGCAAGTGCACGGTCTACGTCACCGACATCCGCCACCGCGAGGCCGTCTACCGCGTCGCCGGCCGCTGGCTGAAGGGCGTCTACCCGGTCTTCACCGGCCTCGTCGTGGTCGCTCTGGCGCGCCCGGAATGGCTGGTCGAGATCGACGTGACGGCGGTCATCCCGGAGGGGGAGCGGAGCACCTAGCGCAAGCTCCCTCTCCGCCCCTTGGGGGCGGAGAGGGTCGGGGTGAGGTGGGGATTCTGCGGCCGGCGAGGCCCACCCCACCCACCCCCGTGCTGTGCAACCGGTCCCCCCCCGCGCCCCCCCC
>JBFWXJ010000228.1:0-10202 GCA_050187535.1 Alphaproteobacteria bacterium | reverse complement strand
AGGAGCTGCAGCGGACCTCGGGCCTGACGATCCAGCTCACCGTTTTCGTCGGCGACCGCCGGCTGGTGCTGGACGTGCGCTACGGCGCCGAGCGGCTGGTGCCCTTCTACGACACCAACCTGACGCGGCCCCTGCACTCCTCGGCGACGGGCAAACTGCTCCTGGCGAGTCTCGGTGAGGAGCAGTGGCGCCGGATGCTGGGTCCCGAGCCCTTCGCCGCCTTCACGGCGCGCACCCTCACCACCTACGACGCGCTGCGCCGCGAGCTGGCTGAGACGCTGGAGCGCGGCTACTCGCTGGCCGTCGACGAGGCGATCATGGGCCTCACGGCGATCGCCGCCCCGATCCGCAACCGCGGCCAGCCGATGCTGGGCTGCCTGGCCGCCTACGGCCCCTCGCAGGCGCTGCTGGGGGCGGAGCTGGACCGGGCGGCGACGGCGACCCGCCATGCCGCGGACCTGCTCAGCTTCCTCGCTCCCTCGGTCCAGCCACTGGGCGGGCTATTGCTGCCCGATGCCGGGTACGAGTAGTCTCGTGTGCAATAAACATTTCGCTGAGCGCAAAACGATCTGTTGCGCGAGGCGCTGCAGACGAGGAAGCCCATGCAGATCACGACCCGCCCGCTCACGCCCCATTTCGGCGCCGAGGTGATCGGCGTCGACCTCGACCAGGTCGAAGACGAGGGTGTGCGCCGCCGGCTGGAGCATCTCTGGTGGAAGCATCAGGTCCTGCTCTTCCGCGGCCTCGACACCGCCGACGAGAAGCGGCTGACCGGCCTCTCCAAGGTCTTCGGCCGGCTGGAGATCCACAGCCGCACCGAGTACCTGTCGCCGACCGTGCCGGAGTTGCTCTACGTCTCCAACATGAAGGAAGGCAACCGCAGCATCGGCGTGCTCGGCGACGGCGAGGCTGACTGGCACACCGACCAGGTCTACCGCCCGACCCCCGCGCTGGGCTCGCTGCTGGCCGCGGCCATCGTGCCGCCCGAGGGTGGCAACACCTCGTTTGCCGATATGTACCGCGCCTACGAGACGCTGCCCGAGAAGACGAAGAAGCGGATCGACGGGCTGAAGGCGCTCTGCTCGTACGAGTACTTCAACCAGCAGTATAGCGAGCCCGCCAATGACGGCCAGCGCAAGGCCGGGACCGAGCAGATCCACCCGGTCGTGCGCACCCATCCCATCACCGGCCGCAAGGCGCTCTACGTCGCCCGCTCCGTCACGCCCTACATCCTCGACATCCCGAAGGAGGAGAGCGACGAGCTGCTGGCCGAGCTCGACGCGCAGTGCCGCCGGCCGGAGTTCATCTACGAGCACAAGTGGGAAGTCGGCGACGGCGTGCTGTGGGACAACGCCTGCGTCAAGCACCGCCGCGACACCTGGGACCCGGTCTATCCCCGCCTGATGAAGCGCACGACGATCCGCCCGCCCGAAAGCCTGGGCGTGCCGTTCTGATCAGGCGGTAGGATGTCATTTGCGGTCGGTTCCTCGTCCTGAGCCTGTCGAAGGACGAGGCTCTCAGGCCTGAGCGACCTCACCCTTCGACAGGCTCAGGGTGAGGAAACACCTCATGCTGCTTGGACGCGCCGCGGAAACTGCAGCACCAGCACCTCGGCGCCGGCCGCGGTAGCCGAAAGCGCCGGCGCGGGGTCGTCGGTACCGACATGGATGGTGGCGAAGCCGTCGAGCGTGCGGCCGCCGACCGATGCCTCGCCCGCCAGCAGCAGGTGGAACTGCCCGCCGCCGGTCGCGGGGTCCGGCCCTTCCCACGCTCCACCCGGCGGCACCCGGTGGATCCAGGCGCCGAGGCCGTCATCCTCCATCTCGACGACCGTGCGGCGCTCGGCGGCAGCCAGGTCGCGCAGCGCGTCTGCGCCCACCGAGGGCTCCGGCGCGGCGGTGACGTGGCGGCGCGCCACCTTCGGCAGGTCGGCGCGCGATTCCGGCATGAAGCGCGCACCCGGGTCCCAGGCGTCGCGCAGCGTGAAGTAGAAGAGGCCGTCCTCCTGCGACAGGATCGGCCCGTAGGGCGTCCAGGCGGCGGCGAAGTGAACGGTGACCGGCTGGATCGCCTGCTTGCCCAGGTGGCCGCCGCCCGCGACGATCACCTGGAACTGGTTCGCCTGGTGAAAATGCGGCCGGATGGTCGAGTTCGGCTCCTGCTCGATCAGGTAGCCGACCGGGCCGCGCTCGTCGGGCGCCATGCCGTAGCCGAGGAACGGCGTGTAGTGGAAGCGGGTGCCGTTCGGCAGCTGCCGCTCGATGCGCCCGTCCGCGACCTCGCGGTGGCAAGCGAACCGGACCATGCCTTCCTTCTCCTCCTCGTTCCCTCTCACCAGGCGTCTTCGAGGATCGCCAGGATCTGGCCCGCCTCGGTGATCGGCCGCGGGTTGGTCTCCAGATAATGCGTGCCGACGGCGCCGGCCGCCAGACCCGGCAGGGCAATGCGCGCAATCCCGGCATCACGCAGCCGCGTGGGCAGGCCGAGCGCCTGGACGAGCCCGCCCACCGCCGCATCCGCCGTCGCGTCGGGCATGCCGAGCGCGGCGGCGATCGCCGGCCCGGCGTCGCCTATCGCCGCCGCATTGTAGCGCAGCACGGCCGGCAGCATGATCGCGGAAGCGACCCCGTGCCCGACGCCGCAGCGCGCACCCAGCACCCAGCTCAACGCATGGCAGGCGCCATAGAGCCCGCGGATCATCCCGGTCGAGGTCAGCCAGGTCGCGAACAGCCCGTCGAGGCGTGCCCGGCCGTCGCCGGGCGCGGCCAGCGTGCGCTTCAGGCTGCCGGCGAAGAGCCGCAGCGCCTCCAGGTTGGTGGCCCTGATCCACGGGATCGGGTTCCTGCTGCACAGGGCCTCGACCGCGTGGTCGATGCCCTTGATCCCCGTCGACAGCCACAGGCCGACCGGGGTCGCCGCCGCCACCGCAGGGTCGAGCACGACCAGCGTCGGCGCGATCTCGCGGGCGACGTAGATCAGCTTGCGGCCGGCCTCCGGGTCGGTCATCCCCGCGACCCAGGTCCATTCCGATCCCGAGAGCGTCGTCGGCACGACGACCAGCGGCACGGACGGCACCGCCGGTCCCGCCGTCCGCGTTTCGGCCGCCCGGATCGCGTCGGCGTCGCGGAGGCCGCGAGCGAGCGCGTGGACGACCATCTTCGCGGTATCCATCGCCGACCCGCCACCGAACGACACGATCATGTCGGGTCCCAGCGCGCGGGCGCGGGCGAGCGCCTCCAGGACGGCCGGCAGGGGCGTGTGCTGCCGGGCGCGGTCGAAGACCTCGGCCGCCGGCAGCGTGGCGGCCGCCGCCGCCTGGCTGCGCGTGGTCACGACGAAGGGCCGGCGCGCGCCCATCGCGGCGGCCGCATCGGCCACCGCGCGGGCCGCCGGCACGTCGTAGACGACGCGGTCAACGGGGAAAAACTGGTACGTGCCCACGGCTGTGGCCTCCCACCGGCGCAATCGAATGCTTTCCACTAGGCTACGAAACATTTTACTGTCGGCAAAAGTCTTTTGGAGGAACGCAGCGTGTACAAGTTCAAGCCTGTCGCGGTCGCCCTGGCCGCCCTCTGCGTCTGGGCGTCGCCCGCGGCGGCGCAGGAGGCCTTCCCGAACAAGCCCGTGCGCATCATCGTGCCGTTCGGCTCGGGCAGCGGCTCGGACCTGACCTCGCGCTATCTCTCCGATGCGCTGGCCGGCCCGTTGGGGCAGCCGGTGGTGGTCGACAACAAGCCGGGTGCCGACGGGGCGATCGGTGCCGCCGAGTTCCTCAAGACGCCGCCCGACGGGCACACGCTCTTCGTCGGCAGCGTATCCAGCAACGTGCTGAACCCGCTGATGGTCAAGGACCTGCGCTACAAGCCGTCGGACTTCCGTCCCGTCGCCGGCCTGCTGCGCTCCTTCGGGTTCGTCGCCACCGGGGCGAAGTCGCGCTTCCCGACCTTCGCGTCCTTCGCGGATGCGGCCCGTGCCGCCCCCGAGGCCGTCAGCATGGCCAGCTACTCGCCGACCATCCGGCTCGCCTCGGTGTGGCTGGAATCGCTGGTCGGCGCCCGGGTCAACCATATCCCCTACCGCACCGCGAACCAGATCGGCGCCGACCTGCTCGGCAACCATGTCGACGTGGCGCTGATGCCGGCCGCGGCCGCCACGAGCCTGGTCGAGAGCGGCCAGCTCCGCGCGCTCGCCTATTCGGGCGAGACGCGTCATCCGCTGGCGCCGGACGTGCCGACGGTGCGCGAGGCGGGCCTGCCGGACTATGTCTGGTACACCTGGATCGCGTTCTACGTCCGGCCCGGCACGCCGGACCCGATCGTCCGCCGCCTGGAGGAGGTGGTCCTGGCGGCCGTCCGGTCCGACGCCTTCCGCACCTTCGCCGACAAGAACGGCAGTGAGCCGATGCCGTTCGATGCTGCACGGATCGCCGAGCTCGAGACGAGCTCGACTGCGATCTATCGCCGGCTGCTGGCGGCGACGGAAGGCGCCCCACGCTGACGCGACCGAGTTCCTGAATGATGGCGGCCGCGATTGACGGGCGCGGCCGCACCCGACAGCCTCTCCGGCGAACCACGCCCGCAGGAGACCGCCCGATGCCGCGACGCCTCGTTCTCGCCGCCCTGGCGATCCTCGCAGTGGCATCCGCGACGGCGCAGGAGCCGCGGCGCGGCGGCACCATGACGGTGGCGCTGACCGCGGATATCCGCGGCGTCGAGCCCGGCATCCCCGACGCCAACACGGACAACATCATCCACCAGATCTTCGAGGGGCTGGTCGCCTTCCGCGCCGACCTCACGGTGGGGCCGGCGCTGGCCGAGAACTGGGCGACCGAGGACGACGGCCGCACCTACCGCTTCCGCCTGCGGCCCGACGTGCGGTTCCACAACGGCGCGGCGCTGACGGCCGACGACTATGTCTGGACGTGGAACCGCCTGCAGAAGCTGCCGTCCTGGCCGTGTCGCGGCGACTTCAACGGCTCCCAGGCGACGAAGGTGGTGGCGGTCGAGGCGCCCGACCCGGCGACCGTCCTGTACCGCCTGGAGCAGCCGGCCGGCCTGTTCCTGAAGCAGATCGCCAACGTCGCCTGTCATGCCGTCGCCGCCCATCGCGACAGCGCCGACGCCGAGGGCAAGTGGCGCACGCCGATCGGCACCGGCCCACTGGTCTTCAAGGAATGGCGGCGCGGCGAGTACGTCACGCTGGAGCGCTTCGCCGACTATCGCGCCTCGCCCGCACCGTCGAGCGGCTATGCCGGCGCCCGGCCGATGCATGTCGACCGGGTGCAGTTCCGCGTCATCCCCGACCAGGCGGCGGCCGAGGCGGCCCTCCTGGCCGGGCAGGTCGACGTGGTGCCGTTCCTCGGCCCCGACCGCATCGCCGACATGAAGCGCCGCGGCATGGGCATCATCGCCACCCCCGGCCTCGGCTGGAGCGCCATCCTGCTGAACAAGAAGGACCCGCTTCTCGCCAACCCGGTCATGCGCCGGGCGCTGGCGCACGCCATCGACATCGACGCGCTGGCCGAGGCGACGAGCGACGGCCTCTTGAAGGCCAACCCGTCCGGCGTGTCCGAAGTCTCGCCCTACTTCGACGAGAGCCTGCGCGCCTGGCCCAAGTATGACCCCGACCGGGCGCGTGCCCTTCTCAAGGAGGCCGGCTACGCAGGGCAGACGCTGCGCATCCAGGCCAACCGGCAATATCCGATGAGCCATGACCACGCCGTGCTGATGCAGGCGATGCTGACGGCGGTCGGCGTCAAGGCCGAGATGGAAGTGCTGGAATGGGCGGCGATGCTCTCGTCCTTCTACAAGGAAGGCTACCAGATCCTCTCCTGGATCCAGTCGCCGCGCCTCGACCCGTCGCTGCAATACGCGAGCTTCCTCGCCGACAAGGCGAAGATGGCCTGGGCGACATGGAACGACGCGGGCGCGCTGGCGCTGCTGCAGGAGAGCGTGGTCTCGGCCGACGAGGCCCGTCGCCGGCGCATCTTCCACGCGCTGCACGCGCTCATGCAGGAGCAGCTGCCGATCCTGCCGATCCGCTTCAGCCTGATCGTCCAGGGCGTGCACCCCTCGCTCAAGGGCTACACCGCCTGGCCCGGCGCGCGCACGATCACCTGGAACGCCTGGAAGGACGCGCCCTGATGGAATCGCGCCGCCCCACCCTCTACGGCAGCCGCCACGGCGTGTCCGCCGGCCACTACCTCGCCGCCGCGGCGGGCTTCGCCATCCTGGAGGCCGGCGGCAACGCCATCGACGCCGGATGCTGTGCCGGCATCGCGCTCGGCGTGTTGCATCCGGACGAGGTCAACGTCGCCGGCGTCGCGCCGATCATGATCCGCACCGGCGCCGGCCGCATCGTCACCATCGCCGGCCTCGGCCACTGGCCGATGGGGATCCCGGCCGATCTCTTCATGCGCGAGCATGGCGGCCGGATGCCGGTCGGCATCCTGCGCACCGTCGTGCCGAGCGCGCCCGACGCCTGGATCACCGCGCTCAGCGACTTCGGCACCATGTCCTTCGGCGACGTCGCGGCCGCCGCCATCCGCTTCGCCCGCGACGGCTTCGCGGTGTTCGAGTACCTCGCCAAACAGATCAAGCTCTACGAGCAGGATTACGCGGCCTGGCCGACCAACCGCGCGATCTTCCTGCCGAACGGCCGCCCGCCCGAGGTTGGCGAGCGCTTCGTGCAGACCGACCTCGCCGCCATGCTGCAGTTCATGGCCGACGAGGAGCGCGCGGCGGCCAAGGGCGGTCGCGTCGCCGGGCTGGAGGCGGCACGGGCCGCCTTCTATGCGGGCGACATCGCCGAGCGCATCTGCCGCTTCCATGCCGAGAACGGCGGCTATCTGACGCGCGAGGACATGCGCCACTTCCGCTCGCGCTACGAGGAGCCGGTCACCGTGCGCTGGCGCGACTTCTCGATCGTCACCTGCGGTCCCTGGTGCCAGGGGCCGACGCTGGCCCAGGCGGTGCGCATGGTCGACCGCGCCGGCCTCGACGGCCTCGACCACAACAGCGCCGACTACATCCATCTGCTGACCGAGATCTTCAAGGCGGCCTTCGCCGACCGCGAGTATCGCTACGGCGACCCGCGCTTCGTCGATGTCGGCCTCGACGAATTGCTGTCCGACGCGCATGTCGCAGCCCGCGTGGCGGCGATCGACCCGCGTCGCGCCATGCCCGACATGCCGGGGCCGCTCGGCCGCCCGGCGCGCCCGGTCGACCCGCCCGCCGGCGGCGCCTCGCACCAGATCGACCCCGACACCTCCTATCTCTGTGCCGTCGACCGCTGGGGCAACGCCTTCTCGGCGACGCCATCGGACGGCTCGTGGCGGTCGCCGGTCATCCCCGGCCTCGGCATCGTGCCCTCCGCGCGCGGGACCCAGTCGCGCCCCGACCCGGCGCATCCCTGCGGCGTCTTCCCCGGCAAGCGCCCGCGGCTGACCCCCAACCCGGCCCTGGCGCTGCGCGACGACGGCTCGGTCATACCCTTCGGCACGCCCGGCGGCGACGTCCAGATCCAGGCGATGCTGCAGGTCTTCCTCAACGCCTTCCACTTCGGCATGGACATCCAGGAAGCGATCGACGCGCCGCGCTTCGCCTCCTTCAGCTTCCCCAACTCCTTCGCCCCCTTCACCCACCTGCCGGGCCGCCTGGAGATGGAGGACCGGTTGCCGAAGACCGTGACCGAGGACCTGACGGCCCGCGGCCACGACCTGGCGCTGTGGCCTGCCTTCGCCCGCCGCGCCGCTTCGGTCGAGGCGATCCTGCTCGACACGAAGACCGGCTTCCTCAGGGCCGGCGCCGATCCCAGGCAGCCGGCCTATGCCGTGGTGAGCTG
The DNA here is from genome assembly GCA_050187535.1 of Alphaproteobacteria bacterium. Lineage (GTDB taxonomy): Bacteria > Pseudomonadota > Alphaproteobacteria > ATCC43930 > Allostellaceae > Allostella. Next base: position 2,360 of record JBFWXJ010000228.1, on the reverse strand, counting down.
AACGCCCTCACTCTTGATCACAGGGGCGGCACCCCCCATCCTCTCAGCGACCGAACCTTCCCGGGCGGCGGCGCCGATGCGCCGGGCCGCCCCGACCCCATGAGAGAAATGAACGAACGCGAGCCTCTCGCCTGGCACGGCACGACCATCCTTTGCGTCCGCAAGGACGGGCGCGTCGCCATGGCGGGCGACGGCCAGGTGTCGATGGGCCAGACCGTCGTCAAGTCCAACGCCCGCAAGGTGCGCCGCATCGGCGACGGCCGGGTGATCGCCGGCTTCGCCGGCGCCACCGCCGACGCCTTCACCCTGTTCGAGCGCCTGGAGGCGAAGCTGGAGGCCTATCCGCGCCAGCTCGCGCGGGCCTGCGTCGAGCTCGCCAAGGACTGGCGCACCGACCGCTACCTGCGCAGGCTGGAGGCGATGATGGCGGTGGCCGACACCAACGTGTCGCTGCTGCTGTCGGGCACCGGCGACGTGCTGGAGCCCGAGGACGGCATCATCGCCACCGGTTCCGGCGGGTCCTTCGCGCTGGCCGCCGCCCGCGCGCTGATCGACCGCACCGACATGGACGCCGAGGCGATCGCCCGGCGCGCGCTCGCCATCGCCGCCGAGATCTGCGTCTACACCAACGACAAGGTCACCGTCGAAACCCTATGACCGACTTCTCTCCCCGCGAGATCGTCTCCGAGCTCGACCGCCACATCGTCGGCCAGAACGACGCCAAGCGCGCCGTCGCCATCGCCTTGCGCAACCGCTGGCGCCGCCAGCAGCTCACGCCCGAGCTGCGCGAGGAGGTGCTGCCCAAGAACATCCTGATGATCGGCCCGACCGGCGTCGGCAAGACCGAGATCGCCCGGCGCCTCGCGCGCCTCGCCCAGGCGCCGTTCCTCAAGGTCGAGGCGACGAAGTTCACCGAGGTCGGCTATGTCGGCCGCGACGTCGAGCAGATCGTCCGCGACCTCGTCGAGATCGCGATCCACATGACGCGCGAGCGCTTGCGCAAGGACGTCGCCGCCAAGGCCGAGCTGCGCGCCGAGGAGCGCGTGCTGGACGCGCTGGTGGGCGACAACGCCAGCACGGACACCCGCCAGAAGTTCCGCAAGATGCTGCGCGAGGGCCAGCTCGACGACCGCGAGATCGAGCTGCAGGTGGCCGACACGGGGCCGCAGCTCCCGACCTTCGAGGTGCCGGGCATGCCGGGCGCCAGCGTCGGGATGCTCAATCTCGGCGACATCTTCGGCAAGCTCGGCGGCGGGCGCACCAAGCCGCGGCGCATGACCGTCGCGGAATCGCACGTGGTGCTGCTGCAGGAGGAGAGCGACAAGCTGCTCGACCAGGAGCGGGTGGTGAAGGACGCCATCGCCGCGGTCGAGCAGAACGGCATCGTCTTCCTCGACGAGATCGACAAGATCTGCGCCCGCGGCGGCGAGCGCATCGGCGGCGATGTCAGCCGCGAGGGCGTCCAGCGCGACCTGCTGCCGCTGATCGAGGGCACCACCGTCTCGACCAAGCACGGGCCGGTGAAGACCGACCACGTGCTGTTCATCGCGTCGGGCGCCTTCCACCTCGCCAAGCCGTCCGACCTGCTGCCGGAGCTGCAGGGCCGCCTGCCGATCCGCGTGACGCTGCAGCCGCTCGGCCGCGACGATTTCCGCCGCATCCTGACCGAACCCGACGCCTGCCTCGTCAAGCAATACGAGGCGCTGCTGAAGACCGAGCAGGTGACGCTCGAGTTCAAGCCCGAGGGCATCGACGCGCTGGCCGACCTCGCGGTCGAGATCAACGGCACGGTCGAGAACATCGGCGCGCGCCGCCTGCACACCGTGCTGGAGCGTCTGCTGGAGGAGATCAGCTTCACCGCGACCGACCATCCCGGCACCACGCTGGTGATCGACGCGGACTATGTCCGCCGCCAGGTCGGCGACCTAGCCCGCCAGGGCGACCTGTCGAAGTTCATTCTGTAGGCGAGCGGTCGCGCGGATAGGGCCTGCACGGCGGCGATGGCGATCGAGCAGTCCCTCATCCCGAGCATCGTCGAGGGACGCACGAATGCTCGTCCCACGCGTCGCGGCAGATAGGACCCGACGATGCTGCTCGCCGCCGGCGTCATCGTCCTGTTCGCGGGTGCGATCCTCGCCTGGCTCGCCTGGCGGCGGCTGCCGCGGCCCTGGGGGCGATGGCTCGCGATCGTCGTCGCCACGCCTTCGGCAGTCGTCGCCGGCCTGCTGGTCGCGGGCGTGCTGGGCGGCCAGATCGGCTGTGCGGAGCATGAGCTGTGGCGTCGGCCCACGCCCGACGGCACGTTCGACACGGCCGCCACCTCGATCGCCTGCGCGGGCGGGCTCGTCACCTACAACGTC
>JBFWXJ010000227.1:0-10291 GCA_050187535.1 Alphaproteobacteria bacterium | reverse complement strand
CGGCGGCCACCACCTCGGGGTCGTTCATCTGCTGCTCGTTGACGATCGCCGTCAGCGGGTCGCCCTTGGTGAAGTGCGAGAGCATGAAGGCGATGGTGACGACGCCCAGCACCAGGAGCGGCATCGCGAGCAGCCGACGCAGCACGTAGCGCTTCATCGCAGCGCCCCCGCGGCCGGCTGCCGGCCATAGCTGCGGTATTTCTCGGCCACCCGTGCCATCTCCTCGGCGTCGAGCAGCACCGGGTCGCCCGACTGCAGCGTCATGAGGTACTGCCGGACCAGCGTCTCCAGCTTGACCGCAGTCGCCACGGCTGCGGCGGCATCCTTGCCGTGGCAGAGCATCCCGTGGTTGGCGAGCAGGCACGCGGTGCGCCCTTCGAGCGCGGCCGCCGCACCCTCGGCCAGCGCCGGCGTGCCGAAGGTGGCGTAGGGCGCGCAGCGCACGTCGGCACCGCCGAAGCCGGCGACCATGTAGTGGAAGGCGGGCAGGTCACGGCGCAGGCAGGCGAGCGCCACGCAGGCGTCGGAATGGGTATGGACGACGGCGCCCGCGGCCGGGAAGCGCGCGTAGACCGCGGCGTGCATCGCCCATTCGCTGGAGGGGACCCAGTGGCCGTCCCAGGTGCCGTCGAGCGCGCAGGGCACGATCCGCTCGGCGGTCAGCGTCTCGGCGCGGGCACCCGTCGGCGTGATCAGCATGCCCGCACCCGAGCGCACGCTGACATTGCCGGCCGAGCCTTGGTTGAGGCCACGATCGGCGAGCTCGCGATAGGCAACGACGACGTCGGCGGCCGTCACGCGGCGTCCCCGTGCCGCATGTCGTCGAGCACACGGGCGAACATGTCGAAGGGGCCGAGCTTGCCCGACTTGAGGCAGAGGGCCATCGGGTCGGCGTCGACGCCGACCGCGCGCGAGATGCCGGGCGCCTCGTAGCGGCCGACATGGAGCCGCGTGCAGCCGAGCGCGTGGACGACCGCGCCCGAGGTCTCGCCGCCGGCGACCACGAGGCGGCGGACGCCGCCTGCGCGCAGGCCGCGGGCGATGTCGCCCAGCACGCGCTCGGCGAGCCGTGCGGCCGGGTCGCGCCCGATCCGCTGCTGCACGGCGGCGACCGCTTCGGTCCCGGCCGAGGTGGCGATCGCCGCCGGACCGGCGGCGAGCCGCGCCGCCGCCCATTCCAATGCCTCCGCCGCTAGGTCGGCGCCGTCGATGGCGCGCTGCATGTCGAGGAAGAGCACGGGGTGGCGCTCGCCGAAGCGGGCGAGCTGGGCCAGCGTCTGCTCGGCACAGCTTCCCGCCAACACCGCGCCCGAGCCACCGACCGCCGGCAGCGGCCGCGGCGCCGGCGCACCGGCGAGCAGGCCGGCGGCACGCCAGAGCGGGGGATAGTGGGCGGCGACCGAGGAGTTGCCGGTCATCAGCTTCCAGTCGACGGTCGCCGCCGCGACGTTTGCGAGGTCGCCCTCGTCGGCCGCATCCATGATCGCGTAGCGCACGCCCTGGCCCGCCAGCTCGGCGACGCGCGCACCGATGCCGGCGCGGCCGCCGGCGACGGCGTCATGCGCCACCAGGCCGACCTTGGCCGCGGTTTGGCGCTGCAGCACGCGGACGAGGTCGGGATCGTCCATCGGCGTCAGCGGGTCATGGCGTTTGGGCGACTCCGAGACGAGGCGGTCGCCGACGAAGAGATGCCCCTGGTGGACGGTGCGCCGGACCTCCGGGAAGGACGGGCAGAAGCCGACGAAGGGTGCTTGCGTGCCGGCCGCCAGTACATCCGCGCAGGGGCCGATATTTCCGGCCGGCGTCGAATCGAAGGTGGCGCAGTACTTGAGGAAGAGCCGGCCCGCACCCTTCGCCTGCAGGGCCCGCATCGCGGTCTCGACCGCTGCCGTCGCCTCGCCGACCGGCGCGACCCGCGACTTCACGGCGTAGACCACTGCCGGCACGTCGCCGGCCTCGGCCAGCGCGGCGTCGGACGTCACGAGCGGGCAGGCGACCCCATCGCGGACCAGCAGCGAGGCAAGCTCCAGCCCGCCGGTGAAATCGTCGGAAACGGCGCCGAAGATCATCCCGCGGTCGCCATATGCTTCACGGTGGAGACCTCGTAGGGCTTGAGCAGCGGCAGCACGGTGCCCGCCTTCTCACGCTCGCCCAACTGGCGCTGCATCTCGCCCAGATATACCGACGGCAACTCCATGCGCGGGGTTCGCCGTGTCGCCCAGCGGGTGCAGTCCTCGGTTGTCATCACCATCTGGCGCGGCGGGCGGGCGGGCCAGCCCGGCACCTCCAGCCAGATGCGCAGCATGTGGCGGCGGCGCGCCAGTTCGGGATGGTCGTCGTAGCCGAGGCGGCTGTGCAGGATGGTGCGGTTGTTGAGGAACTGGATGTCGCCTTCGCCGATGTCCATGTCGAGGTGGAACTCGGGCGAGGCGGCCAGCTTCTGCAGCTCGTCATAGGCCTCGGCCTGGAGCGGCGAGAGCGTGGCGTCGCCCTTCTCGACGGCGCGGCGGATGTCGCCGCCGTTGAGATTGCAGAAGAACTCGCCGCCGCCTTCCGCGAAGACGGCCACCGGCTCCTTCGTCAGGTACATGCCGCGGCCGTACTTCGCGTCGTTGTCCATCTTGCGATAGTAGTAGCCGTCGTAGATCGCGTCCGCGAACTCCGGCCGGCGCTCGACCAGCGCGTTGCGCAGCGCCACAGCGCTGACGATCCGGCTGGCTCCGCCCGACTTGGCGCCGCGCAGGCACATGAGTCCCACGATGTCGCAGGCGCTGCCGTCGGTGTGGAAGCCCTGGCGGCCGCCCGCGTGGTAGCCGCGCGGCGTTTCCTCGACGTCGCTGACGTCGATCACGCTGCCCAGCAGCTCGCCCAGGTAGGACTGCGCCAGCGGCCGGCCCATGTGGACGCCGAGGCCGTAGTAGACAAGGCCGATGTCGTCGGCCGAGAAGCGCTCGCGCGGAATGCCGCGCAGCAGCACGACGCCGCTTCCGTGGCGCAGCTCGTCGGCCATCCGCGCCATGCGCGGCGCCAGCGTCGGCAGCGGGAAGGTCGCGGGCGTCACGTCCGGCAGGTCGAATTCGCCGAGGCCGCGGAGATGGCGGACGGCTGCTTCGAGCTCGTCGACCTCCGCCGGGGTGAAGACGCGCAACGCGCGCTCGCGGAAATCGAAGGTCGAGCCCTTCCAGGCGGCAGGGATGTCGAGAATCTCGCGGGCCGTGATCTCGTGGGCCATCGGGCGGCCTCCGTCGGTAAGCACGCTTGCAGTCTATGATATCTGATATATCCTGTTCAAGGCACGCCGGGGAGGCTGCCGCACCGGGATTGAGGAGTGGGACCCCTATGGCTCAACTGATCGGACGCTCGCTCGCGGCCGCGCTGGCGGTGGCCGCCGCGCTGCCGGGAGCGGCGCTGGCCCAGGCCGACGGCCGCACGTCGGACAAGCTGCTCGTGATCGCGCGCGACATGGACATGAACTCGCTCGATCCGCCGCGCAGCTTCTGCGACACCTGTCAGCTCTATATCGGCGCGACCTACGAGCGGCTGATCAACCTGTCGCCGGACAACCGCGCCTTCGTGCCAGAGCTGGCGGAGCGCTGGTCGGTCAGCGCCGACGGCAAGACCTACACCTTCAACCTCGACCCCAAGGCCGTCTTCTCGGACGGCTCGCCCGTCGAATCGAAGGACGTGCGCTGGTCGTGGGAGCGGCTGCGCAACATGAAGGGCGGCCCGTCGCTGCGCATGCGTGGCGTGGCGGCGATCGAGACGCCGGACGCCAAGACGGTGGTGATCCGCCTGGAGGCGCCGGACTCCGACTTCCTCGCCAAGGCGGCCGACGCCTATACGGTCATCACCAACAGCGACGTCATCAAGGCCCAGGGCGGCACGGACGCCGCCGACGCCAACACGGCGGACAAGGCCGAGGGCTGGATGCTGCGCAACTCCGCCGGCAGCGGCCCCTACGTGCTCGAGAGCTACACGCCGCAGAACGAGATCCGCATGAAGCGGAACCCGAACTACTGGCGGACCAAGCCCTACTTCGCCGGCGTCGTGCTGAAGCAGTCCAAGGACGCGGTCAGCCAGGCGCAGATGCTGCAGAACGGCAGCGCCGACATCGCCATGCAGGTCGACATGGAGACGGCGAAGAAGGTCGGCGGCGGCAACATCGAGATCACCCGCGGGCCCTCGCTCAGCCAGATCTACATGGCGATCAGCCCCGGCGCGAAGAACCTGGCCGTGCCGCTGACGCCGAAGATCCGCGAGGCGATCGCCTACGCCATCAACTACCAGAACATCATCGACTTCGCGGCGGGTGGCGCCGGCCGGCTGCAGCCCTCGCCGCTGCACGGCGACTTCATCGCCGGCCGCGAGCTGCCGCCGCCGGTCTACGACCCGAACAAGGCCAAGGCGCTGCTCGCCGAGGCGGGCGTGCCCAAGGGCTTCAAGCTGGAAGCGGTCTACCCCAACCTGAACGCCTTCGGCATCGAGCTGACGCTGGTCGCCCAGCTCGTCCAGCGCGACCTCGCCAAGGTCGGCATCGAGCTCTCGCTGCAGCCGGTCACCTTCCCGGTGTTCCGCGACCGCATCACCAATGATGGCATCCCGCTCACCGTCAGCTACTCGACGCCTGGCTATTTCGGCCCCGGCAACACGGTCCAGTTCTTCGCGATGATCCCCGGTTCGGTCTGGGCGACGCGGGCGCATGCGGAGCGCGAGCCGTCGATCCTCAACGCCCGCATCTCGGAGCTGTTCAAGCAGGCGCTCGCCGATCCGACGGACGGCCGCTACGCCACCTACCAGGAGATCGCGCTGGAGATGATCAAGGACAAGATCACCGTCCCGCTGATCAACGTCGACAACCTGATCGTCCACCGCAAGGGGCTGCAGGGCATGCGCTACACCGTGTGCTGCCTGCTGCCGGTCGGCGAGATCAACGAGAAGCCGTGAAGTCGGCAGTGCCGAAGTTCGAGGCATGGTTGCGGGGGGCGACGGTTCGCCCCACGCTCCCCGCAACCGATTCGCGGACGACGGACGGACCAATTCGATGAGCAGGGATGCGACCATGCGCGCCGCGGCCGGGGGGCTGTTGCCTTTCCCCTTGTCCCCCGTCGCGCGCGAGAACCTGACGAACCGCGTCTACGGCCAGCTTCGCGCGGCCCTGATGGAAGGGCGGCTGTGGCCGGGCCAGCGGCTCAAGATCCGCGATCTCGCGCGCGGCCTCGCGGTTTCCGAGACGCCGGTGCGCGAGGCGGTGATGCAGCTCGTCCGCGAAGGCGGGCTGGAGATGAGCGAGCGCGGCCCCATCTCGGTCGCGCGCCTGACGCTGGCGCAGTACCTGGAGCTCCGGCGTATCCGGCTGGAGCTGGAGGGGCTGGCGGCCGAGGCGGCGACGCCGCTGCTCGGCGACGGCGAGATCGCGCTGCTGGAGGAGATCCACGCGAGCCTGGTCGAAGCCGAGGCGACCGGCGACTGGTCGACCGCCGTCTCCGCCAACTGGCGCTTCCACTTCTCGCTCTACCGCGCGGCCCGCATGCCCGAGCTGCAGGCGATCCTGGAGCGCATCTGGCTGCGCAACGGGCCGCTCATCAACTACCACTATCCCGATGCCGCCCCGACCTATGCCGGGGAGCACCAGCACCTGCACGTCATCGAGGCGTTGAAGGCGCGCGACGCGCTCGGCGTCCGCCGGGCGGTGCAGGACGACATGATCGAGGGCGGCCGCCGGCTGGTGGCCCTGCTGCGCGAGATCGAGGCCGGTACGCGGACCGTCGAGACGGACGCCGAGCGGCCCCTCGCGGTCGGCTGATATATCCGATAACAGTGACCGACGCTCCGATCCTCGAAATCCGCGACCTGCGCGTCGACTTCGCGGGCGACCGGGGGCCGCTGCAGGCGGTGCGCGGCGTCGACCTCGCGGTCGCGCGCGGCGAGGTGCTGGGCATCGTCGGCGAATCCGGGTCGGGCAAGTCGGTCACCATGCTGGCGGCCATGGGCCTGCTGCCGCCGTCGGCGCGCGTGCGCGGCTCGGTGCGCTTCCAGGGCGCGGAGCTGGTCGGCATGGCGCCGGCGGGCCTGCGCGCGATCCGCGGCGCCCGCATGGGCATGATCTTCCAGGACCCGCTGTCGGCCCTGAACCCCGTGCTGACGGTGGGCGAGCAGATCGCCGAGGCGGTCCGGCTGCACAATCCCGCGGTCGGCCGACGCCGCGCCATGGCGCGCGCGGTCGAGCTGATGGCGCTGGTCTCGATTCCCGAGCCGGAGCGCCGCGTCGCCCAGTACCCGCATGAGTTCTCGGGCGGGATGCGTCAGCGGGCGATGATCGCCATGGCGGTCGCCAACGACCCGGACCTGCTGATCGCCGACGAGCCGACGACCGCACTCGACGTCACCGTGCAGGCGCAAATCCTGGACGTGCTGCGCCAGCTCCGGCAGCGGCTCGGCATCGGGCTGGTGCTGGTGACGCACGATCTCGGCGTCGTGGCGGGCACCGCCGACCGGGTCGCCGTCATGTATTCCGGCCGCGTCGTCGAGACGGCGGCGGTCGACGACCTGTTCCACGCCCCGCGCCACCCCTACACGCAGGGCCTGCTCGCCTCGATCCCCAAGCTCGACGCCATGGTGGACGAGCTGCATTCGATCGGCGGCGCGCCGCCCTCGCTGGCCGCGCGTCCCCCAGGCTGCGCCTTCAACCCGCGCTGCCCGCTCGCGATCGACACCTGCCGCGCAGTGGAGCCCGCACTCGCCCGCCACGGCGGCAGCCTCGCCGCCTGCCATCGCGCCGCGGAGGCCGCGTGACGGAGGCGGCCCCCGTGCTCGCCGTCGACGGGCTGGTCAAGGACTTCCCGGTCCGCGGCGGCCTCGTCTTCGATCGCGCGGTCGCCCAGGTGCGTGCCGTCGCCGGCGTCTCCTTCTCGCTGGCGCCGGGGGAGACGCTGGGCCTTGTCGGCGAATCCGGCTGCGGCAAGTCGACCCTCGGGCGCTGCGTGCTGCGCCTGCTCGACCCGACTTCGGGCACCGTCCGCTTCCGCGGCGCCGATATCGCGACGTTGCCTGCGGCCGAGATGCGGCCGCTGCGCCGCCACCTGCAGATCGTCTTCCAGGACCCCTACGCCTCGTTGCATCCGCGCATGCGCGTGGCCGAGAACATCGCCGAGCCGCTCCGCATGCTCGGCCTCTCCAAGACCGAGACCGCCACGCGCGTCGCCGAGCTGCTGCGGCTCGTGCGCCTCGACGAGAGCCATGCGCGCCGCTATCCGCACGAAATGTCGGGCGGCCAGCGCCAGCGCGTCGGCATCGCCCGCGCGCTGGCGCCGGGGCCGGAAGTGATCGTGCTGGACGAGCCGGTCTCCGCCCTCGACGTCTCGATCCAGGCGGGCGTCCTCAACCTGCTGAAGGACCTGCAGCGCCGGCTCGGCACCGCCTATCTCTTCATCGCTCACGACCTCTCGGTGGTGCGCCACATCTCGCACCGCGTCGCGGTCATGTATCTGGGCCGGATCGTCGAGATCGCGGATGCCGCCACGCTCTACGCCCGGCCGCTGCATCCCTACACCCGCGCGCTCATGTCCGCGGTGCCGCTGCCCGATCCCAGGCGCGAGCGCGACCGTGCGCGCATCGTGCTGACGGGCGACATCCCGAGCCCGCTCGATCCGCCGTCCGGCTGCCGCTTCCGCACCCGCTGCTGGAAGGCGACCGAGCGCTGCGCGCGCGAGGAGCCGCCCTTGGCCGAACATGGGCCGGGCCATCGCGCGGCCTGCCACTATCCCGAGCCGCCGGTGCCGCAATGACCTTCTCCGAGAAGCCCGTCGTCGTCGTCGGGGCCGGCATCGTCGGCGTGTGCTGTGCCGCCTACCTGCTGCGCGCGGGGCGCAAGGTGGTGCTGGTCGACCGGCGCGGCGTGGCGGAGATGACGTCCTTCGGCAATGCCGGTGGCATCCAGAACCTGGCGGCGACGCCGATCTCGATGCCGGGCATGCTGTGGAAGGTGCCGAAATGGCTGCGCGACCCCAACGGTGCCCTGCACATCCGTCCCTCCTACCTGCCGCGTGCGACGCCGTGGCTGCTGCGCTTCCTGGGTGAGGGAAGGGTCGTGCGGGTCTGGCGCAACGCGCATGCGCTGAACGCCCTCAACAGCCGCTGCGTCGAAACGCTGATGCCGCTGGCGCGCTGGGCCGGGGTCGACGACCTGATCCGGGTGCCGGGGCAGCTCTACGTCTTCGGCAGCCGCGAATCCTTCGAGTCCGACCGGCTCGCCAACCAGATCCGCGCCAGCATGGGGCACGCCTGCGAAGTCATCGACAAGGCGACAATCCGCGAGCTGGAGCCGGACCTGGCGCCGGTGTTCGAGGTCGGCCTGCGCGTGCCCGGCAACGGGCACTGCCGCAATCCGCACCGCCTCGCCGTGGCGATCGCGGAGAAGGCCGCCGCGGAAGGTCTCGAGATGGTCGGCGCCGACGTCCACGGCTTCGAGCGTGACGGGGTGGCCATCTCGGGCGTCGTGACGGACCGCGGCGTGATCCCGGCGGCGGACGTGGTCGTCGCGGCCGGCATGTGGTCGCGCACGCTGGCGGCCGAGCTCGGTCACGCGGTGCCCCTGGAGAGTCACCGCGGCTATCACGTGACGATCCCGAACCCGGGCAACGTGCCGCGCAACATGCTGCTGGCGATCGACCGCAAGATCGCCGTGACCCCGATGGAAGGCGGCCTGCGCGTCGCCGGCACCGTCGAGTTCGCCGGGCTGGAGCCGCCGCCGACGCCGGGCCGCGCCCATTCGCTGCTGGCGCAGGCGGCCCAGATCCTGCCGGGGCTCGACACGTCCGGCCATCGCGAATGGATGGGTCATCGGCCCTGCACTCCCGACAGCGTGCCGGTGATCGGCCGCTCGCCCACCGTCCCCAATGCCTGGTTCGCCTTCGGGCACGGGCATATGGGACTGATCGGCGCCGCGCCCACCGGCGCGCTCGTTGCACAGCTGGTCACGGGCCAATCGCCTGCGATCGATCCCGCGCCCTACCGCATCGACCGCTTCTGACGCGGCCCCTTCCCGGAGCGACCCGACCATGGCCGAGCGCCGCAACTCCCTCGATGCCGACCTGCGCCGGCGCGCCGCCCTGGTGGTGCCGGGCGGCCTGTGGGGCCACCTCAACGCCGCGCGGCTGCCGGCAGGCTATCCGCAGTACTTTGCCTCGGCCGACGGCTGCCGGGTGCGCGACGTCGACGGCAACGAGTATGTCGACATGATGTGCAGCTGGGGCCCGATCGTGCTCGGCCACCGCCATCCCCGGGTCGAGGCGGCGGTGCGCCGCCAGCTCGACCTCGGCACCTGCATGAACGGGCCGGCGCCGGTGCTGGTCGAGCTGACCGAGCTGCTGGTCGACCTCATCCCGCACGCCGACTGGGCGATGCTGCAGAAGAACGGCACCGACGCGACCACGACCTGCGTCACTCTGGCGCGTGCCGGCACCGGCAAGCGCAAGGTGCTGGTGGCGCGCGGCTCGTACCACGGCTCCGCACCCTGGTGCTCGCCGTCGGTCGCCGGCGTCACCGCCGAGGACCGGGCGCACATCCTGCACTTCGAATACAACGACGTCGCCAGCCTGGAGGCCGCGGCCGCCGAGGCGGAAGGCGATCTCGCCGCGGTCCTCGTCGCCGCCTTTCGCCACGACCTGTCGCGCGACCAGGAGCTGCCGACGCCGGAGTTCGCGCGCGCGGCCAGGGCGATCTGCGACCGGGCGGGGGCAGCCCTCATCGTCGACGACGTGCGCGCCGGCTTCCGCATCGACCTGGGCGGCTCATGGGAGCCGCTCGGCGTGCGCCCCGACCTCTCCTCCTGGAGCAAGGCGATCGCCAACGGCTATCCGCTGGCCGCCGTCACCGGCTCCGACCGCTTCCGCGACGCGGCCTGCCGCATCTTCGTGACGGGCTCGTTCTGGTGCGAGGCGGCACCGATGGCCGCTGCCGTCGCGACCTTGGGCGAGCTGCGCGAGACCGGCGGCATCGCCCGCATGACGGCGATGGGAAAGCGCCTGCGCGACGGCCTGGCCCGGCTCTCCGCGACCCACGGCACGCCCATCCGCCAGACCGGCCCGGTGCAACTCCCGATGGTGCTGTTCGAGGACGACGCGTCCTTCGCCAAGGGCGATCTCTTCTGCGCCACCGCGCTCGCCCACGGCGCCTATCTCCACCCCCGCCACACCATGTTCCTGTCGACGGCTCACGGCGAGGCCGACATCGACCGGGTGCTCGAAGCCGCCGACGCGGGCTTCGCCGCCGTGAAGCGCGCGGTGGCGTAAGC
>JBFWXJ010000226.1:0-10303 GCA_050187535.1 Alphaproteobacteria bacterium | reverse complement strand
CGCACCATCTCGTCCGGGCCGTAGGCGCGCCAGCCGGCCGCGCTGCGTGCCGGGGCGATGAGGCCGCGCTGCTCGTACAGGCGCAGCGCCTTGGCCGATACGCCGAGCCGGCGCGCGGCTTCGGCAGGGTTGAGAAGTGCGGTGGTGGAGCTCATCGAATCACCTCGTCGGTCGCAGACCGCATCCCTATCGGGGCGGCCCCGGGGGCCGGCGCAAGCGCTTTCGTGCGCGCGCGCAATCCGTGGCCCAGCCCGCGCATTGCGAGAATCCGTTGTTTCCCGATCTTCGCGGCGGGCAGAATGACGCAATTGCCGGCGGCGCCCGCCGCCGGCAGGCAAAACCGGCAGGGGACTTCGCAGATGAGAAAACGCTGGGTGCTCTCGACCGCCATCGCCGTGGCGCTGGCCGCGTACGGGGTGGCCGAGGCCAAGACCTTCCGCTACTCGACCTCGGGCGACATCAACGGCCTGGACCCTCACCTCAACAACGAGGGCCCGACCAATGCGATGAAGAACAACTTCTATGAGACCCTGATCTATCGCAATCCCGAGCTGAAGCTGGTGCCGGCGCTGGCGACCGACTGGTCGCAGACCGGCCCCACGACCTGGCGCTTCAAGCTGCGGCAGGGCGTCAAGTTCCACGACGGCACGCCGTTCACCGCCGACGACGTGGTGTTCTCGATCGCGCGCAACAACCACGCGCAGTCGGACCTGCGCACCTACAGCGCGTCGGTCGTCGAAGTGAAGAAGATCGACGACTTCACGGTCGAGCTGGTGACGCGGGTGCCCGACCCGGTGCTGCCGCAGAACATCCCGGCCGTCTTCATCATGTCGAAGGCGTGGTCGGAGAAGAACAACACCGCCAATCCCGTGCGCGGCATCGTCGGCAACGAGAGCTACGCCAACACCCATGTGAACGGCACCGGGCCGTTCAAGCTGCTGGACCGCGTCGCCGACACCCGCACGGTGTTTGTGCCCAACGCCGACTGGTGGAACAAGCAGGTCGACCACAACCTGACCCGGGTCGAGTTCAGGCCGATCGCCAACGCCGCGACGCGTGTCGCCGCGCTGCTTTCGGGCGAGATCGACATGATGTTCCCGGTGCCGCTGCAGGACGTGCCGCGGCTGAAGCGGTCGGCCGGCATCCGCGTCATGGAGGGCCCCGAGCTGCGCACGATCTTCCTCGGCATGGACCAGCACCGCGACGAGCTGATGGACATGCCGGGGTCGGGCAAGAACCCGTTCAAGGACAAGCGGGTGCGCGAGGCCTTCTACAAGGCGATCGACATCAACGCGATCCACAAGGTCGTCATGCGCGGCGCCTCGACGCCGACCGGGCTGATGATCGCCCCCGGCATCAACGGCTTCGCCAAGGACCTGAACGACCGGCCGCCGTTCGATCCGGACGGCGCCAAGAAGCTGCTGGCCGACGCCGGCTATCCGTCCGGGTTCACGGTGACGCTGGACTGTCCGAACGACCGCTACGTCAACGACGAGGCGATCTGCCAGGCGGTGGTGCCGATGCTGGCCCGCGTCGGCGTCACGGTGAAGCTCAACGCCCAGACCAAGTCGAAGCATTTCGACAAGATCGGCGAGCGGCAGAAGTGGAACACCAGCTTCTACATGCTGGGCTGGACGCCCGGCACCTACGACGCCCACAACATGCTCTACAACATCATCACGCTGAACTCGGGCCCCGGCTCGGGATCCAACAACAGCGGCCGCTACACCAACCCGAAGGTCGAGGAGCTGACCAGGCTCGTCGAGTCGGAGACGGACGCGGAGAAGCGCAACAAGATGATCGCCGAGGCGATGAAGCTGCATAAGGAGGACTACGGCCACATCCCGCTGCACCAGCAGGCGCTCGCCTGGGGCGTCAGGGACACGGTCGCCGTCATCCCGCAGCCGCCCAACGATGCGGTCGTGGTTCGCGCGATCCGCATGAAGTGAGCCGCAGCCGGAGGCGATGACGCCCGGCCGGGCCGGGACCCCGCTCGGGTTCCGGCCCGCGTCGTGCATGGCGATGGCGAGGCCGTCGGCGGATGGAAGTTCGTTGACGGCGGCGTGACGAACTGCCTAGTAGAGGACGGTCGCGACATGCCGCTTAATTAGGCAGCGCGGCCGCGGCGACAGGGGGAGTGCCAGGGGAATGACGAGCGCGGGTCGCGTGGCGCGACGACATATGGCCGGGGTGGCGGCAGGGGCGCGATGATCGCCTTCATCATCCGCCGGCTGCTGCAATCGCTGATCGTCATGCTGACGGTCGGCTTCGTCGCCTTCAGCATGTTCAACTTCCTGGGCGACCCCATCAACAACATGGTGGGCCAGGACGCGACCGAGGCGGAGCGCGAGCATCTGCGCCACGTCCTGGGCCTCGACCAGCCCTTCTACATCCAGTTCGCCGTGTATCTCGGCAACGCGATCCAGGGCCAGTTCGGCATGTCCTACCGGCTCGGCATGCCGGTGGTGAAGGCGCTGGCCGAGCGCCTGCCGGCGACGCTCGAGCTGGTGTTCTGCGCCGCCGGGCTGGCCCTGCTGGTCGGCGTGCCGCTCGGCGTCTACACCGGCCTGCACCGCGACCGCTGGCTCAGCAAGGTCTTCTTGACGCTGTCGCTGGTCGGCATCTCGCTCCCGACCTTCCTCATCGGCATCCTGCTGATCCTGGTCTTCGCCGTCTATCTCGGCTGGCTGCCCTCCTTCGGCCGCGGCGACGTCGTCGACCTCGGCTGGTGGACGACCGGCTTCCTCACCGTGTCCGGCCTCAAGGCGCTGGTGCTGCCGGCGGTCACGCTGGCGCTCTTCCAGCTGACGCTCGTCATGCGGCTGGTGCGCGCGGAGATGCTGGAGGTGCTGCGCACCGACTACATCAAGTTCGCCCGCGCCCGCGGCCTGACCAACCGCGCCGTCCATTTCGGCCATGCGCTGCGCAACACGATGGTCCCCGTCATCACCATCACCGGCCTGCAGATCGGCTCGCTGATCGCGTTCGCGATCGTGACCGAGACGGTGTTCCAGTGGCCCGGCATGGGCCTCCTGTTCCTGCAGGCGGTGCAGTTCGTCGACGTGCCGGTGATGTCGTCCTACCTCGTGCTGATCGCCTTCTTCTTCGTGGCGATCAACCTCGTGGTCGACCTGCTCTACTACTTCGTGGACCCGCGGCTGCGCGCCGACCGCGCCGTAGCCTCTGGCCACGGCTGACCCTGGGGATCGCACCGATGGCCGTCGTAACCATGCCGGGCGCTGTCCGCCGCATCGTCGACAGCGACGTCTTCTACAGCTTCACCCGCTCCAAGGTCACGATGGTGGCCGCCGCGGTGACGGCGATCATCGTCGGCTGCTCGATCCTGGCGCCGTGGATCGTGCCCCACAACACCTACGACGTGCGCAGCCTCAACCTGCTCGACGCGTTCACCCCGCCGGTGTGGATCGAGGGCGGCAAGCCGCAATACCTGCTCGGCACCGACGACCAGGGCCGCGACGTCTTCTCGACGATCCTGCTCGGTGCCCGCGTCTCGCTGCTGGTCGGCTTCTGCGCGACGCTGTTTGCGATGACGCTCGGCGTCTTCCTCGGTCTGGTGTCGGGCTACATCGGCGGCACCACCGATGCCGTCATCATGCGCATCGCCGACGTCAAGCTGTCCTTCCCGGCGATCCTGATCGCGCTCCTCATCGACGGCGTGGCGCGCGGCATCATCCCGCGCGACATGCACGACGACCTGGCACTCTACGTTGTCATCTTCTCGATCGGCATCTCCAACTGGGTCGCCTATGCCCGCACGGTGCGCGGCTCGACGCTGGTCGAGAAGAACAAGGAATACGTCCAGGCCGCGCGCATCATCGGCCTGCACCCGCTCACCATCATGATCCGCCACGTCCTGCCGAACGTGATGGGGCCGGTGCTGGTCATCGGCACGCTCGGGCTGGCGGGCGCCATCCTGGCCGAGGCGACGCTGAGCTTCCTCGGCGTCGGCGTGCCCGGCACGCAGCCCTCGCTCGGCACCCTCATCCGGGTCGGCAACAACTTCCTGTTCTCCGGGGAATGGTGGATGACGATCTTCCCCGGGATCATGCTGGTGGTCCTCGTCCTGGCGGTGAACCTGCTCGGCGACTGGCTGCGCGACGCCCTCAACCCCAAGCTCCGCTGATCGCCGCCGATGCAGAACGAGCCTCTTCTCCGCGTCGACGGCCTGCGCGTCGAATTCCCGACCCGCCGCGGCACGCTGGTCGCCGTCGACGACGTATCCTTCGAGATCGCGCCCGGCGAGGTGCTGGGCGTCGTCGGCGAATCGGGCGCCGGAAAGTCGATGACCGGCTCGGCCATCATCGGCCTGCTGGAGCCGCCGGGCCGCATCGCCGGCGGGTCGATCTCGCTCGACGGCCGGCGAATCGACAACCTGCCCTACGACGAGATGCGCAAGATCCGCGGCAAGCATATCGGCGCGATCTTCCAGGACCCGCTCACCAGCCTGAACCCGCTCTACTCGGTCGGCCGGCAGTTGACCGAGACGATCCAGACCCACAGCGAGCTGTCGGCCTCGGCCGCCCGCGACCGCGCGCTCGCGCTGCTCCAGGAGGTCGGCATCCCCGCACCCGAGCGGCGCATCGACCAGTACCCGCACCAGTTCTCGGGCGGCATGCGCCAGCGCGTGGTGATCGCGCTGGCCTTGTGCGCCAACCCCCGGCTCATCGTCGCAGACGAGCCGACGACGGCCTTGGACGTCTCGATCCAGGCGCAGATCATCGCGCTCCTGAAGCGGCTCTGCCGCGAGCACGGCACGGCGGTGATGCTGGTGACGCACGACATGGGCGTCATCGCCGAGACGGCCGACCGCGTCGCCGTCATGTACGCCGGCCGCATCGCCGAGATCGGGCCGGTCAAGGACGTCATCAAGAACCCCAAGCACCCCTACACGATCGGCCTCATGGGCTCGATCCCGCGCATGGGCCACGACTCCGACCGGCTGACGCAGATCGAGGGCTCGATGCCGCGCCTGACCGAGATTCCGGCCGGCTGCGCCTTCAACCCGCGCTGCCCCTACGTGTTCGACCGCTGCCGGGTCGAGCGGCCGGAGCGCATCCCGGTGGCGCCCTACCACGACGCCGCCTGCTGGAAATACGCCGACGGGGTGGGGCATGCCTGACACGATCGCCATGCCCGGCCAGGACGCACCGAAGCAGGCCGCAACGCCGCTGGTCCGCGTCGCCGGGCTCGCGCGCTACTTCGACGTCTCCGCACCGCTCCTCAACCGGGTGCTGGAGGGCAAGCCGCGGCAGATCCTGAAGGCGGTCGACGGCATCGACTTCGCGATCGGCAAGGGCGAGACCTTCTCGCTGGTCGGCGAATCCGGCTGCGGCAAGTCGACCGTGGCCAGGCTCGCCGTCGGCCTCTACCGCGCGACGCGCGGCACCATCGAGTTCGACGGCCACGACTTCGGGCGGATGACCAAGCGCCAGGACATGGCGCCCATCCGCTCGCGCATCCAGATGATCTTCCAGGACCCCTATGCCAGCCTCAACCCGCGCTGGCGCGTCCGCGAGATCATCGCCGAGCCGATCCGCGCCTACCGCCTGATCCAGGGCGACAAGGCGATCAACGCCCGCGTCGACGAGCTGCTGCGCCAGGTCCGCCTGACGCCGGCCGACGGCGCCAAGTACCCGCACGAGTTCTCGGGCGGCCAGCGCCAGCGCATCTCCATCGCCCGCGCGCTCGCCAGCAACCCCGAGTTCCTGGTGTGCGACGAGCCGACCTCGGCACTCGACGTCTCGGTGCAGGCGCAGATCCTCAACCTGATGAAGGACCTGCAGCGCGAGCTGGGCCTGACCTACCTCTTCATCTCGCACAACCTCGCGGTCGTCTATCACATCTCCGACCGGGTGGGCGTCATGTACCTCGGCCGCCTCGTCGAGGTGGCGCCGGCGCGCTCGCTCTTCCGCCGGCCGCGCCATCCCTACACGCGCATGCTGCTCGACACGATCCCGGACATGGACATGACCGGCCGTCAGCGCATGCCCGTGGCGGGCGAGGTGCCGAGCCCGATCAACCCGCCGACCGGCTGCGCCTTCCACCCGCGCTGCCCCTTCGCCAACGACCGCTGCAAGAGCGAGCGCCCCGAGCCGCTGCCGCATGACGACGCGCTCGTCGCCTGCCACGGCGTCCAGGAAGGCCGCGTCCCCGAAGGCCCGATCGCCGCCGCGCCGCGGGCGGCGTAGCCCGATGCCGCCGGGCGCCGCGGCACCCGGTTGATCCATCTCAAGGCGCCATCCCCCGCGATGGCGCGATGCTCGTCGGACTTTCCGAGGAGGACGACCGATGGCGCTCAGGGATCTGCTGGTTCATGTCGACGACACGCCCGCCGCCGCGCGGCGCGTGGCTCTGGCGGCCGAGCTGGCGCGTCGGCACGGCGCGCATCTGGCCGGCCTCTATCTCCAGGTCGAGCCGACGGTCCCGGGCTACGTCATGGCGGAGCTGCCGGGCGAGACCCTCGACTGGATGCACCGCAATGCCGTCGAGCGCGCGGAGGCCGCCGAGGCGCTGTTCCGCCGCACGGTGGATGCGGCCGGCATCCCGGCGGAATGGCGCCGCGTCGCGACCACCGATCCCGAGGTGGCGGCGGTCCACGGCCGCTACGTCGATCTCAACATCGCCGGGCAGGACGACCCCGACGCGCCGCCGGCGCTGCCGGGCGTGACCGAGGCGGTGCTGCTCGGTTCCGGCCGGCCGACCCTGGTCGTCCCCTATGCCGGCACCTTCGCCTCCCTCGGCGACAACGTGCTGGTCGCTTGGAACGCCGGCCGCGAGGCGGCGCGCGCCGTCGGCGACGCCCTGCCGCTTATCGCCGAGGGCGCCCGCATCACCGTGCTCGCGGTCGATCCCGATGCCACGGCGGCAGGCGGCGCTGGCGTCCCCGGCGCCGACATCGCGCTCCACCTCGCCCGGCACGGCCGGCCGGTCGAGGCGTCGCACATCGTCTCCGACGACGTGTCGCCGTCCGACCTGCTCCTGTCGCGGGCCGCCGATCTCGGCACCGATCTGCTGGTGATGGGCGCCTACGGCCATTCCCGTCTCAGGGAAGTGGTCCTGGGCGGCGTCACCCGCGAGATCCTGCAGCACATGACGGTCCCGGTGCTGATGAGCCACTGAGGCGCCCGCGTTCCGGCGGCTGACGCGGCGGTGCGGGCCGGGCTATCGTCCGGCCCCGCATGATCATCGTCTTCGGCTCGCTCAACGTCGATCTGGGGTTTTCGCTCGCCCGGCTGCCGGTGCCGGGCGAGACCATCCTCACCCCCACCTACGTCCCGGGGCCCGGCGGCAAGGGGTTGAACCAGGCGGTCGCCGCCGCGCGCGCCGGCGCGGCCGTGGCGATGCACGGTTGCCTCGGCGACGACGGCTTCGCGGCGATGCTCCGCCGGACCATGCGCGACGACGGTATCGACGGCGCGGGCGTCCTCGTTGGTCGCCTGCCGACGGCCTGCGCGGCGATCATGGTCGACGCCGAGGGGCGCAACCAGATCGTCGTCGGCAGCGGCGCCAACGGCGAGGCACGGCAGGAGGGCGTTCCCGACGCCGCGCTGGCGCCGGGCACGACGCTCGTCCTCCAGCTCGAGGTGCCGGTCGCCGACAGCGCGGCGCTGGCCCGGCGTGCCCGCGACCGCGGCGCGCGCGTCGTCCTGAACGCGGCCCCGGCGGCGGCACTGCCGCCCGGCATGCTGGATGCGGTCGATATCCTCGTCGTGAACGAGATCGAGGCGGGGATGGTCGCGGCCGGGGCGGGGCTGGCCGGGGAAGGGGACCCGATCGCGGCCGGCCGGTCCCTCGCAGCGGGCTTCGCCGGCACCGTCGTCGTCACCCTGGGAGCCGCGGGCGCGGTGGCGCTCGGCGCCGGCGGCGGCTGGCGGGCGGCGGCTCTTCCCATCCGGCCGGTCGACACGGTCGGCGCGGGCGACGCCTTCGTCGGCGCGCTCGCGGCCCGCCTCGACGCCGGCGACGACCTCCCCGCGGCACTGCGCTGGGCGTCGGCGGCGGGCGGGCTCGCCTGCACGAAGGCGGGAGCGGCCGCCGCCTTGCCGCACCGCGCGGCGATCCTGGCCGCCCTCGACGCCGTCCCGCCGCCCGAGCGGATGTAGAAGCGGGCGGACGCGCGACATGGCGGGGGAGGGCGCGGGGCGCGCCTGGGTCGGCGTCGCATTGGCGCTGCTGTCGGTCTCCATCTGGGCCGGCTACTTCGTCACCGGCCGCGCGGCCGCGCTCTCCGGGATCGACGCCTTCGACCTGACGGCGCTGCGCATCGGGGTCTCCGGCATCGTCCTGGCGCCGGTCGCCTGGCGGACGCGGCGGGCACTCTCCCCCGGACGGGTCGCCTTCTTCGTGACGACCGCCGGCGCGCCCTACGTGCTGATCGCGTTCCAGGCGCTGGCCTATGCGCCGGCGGCCCATGGCGCCGTCCTGCAGCCGGGCACCGTGCCGCTCTTCGCCGCCGCGCTGGGTGCGGCCTGGCTCGGCGAGCGGATCGGCCGGCGCCGGGCGGTCGGGCTGGCGCTCTGCGCGGCCGGCGTCGTCGCCGTCGGCTGGCACGGCCTCGCCTCGGCCGCGCCCGGCGCCTGGATCGGCTATGCGATGTTCGTCACGGGCGCGCTCGGCTGGGCCTGGTACACGGTCGCCGCGCGCGCCTGGGCGGTGGCGCCCTGGGCGGTGGCGGCGGCGCTGTCGACCTGGTCGGCGATCCTCTACCTGCCGCCCTACTTCGCCGTCTTCGGCCTGCGGCTGGCGGCGCTGCCCTGGCGCGAGCTTCTCTTCCATGCCGCCTATCAGGGGCTCGCCACGGGCATCGTGGCGCTCGCCGCCTGGTCGCGCGCCGTGGCGCTGCTGGGGCCGGCGCGCTGCGGCGCCTTCACCGTGCTGGTGCCCTGCTTCGCCGCCCTCCTCGCCTGGCCGATCCTGGGCGAGGCGATCGGCCCGGTGGAAGGGGCCGGCATCGCCGCCGTTGTCGCCGGCCTCTGGGTGACGCTCGACCTGCGCCGCCGGCCCGCGCAGGGAATCTCGGGCCGGCCCGTATCAGGGAGATGAACCGGAACGTCACAGAGTGAGCGCCGCGGCGGCTGCCGCCCGTTTCGGCCTCGGCGCCCGCCCGGGCGAGGCTGCGGCGATCGGCGGCGATCCGCGCGGCTGGGCCGCGGCCCAGATCGGCCCCTTGCCGCCGGTGCCGGGCGACCTGCCGACGACGGCCGAGGCGGGGCACCTGACGGCCGCGGCGCGCGGCCCCGAGGCCGACCCGACCGCCCGCCGGACCCTGCGCGAGCTCTACCGGCGCGACGCCGTCGCCCAGATCGCCGCGGCGGCCACCGGCCCGGCCCCCTTCGCCGAGCGGATGGCGTGGTTCTGGGCCAACCATTTCACCGTTTCCGTGCAACGCCCGATCGTCGCCGGGCTGGTCGGCCCGTTCATGCGCGAGGCGATCCGCCCGCATGTCTTCGGTCGCTTCGCCGACCTCGCGACGGCGGTCACCCGGCACCCGGCGATGCTGCTCTACCTCGACAATGCCGTCTCGATCGGCCCGCGGTCGGTCGCCGGCCAGCGCCGCGCGCGCGGCCTCAACGAGAACCTCGCCCGCGAGCTGCTGGAGCTGCACACGCTGGGCGTCGGCAACTACGGGCAGGAGGACGTCCGGCAGCTCGCCCTTGTGCTGACCGGCTGGACGATCGGCCGTCCGGGCGAACCCGATGCCGGCGTATTCCGCTTCGCCCCGGCGCTGCACGAGCCCGGGCCCAAGACCCTGCTCGGCCGCACGCTGCCGGAAGGCGGCATGGCGGAGGGCGAGGCGGCACTGGCCGCGCTCGCGCGCCATCCTGCGACCGCGCGGCGCGTCGCGACGGCGCTGGCCCGGCACTTCGTCGCCGACGATCCGCCGTCGACCCTCGTCGAACGCCTCGTCCGCACCTGGCGGGAGACGGATGGCGACCTCGGCGCCGTCGCCCGCGCGCTGGTGGCGGCACCCGAGCCCTGGGCGACGCCGCTCGCCAAGGTGCGCACACCCTTCGAGCTGGTGGTGGCGGCACTGCGCCTCGTGGCGCCGGAGCGCCTGGCGCCGCGCGCGCTCGCCGACCTGCGCCGCCTCGGGCATACGCCCTTCGCCGCACCGTCACCCGCGGGATGGCCGGACACGGCCGACGCCTGGATCGGCCCGGAGGCGCTGCTGCGCCGCATCGAATGGGCGACCGCGTTCGCCGCCGACGCGGGCGACCGCGACGCGCCCGCCTTGCTCGACGTGGCACTGGGGCCGCTCGCCGCGGCCGAGACGCGCCGCGTC
>JBFWXJ010000225.1:0-10319 GCA_050187535.1 Alphaproteobacteria bacterium | reverse complement strand
GGCCGGGCCATGGAGATCATCGTCCCTCCGCCGTGGCGGCATGAGCCGCCGACCGTTGCGCGATGCGACCTTGCCGGTGCCTCGGACGAGGCGGGCGGTGTGCCGATTGACGGCGTCCCCGCGCGTCCCTAAGTTCCCGCCCGCCCATGTTCGCCATGACCTTCACCGCCACTACCAAAAAGCCTCTCGCGGGGCTTCGGTCGTGCGCGCGGTGACACCGGCGACATAGCACGAAACCGAAGGCCCCGCCGGCACAGGCGGGGCCTTCGTTCTTCAGGGCGCCCGTCTCCGGTCCGATCCGAAGGAGAGGCGTCCCATGAGCCCCGACAATCACATCCAGCATTCGCCCGAAGCCGAGGCCGCATCTGCGCGCCCGCCGTTCCGCCTGCGCCTGCCGGCGAACCCCACCGTCGCCGTCGTCGGTGCCACCGGCGCGGTCGGCGTCGAGCTCGCCCGCTGCCTGGAAGAGCGCAACTTCCCCGTCGCCGGCCTGCGCTTGCTGGCCTCGCCGCGTTCGGCCGGCCGCAGCATGGGCTTCCGCAACGAGACGCTGACCGTGGCGCCGTTGTCGGAAGAGAGCTTCGCCGGCGTCGACCTCGCCCTCTTCTCGGCCGGCAGCGGCGTGTCGAAGCGCTTCGCACCGGCCGCCGTCGCGGCGGGCGCCGTGGTGGTCGACAACTCGTCGGCCTTCCGCATGGACGCGGGCGTGCCGCTGGTCGTGCCGGAGGTGAACGAGGGCGCCATCTCCGCCCATCACGGCATCATCGCCAACCCCAACTGCGTCGCCATCATCGCCGCCGTGCCGCTGGCGCCGCTGCACCGCGCCAACCCCATCCGGCGGGTCACGGCCGCCACCTACCAGGCCGCGTCGGGCGCCGGGGCGGCCGCGATGGAGGAGCTGCGCGCCTCGACCGCGGCCTATCTGGAGGGGCGGCCGTTCACGCCGACCGTGCTCGCCCATCCCTACGCCTTCAACCTCTTCAGCCACGACACGGCCGTCGATCCCGCGACGGGCAGCAACGGGGAAGAGACGAAGGTGATGCTGGAGCTGCGCAAGATCCTGGCGTCGCCCGAGATGCGCATCGCCGTCACCTGCGTGCGGGTGCCGGTGCTGCGCGCCCACTCGATCGCGCTGACCGTCGAGATGGAGCGGCCGGCCACGCCCGACGAGGTCCGGTCGCTGCTCGCATCGGCCCCCGGCATCCGCATCGTCGACGATGCCGCGCACAACCACTACCCGATGCCGCGCGAGGCGTCGGGCCAGGGCGACGTGCTGGTCGGCCGCATCCGCCGCGACCCGAGCGACCCCTCGGGCCGCTCGGTCATGCTCTTCGTCGCCGGTGACCAGCTCCTCAAGGGGGCGGCCCTCAACGCCGTCCAGATCGCCGAGCGCCTGCTGCCCTGAGGCCGTTCGCCGGCCCCTCTCCGCCCGCGCGGAGCGGAGAGGGGCCGGCGAACGAACTCGGATTGTAATTGCGAATGCGTCGCAATATCTCTGAACGACAATGCCGGGCGCCTGCGGGGAACGTCCCCGACGGCGGCGGGTTGACCGGTTCGGAGTTCTCGGATGCTCATGCCGTCAGGCGATATCAGCGGCTTCGGGTGGCGGCGCGCGGCGGCGGAGCCGCCCCTGCCGGAGGTGCACGGCTCGGTCGCGGTGCCGCGCCGCGGCTTCCGGCGGGTCGCGGCCTTCCTCGGGCCGGGCTACCTGGTGGCCGTCGGCTACATGGACCCGGGCAACTGGGCGACCTCGCTGGCCGGCGGCTCGCGCTTCGGCTACGCGCTGCTGACGGTCGCCCTCCTCTCCAACCTCATGGCGATCCTGCTGCAGGCGCTCTGCGTGCGCCTCGGCGTGGCGACGGGGCGCGACCTCGCCCAGGCGTGCCGCGATGCCTTCCCGCGGCCGGTCGCCTGGGTTCTGTGGGCCCTGGCGGAGGCCGCGATCTGCGCCACCGACCTGGCCGAGGTGATCGGGACGGCGATCGGCCTCAACCTGCTCTTCGGCATCCCGCTGGAGATCGGTGTCGTCCTGACGGCGCTCGACGTCTTCCTGGTGCTGTGGCTGCAGAACCTGGGATTCCGCTGGGTCGAGGCGCTGGTGGTGGCGCTGCTGGGCGTGATCGCCGCCTGCTTCGCGGTGCAGATCGCCATGGCCGACCCCGACTGGGGGGCGGTCATCCGCGGCTTCGCGCCGACGGCGGACATCGTCCGCGACCCGGACATGCTCTACTTGGCGCTCGGCATCCTCGGCGCCACGGTGATGCCGCACAACCTCTACCTCCACTCGGCCGTCGTCGGCACCAGGCGGGTCGGCCCGGCCGAGGGCGAGCGGCGCGACGCCGTGCGGCTGGCGACCATCGATTCGACGATCGCGCTGACGGCCGCACTCGCCATCAACGCCTCGATCCTGATCCTGGCGGCCGCCACCTTCCATGAGGGCGGGCGGCACGAGGTGGCCGAGCTGGGCGACGCCCACGCGCTGCTGGCGCCGCTCCTGGGCGGCATGCTGGCGCCCTCGCTCTTCGCCGTGGCGCTCCTCTGCTGCGGTTTCAACTCGACGGTGACGGCGACGATGGCGGGCCAGGCGGTGATGGAGGGCTTCCTCGACATCCGCCTGCCGCCCTGGCTGCGACGGCTCGCCACCCGCGGCATCGCCATCCTGCCGGCGGCGGCCGTCACGATGCTCTACGGCGCGGAAGGCACGGGCAAGCTGCTGATCCTCTCCCAGGTTGTGCTCAGCCTGCAGCTCCCCTTCGCGGTGGTGCCGCTCGTCCTCTTCACCGCCGACCGGCGCAAGATGGGCGCGCTCGCAGCACCACGCTGGATGACGGCGGCGGCCGGCCTCGTGGCCCTCGTCATCGTCGGCCTCAACGTCAAGCTGGTCGCCGACTTCGTGACGGCCTAGGCATTGCCGGCTGCCGCCAGCCACGCGGCGAAGCCGGCCATCGTCGGCTGGATGTGGCCGGCGCCGGCGTCGCGCAGGCGGCCGGCCAGCTCGGGATCGGCGTGGCTGCCGCCGGTGAAGCCCACCACCGCCATCCCGGCCCGCCGCGCCGCGGTGGCGCCCGCGACCGAATCCTCGACGACCAGGCAGTCGGCCGGGTCCGCTCCCATCTGCGAGGCGGCGAACAGGAACACGTCCGGCGCCGGCTTGCCGCGCCGCACCTGGCTCGCCGAGAAGACGTTGTCGCCGAAGAGGTCGATCAGCCCCGCGGTGGCGAGGTTGGCGCGCAGGCTCGGGAGCGCGGTCGACGACGCGACGCAGGTCTCGTGGCCGAGCGCCCCGGCGACACGCACCGCCTCGGCGGCACCGGGGATCGCCGCCAGCTCCTCGGCGAAGCGCCGGCGGCACTCGTCCCCGATCGCCGCGAACAGCGCGTCCGAGGTCACGAGGCCGAGCTCGTCGGCGAGGATGCGCCAGAGATCGCGGTGCGGCACGCCGGTGAAGCGGCGGGAGATCTCCTCGGGCCGGGTCGGGTGGCCGAGGCGCGTCAGCATGGCGGCGTCGACCTCGGAGTAGATGATCTCGGAGTCGATGAGGACCCCGTCGCAATCGAAGATGACGAGCATGGCCGGGACGGAACCACGGCCACGCCGCGCCGGGCAAGTGCCCGCGCTATCATCCCTTCCCCTGCCGCAGGAGACGCAAGTGGTCCACCCGATCCTCAACCTCGATGCGCTCGAGTTCCGCCGCGTCGGCCGCGCGCCGGAGGGCGCCCCCGCCGACCCGCGCTACGAGGCGCGCGTCGCCGCCATCGGGCAGCGCATCGGCGCCGTCAGGCTCGGCTACAACCTGACGGTCGTGCCGCCCGGCAAGGTGGCTTTCCCGCGCCACAGCCACCACGTCAACGAGGAGATGTTCTTCGTCCTCTCGGGCACCGGCGAGGTGCGCATCGGCGACGCCACCCATCCCATCCGCGCGGGCGACGCGATCGCCTGCCCGCCCGCCGGTGCCGAGACGGCGCACCAGATCGCCAACACCTCGGCGACCGAGGAGCTGCGCTACCTCGCCGTCAGCACCCGCCTGTCGCCCGACGTGGTCGAGTACCCCGATTCCGGCAAGTTCGGCCTCTACGCCGACCTGCCGACCGGCCCCGGCGGCGCCTCCGAGCGCATGCGCTTCCTCGGCCGGCGCGGCGACGGCCGCGACTACTGGGAAGGGGAGTAGGCGCTCACACGACCCAGATCTGGCCGATCGCGTCCGGCGCCACGCCGGCGATCGTCACCCCGTTGCCGTCCTCGAGCTCCAGGACCGCCTCGCCCGCGGCCCCGGCCAGGAGCGTGAAGGGCAGGCCGGCGGCGACGGCGATCCGGTCGCCTTCGGCCGGATCGAAGTCGAGGACGAGGTCGTGGCCGCCATCGGCGGCGAACAGGAAGACGTCGGCGCCCTCGCCGCCCCAGAGGGAATCGTCGCCGCGGTCGCCCGACAGCGTGTCGGCGCCGCGGTCTCCGTGGAGGGCGTCGCCGTCGCGGCCGCCATGGACGAGATCGTCGCCGGCGCCGCCATGGATGGTGTCCGCGCCGTGGCCGCCCGAAAGCCCGTCAGTCCCGGCGGCGCCCGCCAGCGTATCGTCGCCGTCCATGCCGAAGATCGTGTCCGCGCTCGTCCCGCCGGTGAAGGCGTCGGCGGCGCCGGGTGCGCCGACGAAGGCGAGCCCGGTCGGCGTCGCCGCCGTGCCGTAGCCGGAGGCGGCGAAGAGCCGGTCGAGGCCGACGTCGTCGCGCGCGGTCACCCGCAGGTCCCATTCGTCGTCGAGGGTCGCCGACAGGCGCTCGAAGCGGGCCGGAACCTGGATCGCCTGGTCGAGGCGGCCGTTGCCGGCCAGCGCCGGGTCGGGGAAGGCGATGCCGGTGTCGAGGAAGCGGGCGACGGCGACATAGGCCAGGACGTCGTGGCTCTCCAGCAGGTCGAGCGCTCCCGCGGTGCCGTCCGGGTCCATGACGACGTAGTGGTCGCCGCGCCCGCCCATCAGCGCGGCCAGCAGCGCCGCCGGGTCGCCGGAGATGCCGACATTGACGATCCGCGGGTCCTCCACGTCCGGCAGCCCCAGGCCGTAGCCGGGGCTGCCGAAGGCGACGCCCGACCAGAGATCATCCCCGCGGCTCGCCAACAGCGCCTCGGTCATGGCGCCGCCCAGGCTGTGGCCGGTCGCATAGGCCCGGGCGATACCGTTGGCCGGGTCGGCAACATAGGCGTCGAGCTCGGCCAGCAGCGGCGCGAAGCGCGCGAAATGGCGCTGCGGCACCCCCCATTCCGACTCGTCGGTCGCGTCGTCGGTGCCGCGGAAGGCGATGAAGAGCGCGTCGTCGGCGCGGCCGACCAGGGCGACGGCCGTGCCGTTAGCATCGACATAGCGGCCGTCCTCCAGCCCGGCGACGGCGAGCGGCGCCAGCCCGTCCGGCAGTGCTGACGGCCCGTCCTCATAGGCGGCGTTGGCCAGCCGGGCGAGGAAGGTGGTGCGGCCGCCCGCCGCGACGAACAGGCCGGCTGCCTCCACCCTCAGGCCCCCGCCAGTTCGGCGAGCGCGGCCACCACCGTCTCCGGCGCCTCGCGCGGCAGGAAATGCCCGGCGACGGGAACGACCCGGCGGACATAGGGGCCGGTGAAGAAGCGGGCGTGGCCGGCAGAATCCTCGGGCGGGCTGACGCCGTCGCAGGCGCCGTGCAGGACGACGGTGGGCACGGCGATCGGCGGCTGGGCCGCCAGACGGCGCTCGATCTCCTCCAGGTCGGGGTCGCCCGGCGCCGCGCCGTAGCGGTGGCGGTAGGACTGCACCGAGACGGCGACGAAGTCGGGGTTGTCGAAGGAAGCGCCGGTTGCCGCATAAGTGGCGTCGTCGAAATCCCAGTTGGGCGACCACAGGCGCCACAGGAGGCGGCAGATGTCGTGCCGGTTGGCGGCCAGCCCGGCCGCACCCCGCTCGGTGTGCAGGTACCACTGGTACCAGTAGCGGTATTCCTGAATGGCCGGGGCCGGCCGGTTCGCGCGGGCGATGTTCTGGATGTTGTAGCCGCCGATCGAGACGAGGCCGGCGACGCGCTCCGGCCACAGCGCGGCGACGATGCAGGCCGCCCGCCCGCCCCAGTCGTAGCCGGCGAGATGCGCCCGGCCGATGTCGAGTGCCGCCATCAGCGCCCTGAGATCGTCGCCGAGTGCCGCCTGCTGCCCCGAGCGTGGCGTCGCCGCATCCAGGAACCGCGTCGGGCCATAGCCGCGCAGCCACGGCACGATCACCCGCCAGCCGGCGGCGGCCAGCGGCCCGACCGCGCCGTCCCAGGTGCGCGGGTCGTCGGGGAAGCCGTGCATCAGGAAAACCGGCCGCCCGTCGGCCGGGCCGGACTCCTCGTAGGCGATGTCGAGCGTGGCGGTGCGCGCCGTCCGGACCATGTCGGGAGCCCCCTCAGCGCCGGAAGAAGGCTTCGGCGGCGCTACGCTGGCCCTGCTTGGCGGCGATCGCCGCGCGCACCCGCGCGATCTCCGCCTCCAGTTCGCCGATATAGGCGTGGAGCTCCTCGATCGACATGGGATCGAGCAGCTTCGGGCCGGTCACGGGCTTGCGCGGGGCCTGGTCCTCGGGATCGATCGCGGGCATGGGCGGGCCTCTTGTCCTGTCGCGGCCAGCATACTATCGGGAGCCGGCCAACCGGAGGGAGCCTCGCCATGACCGATCTGCCCCAATCCGACTTGCCTGGGACGATGCGCGCCGTCGAGATCGTCCGGCCGGGCGGGCCCGAGGTGCTGGTCGCCACCCGCCGGCCGACGCCGGCGCCGGGGGCGGGCGAGGTGCTGATCAAGGTGGCGGCTGCCGGCATCAACCGGCCGGACGTGCTGCAGCGCATGGGCGGCTACGCGCCGCCGCCCGGCGCCTCGGACCTGCCGGGGCTGGAGGTCGCGGGCACCGTCGTCGCGGTGGGCGCCGACGCCGGCCGCTGGAAGCCGGGCGACGCGGTCTGCGCGCTGGTCGCGGGCGGCGGCTATGCGGAATACTGCGCCGCCCCCGCGCCGCAATGCCTGCCGGTGCCGTCGGGCCTCTCCATGACCGAGGCGGGCGGCGTGCCCGAGACCTTCTTCACGGTGTGGACCAACGTCTTCGAGCGCGGGCACCTCAAGGCGGGCGAGCGCCTGCTCGTCCATGGCGGGTCGAGCGGCATCGGCACCACGGCGATCCAGCTCGCCAAGGCATTCGGCGCGACGGTGTTCGTGACCGCCGGCGGGCCGGAGAAGTGTGCCGCCTGCACGAAGCTCGGCGCCGACCTCGCCATCGACTACCGGGGCGAGGACTTCGTGGCCGCGGTCGAGAAGGCGACCGGCGGGGTCGGCGTCGACGTGGTGCTGGACATGGTCGGCGGCGACTACACCCAGCGCAACCTCGCCTGCCTGGCGACCGAGGGGCGGCTGGTGCAGATCGCCTTCCTCCAGGGTTCCAAGGTCCAGCTCAACCTGCAGCCGGTCATGGCGAAGCGGCTGACCGTCACCGGCTCGACGCTGCGGCCGCGCACGGTCGCCCAGAAGGGCGCCATCGCGGCCGCGCTGGAAGAGCGGGTGTGGCCGCTGCTGGCCGCCGGCAAGCTGCGGCCGCCGGTCTTCAGGACCTATCCGCTGGAGGAGGCGGCGGCCGCCCACGCGCTGATGGAATCGAGCGCCCATATCGGCAAGATCGTCCTCCTGGCCTGATTCTGGCGGCTTCCAAGACCCCGAGGCTGGCCCTATATACGGGGCCATCCAAGCAGTCGCCGGCCCGGACGACGGACCCCAGAGGGCCCGAACCGGGCGGCGCAACCAGAAGGAACGGCCCGATGACCATGCCGTTGATGCCCAAGGCGACCGCCGTCTGGCTGGTCGAGAACACCGCGCTCACCTTCCAGCAGATCGCCGAGTTCTGCGGCCTGCACGAGCTGGAGGTGCAGGCGATCGCCGACGGCGAGGTGGCGGCCGGTATGCAGGGCTGGGACCCGGTCGGCAACGGCCAGCTGACGCGCGAGGAGATCGCCCGCTGCGAGGCCGACCCCGCGCTGCGCCTCGTCCTGGTGAAGCCGAACATTCCGCTGCCCCAGGCCAAGGGCAAGGGGCCGCGCTATACGCCCATCAGCCGCCGCCAGGACAAGCCGAACGCCATCGCCTGGCTGATCCGGTCCCACCCGGAGCTGTCGGACACGCAGATCTCCAAGCTGATCGGCACCACCAAGCCGACCATCGAGAAGATCCGCGACCGCACCCATCCCGAGAGCCAGAACATCAAGCCGGCCCATCCCGTGACGCTCGGCCTCTGCACCCAGGCGGAGCTCGATGCTGTGGTGGCGCGCGCCCAGCGCGCCAAGGGCCCCGGTCACCCCCTCTCGATCGACGAGGAAGAGGAGAACGCGGCCTGAGCCCAACCCTTCTGATAGCGGTTCCTCAGGCCCCGTCTGCCACCGGCACCGTGTAGTTGAGGCCGAGGCGGCCGCCGTCGGCGTAGATGGTCTGGCCGGTGACGTAGCTCGACTCGTCGCTGGCGAGGAAGAGGGCGACGGCGGCGATCTCCTCGGGCGTGCCGCAGCGCCCGAGCGGCGTGCGCGACAGGATGCGCCGGCGCATCTCGGCGTCGTGCATCACCACCTGCAGCATGTCCGTCATGATGCTGCCCGGGCCGATGGCGTTGACCCGGATGCCCTTGTCGGCGAGCGCGATCGCCATGACGTTGGTGAGCTGCGTCAGCCCGGCCTTGCTGACCGCATAGGGAACCGCGTTCGCCATCGCCAGGCGCGCGTTGACCGAGGACATGTTGACGATGGCGCCGCGCGACCCGTCGGCCGCGAACTGGCGCGCCATCTGCCGGGCGGCGGCCTGGCCGACCAGGAACGGCCCCTTCAGGTTGACGCGCAGCACCCGGTCGAAATCCGCCTCCGCCAGGTCGAGGAAATCGGCGGTGTGGATGATGCCGGCGTTGCACACCGCGACGTCGACCCGCCCGAAGCGCGCGACGGCATTCTCGACCAGGGTCGCGGCCGATGCCCCGTCGCCGACGTCGCAGCGGAAGAAGGCCGCCCGCTCGCCGAGCCTTGCGGCGACTGCCGCGCCGCGCTCCTCGTCGATGTCGCCCAGGGCCAGCGCCGCACCCTCCGCCGCAAAGCGCTCGGCGATGGCGAGGCCGATGCCGCGCGCCGCCCCCGTCACGATCGCCACCTTGCCCGTCAGCCTGCCCGCCATTGTGCGAATCCCTTTCCCCGATCGTTGCGCCGACGTATCTCGGGCGACCCCTCCAGCGGAAGTGCCATCCGACATGCTCCTCCCCGACGGCTACTCCGACGTGCCCCAAGGCAAGATCGCCGCGGTCGTGACCGCGCTGGAAATGAAGGCGCGGCCCGCTGCCCGGCCCGACCCGGACCCCGCGCCCTGGCGGCTCGCGACGGTGGAGCGGCCCGACCTCGGCTGGTATCGCGATCTCTGGCGGCGCATCGGCGAGGACTGGCTGTGGTTCTCGCGCCTGCAGATGAGCGACGCGAAGCTGGCCGCCATCCTCCACGACCCCGCGGTCGCGGTGCATGCGCTGGAGGCGGACGGCCGGGCGGAGGGCCTGCTGGAGCTCGATTTCCGCGAGGCCGGCCGGTGCGAGCTGGCGTTCTTCGGCATCACCCAGCCCCATCTCGGCACCGGCGCCGGGCGCTGGCTGATGAACCGCGCGATCGAGCTGGCCTGGAGCCGGCCGATCGGCCGCTTCTGGGTGCATACCTGCACCCTCGACCATCCGGGCGCGCTCGCCTTCTACATGCGCTCGGGCTTCGTCCCCTTCCACCGCCAGGTCGAGATCGCCGACGACCCTCGCCTGCTCGGTCAGGTCCCGCTCACGGCTGCCGCCCATGTACCGGTGATCCGGTGAGCGGCCACCAATTCTTCAAAGACGATTGCACAGCCGTCCGAGCGCCCCTCGACGAAGCTGCCTTGAAAGTTGACGGAAGCTCTCCCGCTCCCTTGTATGCAATAAGTGTTTCCTCGTCCTGAGCCTGTCGAAGGACGAGGCTCTCCGGCCTGAGAGCCTCATGGTTCGACAGGCTCACCATGAGGAAATTGGCGTCACAGGAACGCCATTTCTTTCATCGTGGTGCGCGCCCGCGCCCTGGGTATCTCGGGGTGAGGAAAGCCTTTGACGGCAATAGCAAGAGCGCCTCATCCCGAGCAACTGTGTTTCAAGCGGCTTGTTGAGTTTCTGGGTCCCTCCAGTTTTCGCCTGCGGCGACCATGGCGTTGAGGGCGACGATGAGCTTTCGCATGGTTGCAACGATGGCGACCTTGGCGGGTTTGCCGGCGTCCCTGAGGCGGCAGTAGAACGCCTTGAGGGGGC
>JBFWXJ010000224.1:0-10353 GCA_050187535.1 Alphaproteobacteria bacterium | reverse complement strand
TCCACCTGCAGGACCGCGACGTGGCGCTGGGCCAGTGGCTGGAGGCGATGCGCATGGTCGGCCGCACCCGGCCGGTCCTCTTCTCCGCGCTCGCCGACATGGGCATCCACGCCGACCGCCTGACCGTGCTGGGGCACCTCGACGAGCCGACGCCGATCGAGCACGAGACCTGGCGGTTCCACGGCTGGACCTTCGCGATCACCGAAGCCTGAAGGGGGGACAATGGCGCCACGGGACGAGGACGAGGGCGGCATCAGCCATGCCGACCTCTATGCGCGCATCGCCGTGCTGGAGACGCGGATCGAGCATCTCCGCGAGACGGTGGCGGCGGGTGCGGTCGAGCGCGGCCGCATCCTGATCGAGATCGCGCAGCTCAACACGCTGGTCGCCGGCATCAAGGGCGCCTGGCGCGTCATCGGCGCGGCGGCCGGCGTCGTCGGCATTCTCGTCGGCGCGGTGCTGCCGACCGTCGTCAGGCAACTGATGGGAGGGTGAGATGGGCGATCTCCCGCGCGGCATCCGCAACAACAACCCGGGCAACATCGACCGGACGGGCACGCAGTGGCAGGGCATGGCGGCCGACCAGTCGGGCGACCGGCGCTTCATCGTGTTCGAGACGCCGGAATGGGGCATCCGCGCGATCGTGCGCGTGCTGCGCTCCTATCGCGACAAGCACGGGCTGAAGACCGTGCGCGGCATAATCTCGCGCTGGGCGCCGCCCGCCGAGAACCCGACGCATCTCTACATCGCCTTCGTGACCGACCGGCTCGGCGTCGACCCGGACGACCCGATCGACATCGACGACTTCGAGACGCTGCGCACGCTCGTCCGCGCGATCGTGCGCAAGGAATGCGGGCCGGGGCCGCTCGCCGAGGGCGACTGGTACGAGGACGCCGTCATCGCCGAAGGCATCCGGCGGGCGGCCTGAGGATCGGCGGCATGAGCGTCGGCGACGACTTCCGCTTCGGCGCCGCGGAGGACATGACCCCGCAGGGCGGGTTCAGGGATTCCTGGAAGTGGTCGCTCCCCGTCCTGGCGGGCGGCGCCGTCGTCGCCCTTCTGGCGGGCATCTGGCTCGCGCTGTTCGGCGCTCCGAACGACCATGTCGACAAGCGCGTGGACTACCTCCTGCAGGCCGCCATCGCGCTCGGCCTCGGCTTCGGCGGTGCCGCCCGCTACGACGCGCACAGCCGCCGGCGGGCCGTCGTCTCCTGGGAGACCACGAAGCTGCAGGTTGCCGCGGCATCGGCGCAGCGGACGGGCGATCTCGACGCCGCGGCCGGCTGACCCTTTCCCTTCATCGGAGGATCATTATGGCGACGTTCCTCGCCGCGGCTGCCGCCGCGGCGTTCCTGTTCCTGTGGGGCAGCTTCTGGGGCTGGATCAGGGACCAGGACGGTCCCTATTGGCCCAAGCGGACCGCCGACGACCCGTCCTCGAAATGGAAGGAGGCGGGCGTCGTGGCGATCGGCCTGCCGCTCGCCGCCATCGCGCTGATGCGCTGGGGCGTGACCATCGGTGACGAATGGTGGCGGAGCGGCCCCTTCGCCGCGGCCCTGCTGGCGGCCGGCACCGGCGGCGCCTGGACGATCGGCCATCTGGGCGGGATGGGCCTGTCGTGGAGCCGGTCGCGCACCGGCCTCTCGACGCGCATGGCATATGTCGCGCTCGCCGCCTCCGGCACGCTGCCTGTCGCCGCCTCGGTCGCGGTACTGGCGATCCATGGCGACTGGCTGTGGGCGGCAGCCGCGATCCTCGCGGGCGCGGCCAAGGTCGGGATCTACTTCGTCGCCTATGTCCAGGCGGAGGTCCGGGGCGACGGGCAGCTGGCGGGCCCGCCGGACGCGACGCTGCTGGGCGCCATCGGCGCGGCCGCGCTCGCCTTCGCGACGGCCGGGGCGGGCTTGGCCGCGGGTGGGCTGGCGGCGGGATGATCGCCCGGGTCCTCGCCTGGCTCGGCGGCGGCTCGATCGCCTGGTACGTCGCCGGCGCGCTGGCCCTGGCCGGCCTCGGCTACGTCGCCGCCTCGCAGGTGGTGCTGCACAACCGGCAGCTGGCGCTCGACCGGACCGCCGATCTCGCCGAGCGGCTCGCCGCCGACAAGGCGATCCTGCAGCGCCAGGTCGACGACGTGACCCGGCTCAACACCGAGAACCTGGCCGAGCTCGGCCGGCTGCGCGCCGCCCACGCCCGCGACATGGCCGACATCGAGGCCGAGCTCGGGCGCGCGAAAAAGGCCGGCCAGAAGCTCGTCGTCGTCTACCAGGAGGCCGCCCGTGATCCCGATGCGAAATCGCTGCTGGCTGACGCCTGCCCTGCTGCTGATCGCTATCTTGACCGCCTGCGCCGGCAAGCCGCCGGAGGAGCCGCCGCCACGGATCGTCACCAAGATCGAGCTGGTGCCGGTCGAGCACCCGGCCGCCCTGCTGACGTGCCAGGACGAGCCCCCGGTCCCGCCACCGCCGGTGACCGTCGAGGATGATCTCCGCTACCGGGCGGGCGTGCGCGCCGCCGGGGCCGACTGCAGGGCGCGACTGGCGTGCATCAGGACGCGGCAGGCGGGTGGGGAATGCGATGCAAAGTAGCGATCGTGCATCATCCACCCTGCAGCAGAGGCGCCCTCCTAGATTGTGTTAAGAGGATCGGAATAGCCGGATACGGCAATCCGTTCCCCTGTAAGCGGACGCTGTTCCGCCGGGTTGCGCCTTGCGTCCGGCTTCGCCGGCCGCCGACGCCCCGCGCCAGGGAGACGACATCATGTTGGTCCTCTCGCATTCCCTTTTCTCGCGCCTCGCCCTCGGCGCCGCCCTGATCGGCGCGTGCGTCGTCACCTCGCCGGCGGTCAAGGCGGAACCCGTGGCGATCGGCGGTACGGCCGTCATCCTCCAGTGCCCGATCAACCCGGCATGCGCCGCGCAGGCGATCGGTGTCGGTGCGGTGCTCTGGGAGACGAAGCAGGTCCTCGAAGGTAAGAAGCCGTTCTCCGACCAGAGCGTCGTCGCGAAGGCCGGCGGGGTCGTGACGGAGCCGGTCAAGAAGTTCATCAAAGGCCTGCGGGGCAAGCGCTAGGCGCGGTGCCAACTGGGTCGGCGGGGCTCTCCCGCCGGCCCAGCGGGGCCAGCGCCGGATGGGCGGCGAAGCCGGCGCGGAATGCAGCTGCGGCCGCGCAATGTGACGGGTCGGCCGGCCGCTGCTAGAACGTCGGCCATGTGCAACCTCTACTCCGTCACGACGAACCAGGAGGCGATCCGCCGGCTGTTCGGCGTGACGGTCGACCTGGCAGGCAATTTGCCGCCGATGCCGGGCGTGTTCCCGGACTACTCGGCGCCGATCGTCCGCGCCGGTGCCGAGGGTCGCGAGCTGGCGCTGGCCCGCTGGGGCATGCCGTCGTCGCAGAAGGCGCAGCTCGACGCGGCGAGCAAGCGCGCCGAGAAGCTGCGCGCCAAGGGCAAGGCCGTCGACTTCGACGAGCTGCTCCGGATGGAGCCCGACAGCGGGACGACGAACGTCCGCAACACCAGCAGCCGCCACTGGAAGCGCTGGCTGGGGCCGGAGCATCGCTGCCTCGTGCCATTCACTTCGTTCTCGGAGTTCAACCGCGAGGCCGGCGGCGACGTCTGGTTCGCGCTCGACGGAAGCCGGCCGCTGGCGTGCTTCGCCGGCATCTGGGTCCCGCGGTGGACGTCGGTCCGCAAGGTCCGCACGGGCGTCGAGACGATCGACCTCTACGCCTTCCTCACGACCGAGCCCAACGCCGACGTGGCGCCGATTCACCCCAAGGCGATGCCGGTGATCCTCACCACGGCCGCGGAGCGCGACGCCTGGCTGTCGGCGCCCTGGCAGGAGGCGGCGCGCCTGCAGCGCCCGCTGCCGGACGGCGCGCTTCAGATCGTCGCACGGGGCGCGAAGAACGACGGCGCGGTCGCCTGAGGCGATCGGCCCGGCGAGCCTCACTCCCGGTGCCGGGGCGACGCGCGTGCCGCTTCGAGTCCCGGTGCCCACATGCCGCGCCCCGCCGCGCGCGCCTCCGCCTCGAGGGCGGCATAGTCGCGGCCGTAGTGCCGCCACGCCCGCGCCCAGCCCCGCCGCACCAGCTCGCCGGCGATGTCGACGTCGCCGGCCCGGCAGACAGCGATGGCGCGCGCATGCCCGTCGTAGCCGCGCACGGCGCAGGCGACCGGGCGATCCCCCAAGATCCCGACCGTCTCCCGCCGCGACCGCTCGCCGAGCGGCTCGTGCAGCTCCGGCGCGTCGATCGCGAAGAGGCGCACCCGGCGCCCGTCGACGACGAGCGAGTCGCCGTCCACGACCCGGGCGCGACCGGCGAGCGTCTCGGCCGCGGCCGGCCCCGTGGCGAGGACGATCGCGACCAGCATGATCGTGCGGATCACGGCTCCGTCCCCGGTATCTTCGCCCCCGGTGGCGGCCACGAATGCCACGCCGCCGGCGGCGCCCGCGTGATGCGCCAGCCGCACAGCTGGAGGTGCCGCAGGATCGCCGCGGCGAGGATGAGCCGATCGCCCTCGGGCAGCGGATGCTTCTTCGGTCCGACCTTCACCGCGGCGTCGCGGAGCGCCCACGCGATGTCCTCGGCCGGCGTGTGGTTCTCGTCCTGCATGGCCCGACGATGGGACGAGAACGCAGCAAGAACAAGTGCGACGCGACTGTGACTGGATTGTGCCTGATCGTTCCCTTTTCGGCCGATTTCGCCCTGCGCGCCGCACTTGACATCGCGGCCGGAAACCCGCAGAAAATCGGCACTTTCATCCGTTCGGGGCGTAGCTCAGCCTGGTAGAGCACCTGCTTTGGGAGCAGGATGCCGGAGGTTCGAATCCTCTCGCCCCGACCAGCAAGGTGGCGGACCGATGGCCGAGGCGCGGATCTATCTGCCGGCGAAGACGGCGATGCAGTCGGGGCGCGCGAGGACCCGCGAATGGGTGCTCGAGTTTCCGCCTTCGCAAGCCAAGCGCGCCGATCCGCTGATGGGTTGGATCAGCTCGGCCGACACACGCCAGCAGGTGCGTCTGACCTTCGCGACGCGCGAGGAGGCCGAAGCGCACGCCAAGCGTCTGGGCCTCGACTTCACGGTGCTGCCGACGCACGAGCGCGTCATCAGGCCGAAATCCTACGCCGACAACTTCCGCTACGACCGCGTTCGCGGATAGCGATGCGCCCTTAGCTCAGTCGGATAGAGCACGCGCCTTCTAAGCGCGGGGTCGCTGGTTCGAGTCCAGCAGGGCGCGCCAACCTCGCCTATCGCTGGCCGGAACGGCCACGGGCGACCGCGCGGGCGTAGCGCCCCGGCGGTTGGCCTGCCGTGCCAAGGCCGTGCTGAAGGTGCTGGCCGACGTCTTCGAACGCGAAACCTGCGGGTGGCGGCGAGGACGCAAGCCGCGCTGAACCCGGCGGGCGCCGGCTGAATTCAAACCAGCCCGTGCGCCGCCTCGCGCGCGACCCTATTGCGGCGGATGCGCAGCAGCGGGTTGGGTTTCGGCTCGCCGACCTTCGTGAGCCGATTGCGGTCGAGGTGGTGGAAGGGCTCCGCGCGGCCGCGCACCTGCAGCACGGTGTCGGAGACATAGCTCCAGGTCTCATCCTCGTGGAACGTGATCTCCAGCGCATAGGAATCCGTGCGGAACGCCCATTCCAGGAAGTCGGTCGAGCAGATGCCGTAGCCGGGGCCGCCACGGTCGGCCCGGACGGCGATCCGGTCGGCATCGGGCGCGGAGCGGCCGGACGCGAGCGCGACCTGGCCGCGCGGGATGGCCAGCGTCTGCATCACCAGCCCCGTCGCCGGCTCCCACAGCCAGTACCCGATCTGATCGTGGAAGGTCGTCTCCTCCTCGGTCGAGACGATGTGGACATGGTAGCGCAGGCCATAGAGAAGCTGCGGGCCGTTGGGCTGCGGATCGATCGGCTGCATCTCGATACGCTCGAGGTATTCGCGCCGCTCCGGCCCGTCCGCCTTCGGGTTGAGGTCGACGCCCTTCAACCCCTGCCACACGCCGGCGAGGCGGCGCAGCGGCCCGAGATTCGCCATCGTGTCGGGGTCGATGTCTTCGGGCTCGGTGAAGATATCGTCGGGGAAGTCGTGCATCTCGGCCTTTCCGTCATGGCGCGCCGCTGACATAAGAGTCTCGTATGACATATGCAGCCGAGGCGGTCGACGTCCGGCGCCGGCACTCCTCAGTTCGACGGAGTAATATGCATCGTCGTTCGCGCCGTTCGGAGCGAGGGCCTGATGTGCATTCGTCGTGGGGGCAGCATGAGGAGGGGCTCGTTCGCCGTAGCGCTTTGCGTGATCATGCTGGGATCAGCTGCACGGGCCCAGCAGGTGGCGGTAGCGGTCACCTTCGAGAATCGGCTCCATGCGCCCGCCGCATCGACGATCGACGGCGAACCGGCCCAGATGGTGAAACCGGGCCAAAGTATCACTCGCACGTTTTGGCTGCGCGCAGCGCCTGGCGCCTATCGCGGCTTTGCGATGGGCCTGGAGTGGGCGGGCGGTGGGTGCGAGGCCGCGCTGCGGGCGCGCCCATCGCCGGAGCCCCTCATCCCCCCCGATTGCCTGGGCGACGGCCGAGCGCGCTCCGGACGCGTTCTCTGCACCTGGCAGTCGCGGCCTGAAGGCGACGGATGCGGCGTCATGGTCGTCATCAGCCCCGAATAATTGTCCGCTCTTCGGCCATTCGCCCCTCAGAACGCGCCTAGGAACTGCTCCGCCGGCCTCGCGTTGCGCGAGGAAGCCCCAATTTGCGGAGACGGACATGCTCTGGAGAACTTCCGACGTGCTCGGCCGGTCGGTCCGGGCGAGCGACGGGGATGTCGGCTCGGTCGCCGACCTGCTGTTCGACGATGAAACCTGGACGATCCGTTGGGTGGTCGTGGATACCGGAGGCTGGTTGCCGGGCCGCAAGGTTCTGGTCGCCACCTCGGCATTCGAGCAGCCGCTCGCCGCAGAGCGCAATCTCGCGGTCGACGTTACCCGGCAGCGCATCGAGGAAGGGCCGAGCATCGACGCCGCGGCCCCTGTTTCCCGCCAGATGGAGCGTGACGTCACCAGCTTCTTCGGCTGGTGGCCGTATTGGGAGGGCGCCTACCCGCCGTCGGCGATCGGCGTGCCATTCACGCCGGCGGCCGGGATGGCCCCGGCCCCGTTGCGCGACGGGCCCCGGCAGAGGGAGGCGGACCGTCCGCAGGGCGATCCGCACCTGCGGAGCACCTCCGAGGTCGTCGGCTACTACATCCACGCTTCCGACGGCGACATCGGACATGTCGAGGACTTCGTCGGCGACGATGACGGCTGGGCGATCCGGTACATGATGGTCGACACACGCAACTGGTGGCCGGGTCGAAAGGTCATCGTGTCGCCCCGATGGATTACCTCGGTCAGCTGGGGCGAGCGGATGGTCTACGTCGACCTGACCCGCGACCAGATCAAGGCCAGCCCCGAATACGATCACGGCGTCGGCATCGAACGTGGATATGAGGATCGTCTCTTCGGCCACTACGGCCGGCAGGGCTACTGGACCTGAATGCCCGCACTGCCCCGAATGCCGGCGGCGCGCGCGCCGCCGACGGGATTTCTCTCCGGCCGGCTTCGGAACCGCTCCTGATTCATTGTGTTCCGCAATGAGTGGCTCGAGCACGAGCCGCGGACCCCCCAACGAAGCTCAAGGAGAAAATCATGGAGTCCAGAATGAAGCTTTTCGGGACGGTGGCCGTGTCCGCACTCCTGCTGGCCGCGCCGTACAGCTGGGCGCAGCAGCGCACGGACCACAGCGGGAGTGGAAAGCAGGGACAGACGCAGGCGCAGGGCGCGAAGAGCGGGGCGAATGCCGCAGGGTCGAACCGCGATACCGCGAGCGGTACCCAGCGGACGTCGGGCGGGGTCGCCGCGCACGGTGCCGTGGCGCAGCAATGCCTCGACGACCTTCGGGCGTTGAACCAGAAGGCCCAACGCGACGGTTATTGGCTGTCCGGCTGGGGCACGATGTGGGGCACCGGTACGACACCGGCGGGTCGCGCCTCTCCCGCGGCGCGCAGCACGCGGACGGCGGCCGACGGGCAGGCGCCGTGGATGGGCGCGCGTTGGGGGATGACTTCCCCACGCTACCAGCTGCGGACCCTGTACGGCGCCGCCAACGTCCTCGCCCATCGCGGCGATCAGGACGGATGCCGGGCGGTCATCGCAGAGCTGCGGAGCCTCTATGACAACTACGTCGTCGAGCTGAAGGCGGCTGGCGTGGAGCCGGGCGAGATCACGTCATGGCGGCAGGAGCAGATCCTCTCGGCGCAGCCGGTGACCAGCGTCGCGGACGGGCTCATCAACGTGGCGGACGTGACCGGCACGGAGGTGCGCAACGCCAAGGACGAGGAGCTCGGCACCGTCGAGGACGTCATCGTCGATTCGGCATCCGGAGGCATTCGCTACGTCATCGTGTCGACCGGCGGATGGCTGGGAATGGGCGAGGACTATGTCGCCGTTCCGTGGAATGCCCTCAACGCCACGCCGGGGCTGAACACGCTGGTCCTGAAGGTCACCCAGGACACGCTGGAGAATGCTCCGAAGGTGGACCCCGATCGCTTCGGAGCGGCGGACCGCCAGATGAGCAATCGCTCGGAGATCGACTCCTACTGGAAGAAGCATTCGCAGGGCTGACGCCGGGTCTTCCGATGCGCGACCCTGTCCGTCCCGCCGGGGCGGGCAGGGTTTCGCATGGAGTTGCCCTTAGGCGGGTGCGAATGTCAGGCGGCGGTCGTCGCAGGCGTGGCTCCGCGCAGCATCTCGCGGCAGACCAACAGCGCGCGAACATGATGATATGGGCATTTCCACTGGTCGGCCTTGAACCCTTTGACGGTGCCGTCGGGGCCGATCGTCGAATGCCATTCTCCGTTGACGCGGTCGACCTGCCGGTCTTCGATCCAGGCGAGCGTCTTCAGATAGGCCTCGCCCCAGCGGTCGGAGCCCGTCAACTGCCAGCGCTCCAGGAAGGCCGCCATCGCCTCGCACTGCGTCCACCAGTTCTTGACGCGACGGACGACGGGCGCGCCGATCGGCCCGCTGTCGAACACCCCCCCGAGGTACTGGTCGAATCCGAAGCGCAGCAGCGTGGACAGCAACGTGCCCGCGACGTCGTCGAAGATCGCCGGCTGCAGGCCCGCGGCAGCCGCGGCGCGCGGAAGCATCCAGGCGAGCTCCGCCATATGCCCGTAGGGGCCGGCCGTCTCCGCGGACGCGGACAGAGGCCGCCAATCGTCGCGGTGCGGCTCGGTGGCGTAGCCCACCGCCTTCCGCAGCACGGAGCACGAATTCACCAGAACCAGTTCGATCAGGCGCGAGCGTGCGACGGCATCCCCCGTCGTCTCGACCAGCTCCCTCATTGCATCCATCAGATGCAGATGTGAATTGAAGGTCTTGATTCCCGCCGGATGTCCGATGGGGCCGATGCGGTTCGCCGGCGGCTCCGACCAGTCCTCCGCGAACCACTCCCGGTAGCCGCCGTGCCGCGCGTCGTGGGCGCGCTCATCCATGACGGAGAAGAGACGGCGCGCCGCATCTCGCGCTTGATGGTCTCCCGCCACCCGTGCGTGGCGCGCCAGCCCCAGCAATGCGAACGCCTGACCGTAGATGTGCTTGTCCGCATTCAGCGGACGGCTGCCGTCGGGCGTGACCGCCCAGTGGAATCCGCCGTGCCGCCCGTCCCACATGCGATCGAGGAGGAAGCGCACGGCTCGCGCTCCGGCGGCGGCGAAGAATTCCGGGCGTACCCCGCACTCGGTGAGCCGCGCGCAGGTCCAGATGATGCGCGCATGGGCGACGAGCGTGACCCACCTTGGCCCGAGCCAGCGCCCGGCGGCGTCGTGGTTCAGGGCGAAGGCGCCGTCTTCGGCCGAGAGTATCGGATACCAGAAGGGCAGGATGGTCTCTTCGAGCAGCCGGCGCAGGCGCTCGTCCGTGGCGGCGACCGCGTCGGCCATGGTCATCGATGGAACCTCTCGCACGCCCAGGCCGTCGCGACGAGGTCGGCGAAGGCGGCCGCCTGGGCGCGGCCGTCCACCAGGGGGGATGCGGCGACGCGATGGCGCAGCGCGCCCCGCAGGCCGCGGACGGCGCCGGGGTTGCGCGCGATGGCGACGGCGCGGGCCATATAGTCGTCGCGATCCGTCGCCACGAGATAGCCGAGCCCGGCGCGGCGCAGATGGCTGGCACTGTGCCGGCCGGCGATCCGGTCGCCGGGGAAGGTCAGCGTCGGCACCCCCATCCACAGGGCCTCCAGCGTGGTCAGGCCGCCGCTGTAGGGGAAGCTGTCGAGCTGCAGGTCGATGCCGCCATAGCGGGCCAGCATTCCC
>JBFWXJ010000223.1:7489-10368 GCA_050187535.1 Alphaproteobacteria bacterium | reverse complement strand
GGACGGCCTCGCGGTCGAGGGTCAGCAGCAGGTTGCCATAGGCGTCGACCGTGCCGGTGAAGCCGGCCGGGACGCAGGTGGTGGTGTCTTCCTGCACGATTACGCAGGGGCTGGCGAAGCTGTGGCCGTGGCGCAGGTCGCCGCGGCGGTAGAGCGGAATGCTCGCCCGGGCGCCGTCGAGCCACGCGTCGATCATCCCCGCCGCCGCCGGCGCGCCCGTGACCTTCTCCTGGGTCGGGAATTCCGGCTGCGGGGCGTCGCCGACCACGACCATGCGCAGGCTGATGATCTGGATCGGCGCCTTGTCGTCGCTGTGGCCGTAGAGGCGGGCGTGCTCGGCGTGGAAGGCGGCCGCGATGCGCGCCATGTCGCCGGCACGGATCCAGTCGAGCTGGAGGGGCACCTCGATCTCGAAGGACTGGCCGCGGTAGCGCATGTCGGCCGACGGCATCAGCGTCGAGGTGCCGGCGAACTTCTGCTCCTCGGCGATCCACTTCTGGGCGCGGCCGGCCAGCCGCTCGAAGCCCGCCGCGACCTCCGGCAGGTTCGCCTTCTCCAGCATCGCGTAGGAGGTCTCGATGAAGTCGTTCTTGATGTCGGCGATGAGGCCGCCCAGGGCCGACAGCACGCCGGGCGCGGTCGGGATCAGGACCTGGTGCATGCCGAGCTCGCGGGCGAGCCAGCAGCAGACCATCGGCCCGGCGCCGCCGAACGCCAGCAGCGTGAAGTCGCGCGGGTCGACGCCTTGGCGCGACGAGAGCTTGCTCACCTCCTTGAACATGCCCGAGACGGCGACGCGGATGACGCCCTCGGCCGCCGCCTCGAGCGACAGGCCGAGCGGGCCGGCCAGCGTCGCGACCGCCGTGCGCGCCTTGCCGACATCGACGGTGACCGCGCCGTAGCCGAGCGCGCCGTGGCCGATGAGCCCG
Source organism: Alphaproteobacteria bacterium (assembly GCA_050187535.1). Classification (GTDB taxonomy): domain Bacteria; phylum Pseudomonadota; class Alphaproteobacteria; order ATCC43930; family Allostellaceae; genus Allostella. The sequence goes on along the minus strand of JBFWXJ010000223.1, from coordinate 9,439 downwards.
CACGTGGCGAACGCGTCGGTCACTGTCGGCCGCTCGCCGCCGCGGCCGTAGCAGGCGGGGCCGGGGACCGAGCCGGCACTCTCGGGGCCGACGACGAGGCGGCCGAAGGGATCGACGCGGGCGATCGAGCCGCCGCCCTCGCCGATCGAGGTGACCGACACGGTCGGGATGAAGATCGGGAACTCGCCGACCGTCTCGCCGGTGCCGTAGCTGGGCGACCCGTCGACGATCACCGCCATGTCGGCACTGGTGCCGCCGATGTCGAGGCTCATCACCTTGTCGCAGCCGGACTGGCGCGCGACGAAGCCGGCGCCGATGACGCCGGCGGCCGTGCCCGACAGCAGCATCTGCACGCAGGCGACCTTGCCGAGCTCGGCGCTCATCACGCCGCCGTTCGACTTCGTCACCATCGCCTCGGCGCCGACGCCGGCGCCCTTCAGCGAAGCCTGCAGCGAGCCGAGATACCTGGCGACCAGCGGCTGGACGTAGCCGTGGACGACCGCGGTCGACGTCCGCTCGTATTCGCGGATGATCGGCCAGACGTCGGACGAGCAGAAGACCGGCAGGTCGGGCGCCCATTGGGCGAGCCACTTCTTGAGCTGCTGCTCGTGCGCGTCGTTGCGATAGGCGTGGATGAGGGAGACGACGATGCCTTCCGCGCCGAGCTCGCGGGCCTTCGCCAGGACCTCGCGTGCGCTCGCCTCGTCGATCGGCAGGTCGACCGAGCCGTCGGCCAGGATGCGCTCGCGCAAGGGGATGACGCGGTCGCGCGTCACCAGCGGCTGCGGCCGGGAAGAGAAGAGGTGGTAGGGGTCCGGCATCTTCAGCCGCGCCACCTCGAGCACGTCGACGAAGCGCTCGGTCGTCACCAGGCAGAGCTTCACGCCCTTGCGCTGGATGACGGCGTTGATGCCGACCGTGGTGCCGTGGGTGAAGTAGCTGATGGCGTCCGGCGCGATTCCGAACCGCTTGCCGATCTCGCCGATGCCGGCCACCACCTCGCGGCCCGGCTCGCGCGGGGTGGTCAGCACCTTCAGCGTCGAGAGCGCGCCCGTCGCTTCGTCGAGGACGCAGAAGTCCGCGAATGTGCCGCCGATATCGACCCCGACCCTGTATCCCATTTCCGCTCCGGTACCCGTGACAGGTTAAGTGTTCAGCAAGCTCTGTGCCGCCTCCGCCTAGGCGGCTTCCGCGTCGCCGCGATGGCCGAGGCGCTGGCTCAAGGCCGCGGCGACGCGCCGCACCTCGGCGACGACGCGTTCGCGGGACTTCGGATAGCGGCTGCTCACGCAGGCGGCGTTGAGGGCGGCGACGCAGCGCCCGTCGGCGCCGAAGACCGGCGCCGAGGTGCCGGTGCCGCCGATCACCAGCTCGTCGGCGACGATGCAGTAGCCGTCCGCGCGCACGCGCCTCAGGACGGCGCGCAGCTTCGCCGGGTCGGTGATCGTGCGGGCGGTCAGCGGCACCAGCGCCGTGCGCGCGAGATAGGCCTCGGTCCGCTCGGCATCGTCGTGGGCCAGCAGCGTGCGCCCCATCGCGGTGGCGTAGGCGGGGCCGGGCCGGCTGCCGTCGCTGTCGTAGCGGATGGTCTCGGGGGAGACGAGCTTGACCAGTGTCTTGACGTCGCCGCCGGGGCCGCGGGCGCCGAGGAAGATCGTCTCGCGCAGGCTGTCGCGCAGCTCCTCGACGAAGGGCCGGGCGATCGCGGCGAGCTGCGCGTCGTGGCCGCCGATCCAGCCGGCCCCCTCGCGGAAGGCTTGGATCAGCGCATAGCGGTCGCTGTCGTCGCGCTCGACATAGCCGCGCGAGACCAGCGTGCGCAGCAGGGCGTGCGTGCTGCTCTTCGGCAGGTGGAGATGGGCGACCACGTCCTTCAGCGCCATCGGCGCCGAGGCGCGCGACAGCAGCTCGAGCAGCTCGAGCACCCGGACGGCGGAGCGGACCTCCGCG
>JBFWXJ010000223.1:0-7389 GCA_050187535.1 Alphaproteobacteria bacterium | reverse complement strand
TGTTCAGCATTCTGCCCTGTTCAGCATTCTGAACGTCGTTCCTGTTGCTGTAAGACGCTAGGTCTGTTCAGATTGACATGTCAACCCCGACGGTCCCGCCGGGGATTCCCGCTGCTTCCAAGGAGGATCGACGCCATGCAACGCACGGCCATCGTCACGGGCGGTGCCCGCGGCATCGGGCGCGGATGCGCCCACGCGCTCGCCGACAAGGGCTACGACATCGCGCTCGTCGACCTCCTGGTGCCGGAGATGGAGCGCACGGCGGTCGAGCTGCGCGCGAAGGGCCGCAAGGCGATCGTGCTCGAGGCCGACGTCGCCGACCATGCCCGCGCCAAGGCGGTGGTGGCCGCGGTCGACGCGGAATGGGGCCGCATCGACTTCCTCCTCAACAATGCCGGCAAGTCGATGCCGCGCGGCATCCTGGAGGCGTCGGAGGAGGACTTCGACCGCACCATCGCGATCAACCTGAAGAGCTGCTTCAACTACATCCAGGCGGCGGCCCCCGTGATGCTCCGTCAGGGCGGCGGGCGCATCGCCAGCATGTCGTCCTTGAACGCGCTGTCGGGCGGCGTCACCAGCGCCGTCAGCAAGTTCGCCTATGCGGCGGCCAAGGCCGGCATCCTCGGTCTCACGCGCGCGCTCGCCAAGGAGCTGGGCCCGACCATCCACATCAACGCGATCTGCCCCGGCGTCATCAAGACCGAGCTCAGCAACGACATGATCCGCGCGCGGGAGGAGCAGCTCGTCCAGGGCATCTCGCTCGGCCGCGTCGGCGGGCCGGCCGACATCGGCCAGCTCGTCGCCTTCCTCGCGACGTCGGAGCCCTGCTTCATCACCGGCCAGACCTTCGTGGTCGACGGCTTCCAGTGGTCGTGCTGAAGTCCACCCTGCTAGGGTCTGGTCCGTGCCCCTTTGGCTGAAGGCGCTGGCCGCCACCCTCATCCTGCAGGCGGTCAGCAGCTTTCTCTCCCGCGCCCTGCCGGTCGTGGGGCCGGCGCTGACGTCGGCGGCCGGCGTGCCGCCGGAGTCGGTGGGCTATCTCGCGGCGGCGACCGCGGCGGGCACGGTGTGGTGCCTGTCGGCCTGCGCCGGTGCCTTGCCACGGCTGGGGGCGCTGCGGCTGATGCAGATCGGCGCCGTGCTCGGTGCCGGCGCCCTGCTGCTGGCGATGACCGGCTGGTGGTGGGCGATGATGCTGGCAGCACTCCTGATCGGCGCGGGCTACGCGCCGTCGCCGCCGGCCGGCAGCGACATACTCGCGCGCCACGCGCCCAAGCAGCACATGAGCCTCGTCTTCTCGGTCAAGCAGTCGGGGGTGCCGTTGGGCGGCGTCGTCGCCGGGCTGATGGTGCCCGCCATCGCGCTCGCCTGGGACTGGCGCTGGGCGATGGCGGCGGCCGCCCTGCTGGCGCTCGCCTGCGCGGCGGCGACGCAGCCCTGGCGGGCGGCGATCGACGCCGAGCGCGATCCGGCGCGGCCGCTCGGGCTGCACCGGCTGGTGTCGGCCGCGATCGTCACCGGCCCGTGGCGATCCCTGTTCCTGACGCCGGCCCTGCCGGTCACTACCTTCGTCGGCTTCGCCTTCGCCGTCGTCCAGGGCTGCCAGCTCGCCTTCTTCGTCACCTTCCTCGACAGCCTCGGCTTCGGCCTGGCGGAGGCCGGCTCGATCTTCGCGGCGATGCAGGTTGCCGGCACGCTCGCCCGCGTGGCGACCGGCTGGCTGGCGGACCGCATGGGCTCCAACCGCCTGATGCTGCTGATCCTCGCGGTCGCCTCGACGCTCGCGACCCTGGCGACGGCGGCGATCGGGGAGGGCTGGTCCTACCTCGCCGTGATGGGAGTCGCGATCTTCGCCGGCGTCGCCTCGACGAGCTGGAACGGCGTCTACCTGGCCGAGGTCGCGGGCAGCGCACCCTCGGGTCGGATCGGCGACGCGACGGCCGGGTCCACTTTCTTCACCTTTATCGGCTACGTATCCGGGCCGGCCGTCTTCGCCCGCTTCATCGGCTGGACCGGCAGCTATGCCACGGGGTTCTGCCTCACCGCCGTCCTGACGGCCGTGGCGGCGGTCGTGCTGCTGGCGGTGGGGCGGCGGGCGCCAGCGGCCGGCTCCCCTCCGCCTCCTCGATCGCGGCCTTGAGGTAGGGCTCGAACTCGGCGGCAAAGCGCGAGGCGGGCCGGGTCTCGGCCGTGACGAGGTTGACCGGCAGCAGCACGCGGGGCCGGAACGGCCGCCACACGATGCCGGCGATGCCGACCATCGGCAGGAAGCCGTCGAGGATGCCGACCCCGGCGCCGGCACGTACGAGCGTCCCCGCATGCAGCGCCATCGCCAGCTCGATGGTGACGCGCCTCGTCGCGCCCTCCTGCTCGAACGCCTCGTCGAGCAGGCGTCCGAAGAAGGTCTGCGAGCTGAACGAGATCAGCGGCAGCCCCGCCAAATCGCCAGGGTGGATCACGTCGCGGGCGGCGAGCGGATGGCTCTCCGGCAGGGCGCATGCCATCTCGGTCGCCGCCAGGCTGCGCACGCGCAGACCGGGGATCACGACGGGCGAGAGCGTGAGGCCGAGGTCGACCTCGTTGGAGCCGACCATCGCCGCGACATCGGCCGCCGGCAGCAGGTGGCTCACGATCTGCACACCGGGCTTGTCGCGGCGGAAATTGGCGAGGGCGGCCGGCACGATCGACACCGCGAGCGAGGACGAGGCCGCCATGCGCAGCAGGCCCGCCTTGCCGTCGCGCAGATCGGTGGCGTGGCGTTGAATGGCGCCGAGCTCGCGCATCAGGCGGTCGGCGTCGGGGAACAGGCTCTCGGCTTCCAGTGTCGGGAACAGCCGGCCGCGCACGCGGCGGAACAGCTTGAGCTTGAGGTCGCTCTCGGCCAGCGCGATCGCCTTGCTCACCGCCGGCTGCGAGATGCCGAGCTGGCGCGCCGCGTCGGTGATCGTGCCGTTGCGCATGATCGCGTGGAAGATCTCGAGGTGGCGCGCCTTCATCCCAACTCCATATCCGACGGTTATGATCCTCCAATGACTGTTGTCTGGACAACCGGCTTTGTCGCGCCCGACAGTAGGGAAATGACCGGACAGATGCGGCGCGTGGCGGAAGCCGAGCGGCCGGCGGTGGCGATCACCGTCGATGGCCGGCCGGTGACTGCGCGTGCCGGCGACACCGTGCTGACGGCGCTGCTGCTCGATGCCCGCCGGCTGCGCGACAACGAGTTCGAGGGTCGGCCGCGCGCCGGCTTCTGCCTGATGGGCGCCTGCCAGGATTGCTGGATATGGCGGCCCGACGGTGGCCGCGTGCGCGCCTGCTCGACGCCGGTCGCTGCCGGCATGGTTCTGCTCACCCGCTCGCCCCTGGAGCAATGGAAGATTCCCGCTTCGTCGTAGTCGGCGCCGGCCCGGCGGGTACCCGGGCGGCGGAGACCTTCGTGCGCCACGGCGTGCGGCCCCTCGTCCTCGACGAGGCGCCGGTGTCGGGCGGTCAGATCTATCGTCGGCAGCCGGCCGGGTTCACGCGCTCGGCCAAGGCGCTCTACGGCTTCGAGGCCGGCCGCGCGCAGAGCCTGCACGCCGCCTTCGACGCGCTCGCCGGCAAGATCGACCATCGCCCCGGCACGCTCGTCTGGAACCTGCGCGACGGTGCGGTCTACGCCACCCCGTCCGCGGGCGGGCCGACCGACCGCATCCCCTTTCGGGCGCTCGTGCTGGCGACCGGGGCGACCGACCGGGTGATCCCGTTCCCCGGCTGGACGACGGCCGGCGTCTACACGATGGGTGCGGCCCAGATTTCGCTGAAGTACCAGGCGTGCGCCATCGGCGAGCGCGTCGTCTTCATGGGCACCGGGCCCTTGCTCTACCTCGTCGCCTACCAGTACGCGAAGGCCGGCGCCACGGTGGCGGCCGTGCTCGACACGACATCCTTCGCGACCAAGCGCCGCGCGCTCGGCAAGCTGCTGGCGGTGCCCCAGGCGCTGCTGAAGGGGCTCTGGTACGTCGGCTGGCTGCGCACGCACGGCATTCCCGTGCACGAGGGGATCGTGCCGGTGCGGGCCGAGGGGAAGGAGGCCGTCTCGGCGGTCGTCTACCGCGATGCCGCCGGCCGCGAGCGGCGCGTCGAATGCGATGCCGTCGGCTTCGGCTATCACCTCCAGTCCGAGACGCAGCTCGCCGATCTCGCGGGCGTGCCCTTCGCCTGGGAGCCGGGCTCGCGGCAATGGCTGCCCGAAGCCGATGCGGACGGACGGACCACGGTCGCCGGCGTCTATCTCGCGGGCGACGGCCGCCGGGTGCGCGGCGCCGACTTCGCGGAAGCCGCGGGCGAACTTGCCGCATCGGCGGCGCTGAAGGATGCCGGCACGGCCGTGCCCGATGCGCGCGTGGCCGAGTTGCGCCGCATCCTCGACCGCGGTCTCGCATGGGGAACGGCGCTGCAGGCCATGTTCCCGGTGCCGCACCGCTTCCTCGACGACCTGGCGCCCGAGACGGTGCTGTGCCGCTGCGAGGGGGTGACGGTCGGCGATGCCCGCCACGCCGCGAGCGATCTCGGCGCGCGCGAGATCAATCGCGCCAAGGCCTTGTCGCGCATCGGCATGGGACGCTGCCAGGGGCGCTATTGCGGCCTCTCGGCGGCGAGCGTGCTGGGCGGCGCTGATCCGGTCGCCGCGTCCCGCATCCGCGGCCAGGCACCGGTCAAGCCGGTGCCGCTGCGCCATGAGGAGGTGCCGCAATGAGCGTCGAGCGCTACGACGTCGTCATCGTCGGCGGCGGCATCATGGGCGCCTCGACGGCGCTGCACCTGCGCCTCGTCCACGGCAAGAGCGTCGCCCTCCTGGAACGTGGCTTCGTCGGTGCGGGCGCCAGCGGCGTCAACTTCGGCAACGTCCGCCGGCAGGGCCGCTTCCTGAAGCAGATCCCGCTGTCGCATCGCTCGCGCGCCATCTGGGGCCGCCTGCCGGAGCTGGTCGGCGAGGATTGCGAGTTCCTGCCGACGGGCGGCCTCAAGGTCGCCTACAGCGAGGCGGACATGGCGAACATGGAGCAGCATGTCCGCGACGCCGCCGAGTACGACCTGCACCTGGAGATGATCGGGCGCAACGCGCTCCGCGCCCGCTGGCCCTGGCTCGGCGACGACATCCTCGGCGCCTGCCTGCAACCCGAGGACGGCCACGCCAACCCGCGGCTGGTCGCCCCCGCCTTCGGCCGCGCCGCGCGGCGGGCGGGTGCGGTCATCCACGAGCACTGCGAGGTCGAGCGCATCGAGCGCGAGGCGACGGGCTTCCGCGTCACCTCGAAGACCGGGCTCGAGGTCCGCGGCGAGGCGCTGCTCAACAGTGCGGGCGTGTGGGGCGGGCGCATCGCCGCGCAGTTCGGCGAACCGGTGCCGATCGAGCCGCGCGGCCCCCAGATGGGCGTGACCGAGCCCTTGCCCTACTTCATGGAGCCGGTGCTGGGCGGTGCGTCGGCCAACATCTATCTGCGCCAGGTGAAGCGCGGCAACGTCGTGTTCGGCGGCGGCCTGCGCGGCCCGGTCGAGACCGACCCGCCGCGCGGGCGCCCCCTGCCGGAACGCTCGATGAGCCAGTGGGGCCGCGTCATCCGCTTCGTCCCGGCGCTGGCCGGCGCGCAGGTGATCCGCACCTGGACCGGCGTCGAGGGCTATCTCGCCGACGACATCCCGGTCATGGGCGAGAGCGGCACCACGCCGGGCCTCTTTCATGCGTTCGGTTTCTGCGGTCATGGCTTCCAGCTCGGTCCCGGCGTCGGCGACGTGATGGCCGAGCTGATCGCGACCGGCACGACGTCCACCCCGATCGAACCCTTCTCCGTCCGCCGCTTCGCCGCCGCCTGAAGCGGCCCAATCTGCCAACCAAGTTCAGCGGCCAACGAACTTCCCAGGAGGTCACGCCATGAGTGCCACGGAGATTCTCGCCCGCTGGTCCGCCGAGGCGCCGCGCGACTGGCCGGCCGACTGCCTGGAAGGTGCCCGGCGCGCCTTCGTCGACACCGTGGCGGTGATGCTGGCCGGCTCCGGCGAACCCGGGGTCGTGGCGACCGCGAAGGCGGTGGCCGACTGGGGTGCGGGACCCTCGACGGCGATCGTCGGCGGCAACCGGCTGCCTTCGCCGTGGGCCGCGCTCGTCAACGGCATCGCCGCCCATTCGCAGGACTACGACGACGTCCTCAACCCCGCGATGTCGCATCCGAGTGCGGCCCTGGTGCCGGCGATCCTGGCGCTGGGCGAGGAGGTGGGGGCGTCGGGTGCCGCCTGCCTCGACGCCTACCTCGTCGGGCTGGAGGTCATGACGCGGCTGGGCGAGGGGATGAACCTCGTCCACTACCATCGCGGCTGGCACACCACGCTGTCGCTCGGCGTGACCGGCGTGGCTGCCGCCTGCGGCCGCCTGCTCGGCCTCGACGCGCACGGGATGAACATGGCGCTGTCGCTGTCGACCAGCATGGCCGGCGGCTCGAAGCGGCAGTTCGGCAGCGACGCCAAGCCGTTGCATGCCGGCATCGCCGCCAAGAACGGCATCGTCGCCGCCCGCCTCGCCGCGGCCGGCGTTACCGGGGTGACCGAGCCGCTGGAAGGCAAGTGGGGCTATGTCGAGATCACGTCGGGCCCCGATGCGCCGGGCTTCGCCGGCCTCGCCGATCGCATCGGCCGGCCGTCCGCGATGGCGCAGTACGGCATCTGGCTCAAGTACTACCCCTGCTGCGCCTCGACCCACCGGCCGGTCGACGCGCTGCGGGCGCTCGCCCGCGAGCATGCGCTGAAGCCGGACGCGATCGCCCGCATCGACGGGCTGGTGTCACCGGTCGCCGCCGCCAACCTGCGCTTCCGCGTGCCGGAGAACGTCTCGCAGGCGCGCTTCAGCCTGCCCTACTGCCTGGCCGCGGCCCTGCTCGACGGCACGCTGACGCCGGCCAGCTTCAACGAGGCGGCGATCCGCCGGCCCGAGGCGCTGGCGCTGATCGAGCGCATCCAGATGGCGGTCGATTCCAACCCCGAGCTCAGCGCCGACGTGCCGGTCACCGAATCCCGCGAGCGCGGCACCGTCGTGGTGAAGCTGGCCGACGGCCGCGTGCTGGAGCGCATCATCGACGTGCCGCACGGCCATCCCGACGACCCGCTGACCGCCGACGAGCTCGACGGCAAGTTCATGGCCTGTGCGGAGGGCATCCTGGCGCCGGCCGCCGCGCGCCGTGCGCTCGATGCGCTGGGCGGCGTCGGCCGCCTCAACCGCATCGACCTGCTGACGGCGGTCCTGCATTGAGCGGACCAATGAACGCGCTCCCTCTCTGCCCCTTGGGGGCGGAGAGGGTCGGGGTGAGGGGCGTGTCCGCCGGCGGAGAAGCCCACCTCACCCTCCCCATCGCTGGCGCG
>JBFWXJ010000222.1:0-10385 GCA_050187535.1 Alphaproteobacteria bacterium | reverse complement strand
GTCGGTGTCCCTGATGGGACGGCGGCAAGGCAGGCCAAAATCTTTCATATTGTAACCCGGCTTCGCCTCGCGACGCGAATGATTTTCCACTCATCCCCGTCTGTCGCAGTGCGGAATCGCACTTCCACACGGATGGCTGCTGCCACTTGGTGTCGGTTGCAAGTGCTTAGCAACCCCAAACGACCGGCCGTTATCCTGATGACATCTTGAAGAGATTCGGATGATTCACCATATTGTAACCGTCATGCGCAGAGCGAACCCTCGAGCCCGGGCGGCGCAGCCGCCGACTGGGCATCGGACCTCCGGCCGCCGCGCCTGACCACCGGCCACGGCGATACGGCCGAGGCCTCCCCCTCCCACCGACCTGAAAATCGCGACGCCGCGCCCAACGTGCGGGCGCGCGGAGAAGTTCCATGAACGACACCCTGCCGCCGATCGTGCTCGGCGATGCCGACCACGACATCCTTTCCAACCTCGCCGACGCCTGCGCGGCCGCCATGCCGGACGTCGCCTCCTATCTCGCGCGCGAGCTCGATCGCGCCCGCGTCGTCCCGGACGCCCGCGTCCCCGACGACGTGGTCGCGCTCGGCTCGGCGCTCTCCTACCGCGACGAGACGACCGGCGCGGAGCGCCGCGTCACGCTCGTCCGGCCGGGCGAGGAAGACATCGCAGCGGGACGCATTTCGGTGATGACGCCCGTCGGCGCCGCCCTGATCGGGCTCGCCGCCGGCCAGTCCATCACCTGGGAGACGCGCCGCGGCGCCCCGCGGACTCTGACGGTCCTCGGGGTCGGGCGCTGATCGCGGCCGTGGCGCGAACGGCTCGCAACGGCTAGGGTGCAGGCGAACCCGACTTCGCGAACCGGAGCCCGCTATGGACAGCATCGAGACCCCCGCCATCGCCGACAAGGGGGCCCTCAGGCAGCACTACGGCCAGATCTCCGGCCTCGCCGAGAAGAAGGTGCTGGGCTTCATCGACCCGCATGCCCGCGCCTTCATCGAGCTGTCGCCGTTCCTGGTGCTGGCGACGGCGGGCCCGGATGGCTCGACCGACGCGTCGCCGCGCGGCGACGCGCCGGGCTTCGTCGGCATCCTGGACGAGCGCCACCTGGCGATCCCGGACCGGATCGGCAACAACCGCGTCGACAGCTACGGCAACCTCGTCGAGCGGCCGGGCGTGGGCCTGCTGTTCTTCGTGCCGGGCGTCGACGAGACGCTGCGCGTCAACGGCCGCGCGCGCCTCGCCGTCGAACCCGAGCTGCTCGCCCGCTACGCGGTGCAGGGCAAGGCGCCGCGCGCGGTCGTCGTCGTCGCCGTGGACGAGGTGTTCTTCCACTGCGGCAAGGCGCTGAAGCGCAGCCGCCTGTGGGATCCCGAGGTGAAGATCGAGCGGTCGAGCTTCCCCACCCTCGGCCGCATCATCGCCGACCAGACGAAAGGCTGCGAGGCCGAGGAAGCCGACAAGCGGATCGAGAACGCCTACCGCAACCACCTCTACTGAGAGGGGGCGAAGGCGCGCCTCAGGCGTAGAGGCGCTCCTTCTCCAGGCCCTTGTAGAGCTCGGCCACCTGCTCGGCGTAGCCGTTGAAGAGCTGCGTCGGGCGCCGTTCGTCGGTGCCGAGCATACGTTCGTGCGCCTGGCTCCAGCGCGGGTGCGAGACCTCGGGATTCACGTTGGCCCAGAACCCGTACTCACTGGACTGCAGCTTCTCCCAGTAGCCGACGGGCCGCTTGTCCGAGAAGGTGACCTTCACGATCGACTTGACCTGCTTGAAGCCGTACTTCCACGGCGTCACGAAGCGGATCGGCGCGCCGTTCTGCTTGGGCAGCGGCTTGCCGTAGAGGCCGGTCGCCATGAAGGCCATCTCGTGCGTCGCCTCGGCGATCGTCAGCCCGTCGGTATAGGGCCAGGGATACCATGTCTGACGCTGGCCGGGCGCGACCTTGGGGTCCGAGAAGGTCTGGAACACGACGTACTTCGCACCCGAAAGGGGCTTGGCCATCTCGATCATCGGGCGCATCGGGAAGCCGGACCACGGCACCGCCATCGCCCATGCCTCGACGCAGCGGAAGCGGTAGAGCCGCTCCTCCTTGGGCATCTGCTTGATCAGGTCGTCGACGTCCATGGTGATCGGCTTCTCGACCATGCCGTCGAAGGTGACGGTCCACGGGCGCAGCGGCAGGCGCTGGGCGGCGCTCGCGATCGACTTGTGCGTCCCGAACTCATAGAAATTGTTGTAGGTCGTGGCGTCGCCCTCGGCCGTCACCGGCCGGTCGAGGCGGTAGCGCATGTTCTGCGGGAAGGGATAGAGCCCCGCCGTCGGGTCGGGCTCGACGCCCTGGGCCTGCAGCTCGGGTAGGCCGAAGGCCGCGGCGGCGCCGGCCGCCACCGCGCCGAAGCCCGCCGCCTTCAGCAGCGTACGCCGATTGAGATATGTGGATTCCGGGGTCGCGGATGCTTCGGGAATCTCCCAGCCGCGGCGGCGCTTGATCAGCATCGTTCGTCTCCTTGCTCCGGATGGGCGCCAGGATAGGTCCCCGCACCGATCACGCGGAAATCAACTGCCGTTGATGACGCCGCCTCAGACGAACGCGACCGCGACCTCGCCCAGGCCGGCGAACCGCGCCACCGCGGAGACGTCGGCGCCGACCAGCTGCGGCGCGATGGCGCTGCCCGTGGTGACGATCTCGCCGGCCTTGAGCCCGCCCACCGCGGCCGCCTCGTCGGCGAGCCAGGCGAGCGACAGCAGCGGGTCGCCCAGCACGTTGGCGCCCTTGCCTTCGACGGTCCTGCCGGCGCCGGAGGCACCGCCCGCGATCTCCAGCGTGACCTTGCCCTCGACGATGTCGATGCCGCGCCAGTCGGTGACGCCGGGCCCCAGCACGAAGGCGCCATGGGCACCGTTGTCGGCGACCAGCGACTGGATGCCGACGGCCAGCCAATCGACGAAGGCCGTGTCGACCACCTCGATCGCCGGATGCAGGGAAGCGACCGCGCCGGCGACGGTGTCGCGGTCGTACGGCGCTCCCGACGGCGGCAGGTCACGGCCGAGATGAAAGGCGTATTCCGCCTCCAGCACGCGGATATGGAAGCTGCCGCCTTCCAGCCGTGCCGGGCTGTCGTGGAAGGCGCCGTCCAGGAGACGGCCGTAGAAGGGCCGGTCGTAGCCCAGCATGCGCTGGGCGGCCGGCCCGGTGCAGCCGACCTTCCAGCCGCGGGTCGGCCGGCCGCGCATGCGCACGACCGCCCGCTGCACGGCGAGTGCGGCCGGAATGTCGGCCGGCCGCTCCCCCTCCGGCAGTGCCGCGATGCGCGCGCCGGAGCGGGCGGCGAGCAGGCGGGCGGCGGCCGCCTCGGGAGCGGCCGTCACTGCGCGGCCGCCGCCGCGCGGCTCTCGACGACCTTGTCGGCGAGGCGGCCCGTCAGCTCCTGGAGATGGTCGAAGCGCGCGGTGAAGGTGCCGACACCGTGCGAGAGGGAACGCAGCTCGACGATCAAGTCGTGGGTCTCCGTCTGGGGTATGTGCGCCGTCACCACGTCCCAGCCGGGCCAGCCCTCGCGTGCGTCGTAGCCGAGGAGCTGGCCGCGCCGGCCCGAGACGAGGCGCTGGACCTTCGATGTATAGCTGCTCGGCGCGACGATCTCGACATGCAGGATCGGCTCCAGCAGCACCGGCTCGCAGCGCGGCATCGCTTCCGACATGCCCTGCCGGCCCGCGGTCTTGAACGCCATGTCGGAGCTGTCGACGGGATGGAACTGGCCGCTGGTCAGGGTGACCGAGATGTCGACGACGGTGAAGCCGAGCGGCCCGTGCTTGAGGTACTCCTCCACACCCTCGCCGACGCTCGGGATGTACTGCCGCGGCACCACGCCGCCCACAACCGTCTCCTCGAAGGAGAAGCCGGAGCCCCGCGGCAGCGGCTTGATGTCGAGATGGATGTCGGCGAACTGGCCGTGGCCGCCCGACTGCCGCTTGAAGCGCGAATGGATCGAAGTCCCCGTGCGGATCGTCTCCTTGAACGGCACCTGCGGCGGCTTGACCGTCACCGGCACGTTGTAGCGGCCGCGCAGACGGTCGGCGGCGATCTGCAGGTGGATGTCGCCCTGGCCGGCCAGCACCAGCTCGTGCGTCTCCTCGTCGAACTGCGAGGAGAGTGCCGGGTCCTCCTCGGCGAGCCGGGCGAGCGCGCCCGTCAGCTTGACCTCGTCCGCACGCTTCTCGGCGTGGATGGCGAGGCGGTAGACGGGCGGCGGCGCCGCCGGCCAGGCGAGCGCGTCGTCGCCCTTGCCGGACGGCGTCAGCACCTGGCCCGTCTGGATCGCCTCCATGCGGCCGAGCCCGACGATCTCGCCCGTGGCGGCGGACTGCAGCTTCTGCTGCTGCTGGCCCATCAGCCTGACGACGCCGCCGACGCGCACGTCGTTCAGCGTCATGCCTTCGGCGATCGGCCCGCGCCAGACGCGGACGAGCGACAGCTTGCCGGTATGGGCCGCGTGCACCGTCTTGAACACCTGGGCGAGCGGCTCGCCCGTCGCCTCCAGGCCGAGGCGGTCGGCGGTCTGCGCCGGCTCGGGAACCTCGTGGCGCAGCGCCTTCAGCAGGCGGCGGACGCCGTGGTCGCGCTCGGCCGCGCCCAGGAACACCGGCACGATGAGGTCGCGCTCCAGGTCCTTCGTCAGCTGCTCGTAGATCTCGGCCTTGGCCGGCACCGCGTCGGAGAGGAGCTGCTCCAGCAGCTGGTCGTCGAAGTCGGCGAGCCGCTCCAGCAGCTTCTGCCGCTCGCTCGACTCGCGTTCGCGCGAGGTGTCGGGCATGGCGATCAGCTCGGACGCCTGGCCCGGCTTGTAGGCGTAGGCGCGCTCGCTGACGAGGTCGATGTAGCCGGTGACCTCGCTGTCGTCGCCGTCGCGGCGGATCGGCACCTGGCGCAGCACCAGCGGGCGCTGCGACACCGCCTGCAGCGCCTCCATGAGGTCGCGCACGCGCGTCGTCGCGATGTCCATCTTGTTGACGAACAGCATGTGCGGGATGCGGTTGTCGTCGAGGAACTTGAGCAGCGGCGCCAGCATCACCGCCTTGTCGATGTCGGGCTCGCAGACCACGACGACGGTGTCGGCGACCAGCATGGCACCCTTGGCCTCGTGCGCCAGCTCGACCGAACCGGGGCAGTCGATGAACGTCCAGGGATCGCCGAGGAAGGTGGTGTGCGCGAGGTTGAGCTCGGTCGACATCTGCCGCGCGCGCGCCTCGGCCGATGCATCGCCGACGGTCGTGCCGTCCTTGACGCTGCCGCGGCGCTGCGTCGCCTCGGTCGCGTGCAGCAGGGCCTCCAGCAGCGTCGTCTTGCCCGAGAGATACGGTCCTGCCAGGGCCGCGCAGCGCGGCGCGGCCAGCTTCCTTTCGCCCATCGACAGCCTCCTTCAGGAGGTCTCCGAGCGGCCGGGCGGGATAGCCCGACGGCTCCTCCCGGCGGAAAGCATGGGACTCCCCGGAAGAGGGGCGCAACAGGAAAATGTTTCGGTTCCGCGACGCTCCCGGAACGGGCACCTGCCATCCGCGTTGCGGTTCCGGAGGTGTCCATGGCGCGCCCCGCGGCGGTGCGGATCGGTGTCTCGGGGTGGACGTATGCCCCGTGGCGCGGCCATTTCTACCCACCCGGCCTGCCGCAGCGCTGCGAACTGGCCCACGCCGCCCGCACCTTCCGCAGCCTGGAGATCAACGGCACCTTCTATGGTCTGCAGAAGCCCGACGTGTTCGCGCGCTGGGCCGAGGAGACGCCCGACGACTTCGTCTTCGCGGTCAAGGGCTCGCGCTACGTCACCCATATGCTGCGGCTGAAGGAAGTCGCGACGCCGCTGGCGAACTTCATCGCATCCGGCATCCTGCGCCTCGGGCCGAAGCTGGGGCCGATACTGTGGCAGCTACCGCCAAGCATGCCCTTCGACATCGAGCGCCTCGACGCCTTCCTCTCGCTGCTGCCGCACACGACGGCAGCGGCCGCCGCGCTTGCCGAGCGTCATGACGACCGCCTGGCGGGCCGCGCCTGGACGCGGACGGACGCCGACCGCTCACTGCGGCACGCGCTCGAGATCCGCCACGCGAGCTTCCGCGATCCTGCCTTCATCGCCCTGCTGCGCCGCCGCCGCGTGGCGCTGGTCTGCGCCGACACCGTCGAATGGCCGCGGCTGATGGACCTGACGGCGGACTTCGTCTACTGCCGCCTGCACGGCGACCGCGAGCTCTACCGCAGCCGCTACTCCACGAAGGCGCTTGACGCCTGGGCCGCCCGCATCGCCGCGTGGTCGACCGGCCGCGGGATGAAGGACGGCGAGTTCGCCGGCCGCGGCCGCGGCGCGGCCCGCCGGCGCGAGGTGTTCGTCTATTTCGACAATACGGACAAGCGCCACGCGCCCGCCGACGCCAAGCGGCTGGAGGCGCGGGTGGAGAAGGCGGAAGGCCGGCAGGCGGAACGGGCTCATGCCCGTTCCGCCCGTTCGCAGGTCAGCGCAGGCTCTCGCAGAAGCGGATGATGCGCTGGCAGGCGTCGCGCAGGGTCTCCGTCGCGGTCGCGTAGGAGATGCGGAAATGCGGCGACAGGCCGAAGGCCTCGCCCTGCACCACCGCGACCCCTTCCTGCTCCAGCAGGGCGGTCGTGAAGTCGGTGTCGTTGGTGATGCGCTTGCCGGACTGCGTGGTCTTCCCGATCGTCCCCGCGCAGGAGGGATAGACGTAGAAGGCGCCCTCCGGCCTCGGGCAGAAGATGCCCGGCGCCTTGTTCAGCATCGACACGACGAGGTCGCGCCGCTCCTGGAAGACGGCGTTGTTCTTCGGGATGAAGTCCTGCGGCCCGTTCAGGGCCTCGACGGCGGCGGCCTGGCTGATCGAGGACGGGTTGGACGTGCTCTGCGACTGGATCACGGCCATCGCCTTGATCAGCTTCTCGGGGCCGGCGGCGTAGCCGATGCGCCAGCCGGTCATGCAATAGGCCTTCGACACGCCGTTCAGCGTCAGCGTGCGGTCGTAGAGGCCGGGCTCGACCTGTGCCGGGGTCACGAACTCGAAGCCGTCGTACATCAGGTGCTCGTACATGTCGTCGGTCAGGACATGCACCTGCGGGTGGCGCATCAGCACGTCGGTCAGCGCCTTCATGTCGGCGTGGCTGTAGGCCGCACCGGTCGGATTCGACGGCGAGTTCAGGATGACCCACTTCGTCTTGGGCGTGATCGCCGCCTCGAAGTCCTCGGCGCGCATGCGGAAGCCGTTGTTCTGCGGGCAGGGCACGAAGACCGGCTTGCCCTCGGCCAGCAGCACCATGTCCGGGTACGAGACCCAGTAGGGCGCGGGGATGACCACCTCGTCGCCGGGGTCCAGCGTCGCCATGAGGGCGTTGTAGATGACCTGCTTGCCGCCGGTGCCGACGGTCACCTGCGACGGCTTGTAGTCGAGGCCGTTCTCGCGCTTGAACTTGGCGCAGATCGCCTTCTTGAGCGCGGGCGTGCCGTCGACGGCGGTGTAGCGGGTGTCGCCGGTATCGATCGCCCGGATGCCGGCCGCGCGGATATTGGGTGGCGTATCGAAGTCCGGCTCGCCGGCACCCAGCCCGATCACGTCTCGGCCAGCCGCTTTCAGTTCCTGCGCCTTGGTGGTGACGGCGATCGTCGGCGAGGGCTTGATGCGGGCGAGGCGTTCGGCGATGAGGCCCATGGCACTGAGGCTCCGGGGGTTGGAAAAAAGCGCGCCAAACTAGGGCCGAAGGCCCCGCGGTGCAACCCGAACGCCGGCCCGTGCGAAACCGGTGGTGCGTTTCAAGGAAAAGTCATCCGGATCGGCGGCGATAATCCGAGCGCCGGCCTGGGAAATTCTTCCGACCGCCCCATTTCTGCCGCGATGAACGGTGAAGGTGCGGGCCATGGAAGGGCACCGGGAAATCACATCGGAACGGGCGCGTCCCGATTGCTGGCTGCGCGGCGAACCGGAGCTGGAGGAGCTGCTGCGGGATCCCCTGCTGCTGCTCGTGCTCCGCAACTCGAAGACGAGCGTCGACGAGATCCGTCAGCTCGCCGGCCGCGTCGCCGAGCCGTCGCTCCATTGAGCGACGGCCGGGCGTAGCGTCAAGGCCGCGACGGCCTAAGCCGCGACCGGCAGGCCGCCCTCGAGGCGGCGCGCCTCGTCGAGCGCGACCGCGACCGCGTTGACCACGGCGGCGATGCGCACGGCGGCCTGTACCGCCTCCTTCGTCCCACCCTTCTCCGTCACCGCACGCGCATGCGCGGCCATGCACATGCCGCAGCCGTTGATCGCCGAGACGCCGAGCGACCAGAGCTCGAAATCGAGATGCGGGACCCCGGGGTTGCCGATCACCGTCATGCGCAGGCGGGCCGGCATCTGCCCGTAGTCGGCGTCGCCGACGAGATGGGTGAAGCGGTAGTAGACGTTGTTCATCGCCATGATCGCGGCGGCCGAGCGCGCCGCGTCGCGGCCGGCGGCATCGAGATGCGACGCTGCATCGGCCTCGATGGCGGCGACCAGCTCGGGGTTGCGCGCGGCGACGGCGGCGGCGAGTGCCGCACCCCAGCGCTGGGCCGGGGTCAGCTCGTTGCCCGTGGTCAGCACGGCCGAGAGGTTGAGCTTCAGGTCCCGGGCGAAGGGCGGCAGGACGTTGCGGATCGATTCGATGGACATGGATCGGGTTCCCGGAAAAGAGACGGGCGGGCGACCGTTGCCGCCCGCCCGCATGGTCGAGCGCCGGATCAGGCGGCCTTCAGCACCGGCTCGCCCTGCTTCCAGTTGCAGGGGCAGAGCTCGTCGGTCTGCAGCGCGTCGAGGGTGCGCAGCACTTCCTCGGGATTGCGGCCGACGCTGAGGTCGTTGACCGAGGCCCAGCGGATGACGCCCTGCGGGTCGACGATGAAGGTCGCGCGCAGCGCCACGCCCTCGGCCTTGTCGAGCACGCCGAGCGCCTGGGTCAGCTCGCGCTTGACGTCGGCCAGCCACGGGAAGGTCAGCTTGCCCAGGTCCTCGCGGCTCTGCCGCCACGCGAGATGCACGAACTCGGTGTCGATGCTGGCGCCGATCAGGACGGCGTCACGCTCGGCGAACGCCTTCTCGATGGCGCCGAACGCCAGGATCTCGGTCGGGCACACGAAGGTGAAGTCCTTCGGCCAGAAGAACACGACCTTCCACTTGCCTTCGTGGCTCTGGTCGGTGAGCTGGGTGAAGGCGGTCTTGATGTCGGCCGAGACGACGGCCTTGAGGTCGTAGGAGGGGAAGCGGTCGCCAACGGTCAGCACGGGCCTGTCTCCATCGTTGCGTTAAGGTGAATGCACCTTAGAGTCATTCCAGAGAATGCCTCGCTAACGTGGGAGGCGGAGCAGTCCGCGTCAAGGGCTCCATGTCACGGGTTTCGTGGGCTACGCCTGGAACGATCCTCGGCCGGGCCGGTTGTCGAATGGGACAACCACGGGAGACTTCCCATGCGACACACGACCTTCGGTGCGGCCGTCGCTCTGGCCCTGCTCGCGGCTGCCGGCCCGGGCTTCGCCCAGACGACCACCACGACGCAGACCACCACCACCTACAGCCTGACGCCGCAGGAGCGGACGACCGTGCGCGAATACGTCGTGCGCGAGCACAAGCCGTCGGTGACGGTCGACAGCGTCGAGATTCGCCCCGGGGCGGTGCTGCCCCCCACGGTGCAGTTCTACAGCGTGCCGCAGGTCGAGCGGTACCAGTACGGCTACGTGAACAACAACTACGTGGTCGTGGAGCCGCAGTCGCGCCGGGTGATCGAAGTCATCCGCTGACGCGGGGCCGGCGCGCCCTGGAGCGCGCGGCACGGATTCGGGGGCGGTTCCGTCAGGGACCGCCCCTTTTCCTTTGGCGCCCCACCGGCGCCGTTCCATCATGGCGACATGGAGTATCGACCGGAGGTCCTGGCGGACCTCGATGCGCGGGTCGCCGCCGCCCTCCCCCAGTGGAAGATGTCGCCGCGCACGTCGGCGTCGCTCCTCAACCTGTCGGAGAACGCGACCTACCGGCTGGACGACCCGGAAGAGGGCCGTAGCCTGATCCTTCGCGTCCATCGCATCGGCTATCGCACCGCCGCCGAGATCGAGTCCGAGCTGGCCTGGATCGCCGCCCTGCGCACGGACGGCGCCGTCGACACGCCGGCCCCGGTCCCCGGTGTCGACGGCACCCTCGTCCGCACCCTGCCCGCGAGCGCCGCGTTCCCCGCCCGCCATGCCGTCGCCTTCGAGTTGGCGCCCGGCAAGGAGCCGGACCGCGGCGACGACCTCGTCGGCTGGTTCCGGACCCTGGGTGCGGTCACCGCGCGCATGCATGCCCATGTCCGCGCCTGGCCCCTGCCGCCGGCATTCCGCCGTCA
>JBFWXJ010000221.1:0-10472 GCA_050187535.1 Alphaproteobacteria bacterium | reverse complement strand
TAAGAGCCTGTTTGGAAATTCACGGATGGGCATTTCTGCGGAGAAGGTTGCCGCCCATGGCGACGAGGATCATTGCCTTCGAGACGTCGATGCGGCGCTCGAAGTCGCGGACCAGCCTGCGCCAGCGGATCATCCAGCCGAAAGTGCGCTCGACGACCCAGCGGCGCGGCAGAACCTCGAAGCCAGCGACACCGTCGCGGCGCCGGATGATCTCGACGACGAAGTCGAGATAGGCCGCCTTGTCCATGAGCTTGAGCCGATCGTAGGCGGCATCGGCGAACAGGTGCTTCACCCACGGCCAGCGCTTGCGGATGGCGTCGAGGATCATCTGCGCACCGGCGCTGTCGGAGATGTCGGCCGGCGTGAGGTTGACCATCAGAAGCCGGCCGTCGGTATCGACGGCGATGTGGCGCTTGCGGCCGACGATCCGCTTGGCCGCGTCGTAACCCCTTGTCCGGGCTTGCGGCGCCTTCACCGACTGGCTGTCGATCACGGCTGCCGACGGGCTCGCCTCCCGGCCCTGCCGCTCGCGGTCGAGCATCAGCTCGACGTCATGGATCGTCTGGAACAGGAAGCGCCGCGCCAGCTCGCGGAACCAGCCGTAGACCGTGCGCCAGTGCCCGAAGTGGATCGGCAGCATCCGCCAGCCGCAGCCCGAGCGCACGAGATAGCGCACGGCGTTGAAGACCTCGCGGAACTCGACCTCCCGCGGCCTGCCTCGCCGGCCCGGCGCCGGCATCAGCGGTGCGATCCGCTCCCATTCCTCGTCCGTCAGATCCGACGGATATCGCTTCGTCTTCCGCGCGATCCTGGCCATCCGGCCCCGCTGCTCAGGCGTCCACATCCCGAGCTTGAATCACAATGACCGCGATAGCGGAATCCCCCAGGCCGATTTTCCAAACAGGCTCTCAGAGATCGGCCACACGTGCGGCTGTTTCACCCCGGCAACTGCAACGTGCAGGGCAACCCGCCGCCGCCTTACCCCGCTCCTGAGTTGGACAATGGCGGCAACGCTGTCATGTCCTACACCGTCGCCTGGACGGAGCATGGGCGGCGGCGCCGAAGTCACTCGATATCCGGGCGCTGCGGTATACCTACGACATGCTGGAGCCGGGATCGGCCACCGCACGTAAGGCAGCGAGGAGGACGAGACGCTGCTCGAGACGCCGAGACCGACTTTATGCATGGCCAAGGCGGCGACGATGCAATCGTCCTAGAGATCAGTGACGACAGCGCCAAGGGCAGTCCCGGCGCCATGGCGCTGAAGAATCTCGCCGCCGACGCTCATCCTGATCGGTCCGCCCGGGACAAGTCTGCACGACGAGACCACAGCCGCTTGGCGACAGAATGATTCGTAATGCCGCTCGGTTACCTGGCACCCCGGCTCATATCCGCACGCAGTCTGGTGGCGGCCCCGGTGGAGGCGGGTGGCGACCTACTCCTTCAGCACGCCCGACGCCTTGGCCGTATGGGTGGCGATCGCGTCCATCAGGGCGGGCGAGAGGCAGTCGTAGGGCTCCAGGCCGAGCTCGCGCAGGCGGCCGCGCACCGCGGCCATGCCGGACGGCGGCGCGCCCGATTCGATGATCGACGAGACGAAGGCCGCGAACTCCGGCGGTGACCAGCCGCTCTCCTTCGACAGCTCGGTGTGGACGAAGTCGAAGCCGTAGAAGGGGTGGCCCGTGTTCTCGATGCGGCCGTACATGTGGACGCCGCAGCCGGTGCAGGCGTGCCGCTGGATCGGCGCCGCCGGGTTGACGACCTTCAGCTTGTCGCCGTTGGCGGTGACCGACAGCTTGTCGCGCCCGACGACGGCGACCTGCGAGAAGAGGGCGCCCGCCGGTTTCCAGCACTTGGTGCAGCCGCAGACATGGTTGAAGGCGGTCTGCGACGCGACGGCCACCTCCACCGGCCGGTCGGCGCAGCGGCAGGTGAGCGTGCCGCCCGAGAAGCCGGGTGCTGGCGGCTTCACGCCGCCGTCGACTGCGGGATGAATGGAAACGGGGCTCGCCATGGGCTTCCTCCGGCTGTTGGTTGTCCCGATTGGCCCACCAACGGCCGGCGAAAGCAAGTGCGCCCGATTCAGCCGCGCGGGTGGGCGGCGTAGCGCGCGCGGCGCCCACCCAGATGGGCCGCCAGGTCGGCCCGCGGCTCGGCCGCGTAGGCGAGCGCATCCCCGGCCCCGCCGCCGCGGGCCAGCCGCGCCGCCCCCAGCGCGGGGCCGATCGTCGCCGACCGCGGCACCGTGACGGGGCAACCGGTCGCCGCAGCCAGCAGGTCGGCCATGAGGCGGCTGCGCGCACCGCCGCCGGCCATGGCCAGCGTCGCCACGGCGGCGCCGTTGGCGGCCAGCGCGTCCCGGCAGTCGGCCATGGCCAGCGCCACCCCCTCCATCACCGCGCGGACGAGGTGCAGGCGCCCCGTGCCGAAGGTGACGCCCGAGAAGGCCGCGGTCGCCCGCGGGTCGTCGTGGGGCGTGCGCTCGCCGCCGAGATAGGGGGTGAACACCGGCACGTCCGCCGGCGCCAGGCGGGCAGCCTCGACCTCGGCCACCAGGGCGCCGACCTCCGCGCCCAGCACGCCGGCGATCCACGAGAGCGCGGCGGCCGCGCTCAGCACCACGCCCTGCTGGCAGAAGAGGCCGGGCACGGCATGGCGGTGGGTGTGCATGCCGCGGTCGCGCGAGGGCACGAACCGGGCATTGGCGACGAAGAGAACGCCCGACGTGCCGAGGCTGGCATAGGCCGCGCCGTCGCGGTGGACGCCGACGCCGAGCGCGCCGCACATGTTGTCGCCGGCGCCGCCGACGACCGGCGCCGCGACGGGGATGCCCCAGCGCCGCGCCAGCGCCGGGAGCAGCGTCCCGCACGGCTCGGCGCTGTCGACGAGGCGCGGCAGCGCCGCGCGGCCGACGCCGCAGGCCGCGAGGATGGGCCCGTGCCAGTCGCCGGCCTCGGTCGCCATCAGCAGCGTCGCCGAGGCGTCCGCCCGGTCGCTCGCCACCTCGCCGGTCAGGCGGAGGCGCACGAAATCCTTGGGCAGCAGGACGTGGCGCGCGCGCTCGATCGCGGCCGGCTCGTGGGTCGCGAGCCAGCGCAGCTTGGGGGCGGAGAAGCCCGGCATCGGTCGGCTGCCGGTGATCCCGGCGAAATCCGCCACGGCGGCCTCCAGCGCCCGGCCCTCGGCGACGGCGCGGCCGTCGTTCCACAGGAGCGCGGGGCGGATCGCGCGGCCGTCGCCGTCGACCAGGGCGACCCCCAGCATCTGGCCCGAGAGGCCGATGCCGGCGACGCCCGCCATCGCCGCCGGCCGGTCGGCCGCGAGACGGTCGAGCGTGGCGGCGACCGCGTCCCACCATGATTGCGGGTCCTGCTCGGCCCGGTCGGGCGCCGGCCGGTCGACCACGAGCGGCGCGGCCGCCTCGCCCAGGACGCGGTCGCGGTCGTCGACCAGCACCGACTTGACGGCCGACGTGCCGACGTCGATGCCGAGCCAGCTCACGCGGCGCCCGCGAGCCAGCCGGCGAAGGCCGCGCGCTCCCCGGCCGTCAGGTGCAGCCCGTGCTTGGTGCGGCGGTCGAGGATGTCGTCGGCCGTCTCCGCCCATTCGGCGCGCCGCAGGTGGTCGGCCTCCCGCGCGTAGAGGCGGCCGCCGAAATGCCGGCCGAGGCCGTCGATCGACCGCGCGCCCGCCAGCACCGCGGCGGCGCGCGTGCCGTAGAGCCGGGCGTAGTGGCGGGCGAGCGGCGGCGGCAGCCACGGATGGGCGGCGGCGAAACCGGCGAGGAAGCGCTCGAAGTCGGCGTCGGGGATGTCGCCGCCCGGCAGCGGCGCGCCGGCGGTCCAGGCGGGCGCCAGCCCCGGCAGGAACGGCGCCAGCCGCGCCATCGCGTGCTCGGCCAGCTTGCGGTAGGTCGTGATCTTGCCGCCGAAGATCGACAGCAGCGGCGCCCCGCCGCCGGCCGCGTCGATGTCGAAGACGTAGTCGCGGGTGACCGCGCTCGGATTCTCGGCCGCGTCGTCGTAGAGCGGGCGGACCCCCGAGTAGGCGTGCAGCACGTCGGCCCGCGCGAGCTGCGGCACGAAGTAGCGGTTCACCACCGCCAGCAGGTAGGCGATCTCCCCCTCGTCGATGGCGACGGCCTCGGGCGGGCCCGAATAGGGGATGTCGGTGGTGCCGATCAGGCAGAGGTCGTCCTCGTAGGGGTTCACGAAGATGACCCGGCGGTCGTCGTTCTGGAGGAGATAGGCCTGCGGCCCCTCCCAGAAGCGGCGCACGACGATGTGGCTGCCCTTGACGAGGCGCAGCGTCCGCGTGGCGCCGACGCCCGCCGTGCGCGCCAGCATGTCCGTGACCCACGGGCCGGCCGCGTTCACCAGCACGCGGGCCGCGACCGTCGAGACGGCGCCGGCGCGGTCCTCGAGCTCCACCCGCCACAGCCCGCCCTCGCGCCGGGCGGCGCGGCAGAAGGTGCGCGTGGCGATGCGGGCGCCCCGCTCCGCCGCGTCGACCGCGTTGAGGACGACCAAGCGCGCATCGTCGACCCAGCAGTCGGAATACTCGAAGGCGCGGGCGTAGCTGCGGGCGATCGCCCGGCCCTCGGGATCGCGGCGCAGGTCGAGCGCGCGGGTGCCGGGCAGGCGCTTGCGGCCGCCCAGGTGGTCGTAGAGGAAGAGCCCCGTCCGCACCAGCCAGGCCGGCCGGTCGCCGGGGCTCAGCGGCAGCACGAAGCGCATCGGCCAGACGATGTGCGGGGCGGCCGCCAGCAGCACCTCGCGCTCGATCAGCGCCTCGCGCACCAGGCGGAACTCGTAGTGCTCGAGGTAGCGCAGCCCGCCGTGGATGAGCTTGCCCGAGCGCGAGCTGGTGCCCTCGCCGAGGTCGCCCTTCTCGCACAGCAGGACCGACAGGCCGCGGCCCGCCGCGTCGCGGGCGATGCCGGCGCCGTTGACGCCGCCGCCGACGACGAGGAGGTCGACCGTGGTCACGGGATGCTCAGGCCGCCTTGGGCGCGTCCTGCAGGCCGTAGGTCGAGAAGCCCTGGCGCGTCTCCTCGATGGCGGCGTCCGACAGCACCACCGGGCCGCCGATCAGCAGCGTGTGGTAGTACTGCCTGGCGATCGTCTCCAGCTCGACCGCCAGCCACATCGCCTTGTCGAGGCTGGTGCCGGTGGCGATCATGCCGTGGTTGGCGAGCAGGCAGGCCTGCCGGCCGTCGAGCGCCTGCAGCGCCAGGTCCGACAGCTCCTTGGTGCCGTAGCGGGCATAGGGCGCGCAGCGGACGTCGGCGCCGCCGAACGCCGCCATCATGTAGTGGCAGGCGGGGATGCCCTTGCGCGCGATCGCCAGGACCGTGGCGAAGGTCGAATGGGTGTGGACGATGCCGCCCACCTCCGGCCGCGCCAGCATGATGTCGAGATGGAAGCGCCATTCCGTCGACGGCTTGAGCGGCCCCTCCCAGGCGCCGTACTCGCCGGTGAGCGGCATGCGCGCGATCATCTCGGGCGTCATCGCGTCGTAGGGCGTGGCGCTGGGCGTGATCAGCATGGCGTCGCCCCAGCGGGCCGAGATGTTCCCGGACGTGCCCTGGTTGAGCCCGCTCGCGTTCATCCAGCGGCACTTGTCGATGATCGCCTGGCGCAAGGCGCGTTCGGCCTTCTTCATGGGACGGGTCCTCCGGTCGGGGAATGGGTGCCGGCCGGGCGGCCGGCGATCCAGCGGCGCACCGCCTCGGCGCAGCCGGCCGCGGCGACGCGGATCGTGCGTTGCGAGGCGCCGGCGATATGCGGCGTCAGGGTGACGTTGGGCAGCTTCAGCAGCGGCCAGTCGGCGGGCGGCGGCTCGACCGCGAAGGTCTCCAGCATGGCGCCCGCCAGGCGTCCGGATGCCAGCGCCGCGTGCAGCGCCTCGTAGTCGACGAGCGGCCCGCGCGCGGTGTTGACGAGGATGGCGCCGGGCTTCATGCGGCCGATCGCGGTAGCATCGATCAGGCCCGCGGTCTCCGCCGTGACGCGCGCGTGCAAGGTCACGACGTCGGCCTGCGCCAGCAACGCGTCGAGCCCGACATGGCGGACGCCGGCGTCGGCGTCGTCGGGATCGAGCTGAACGTAGGGATCGGCGACGAGGGTATCGCACCCGAAAGCGCGCAGCAGGCGGACGACGCGCGTGCCGATGGCGCCGTAGCCGACGACGCCGACCGTCATCTCGCCGAGCTCGCGGCCGGCGATGTCGGAACGGTAGAGGTCGCCGCGCCAGTCGCCGCGGCGCAGCGCCTCGTGCCCGGCGCGGATGCGGCGGGTCTCGGCCAGGATGGCGCCGATCGTGAACTCGGCCACGGCCGAGGCGTTGCGGCCGGGGACGCCGACGACCTCCAGGCCGCGCCGGCGCGCGGCCGCCATGTCGATGTTGACCGGCCCGCCGCGCGACACCGCCACCATGCGCAGCGCCGGCAGCCCCGCCATCATCGCGTCGGACAGCGGCGCCAGATGCGTCACCAGGATCTCCGCGTCGCCGACGAAGCCGACGATCGCGTCCGGCTCGCCCTGGTACTCCTTGAGGCCGTCCAGGCCGGGTGCCGCCCAGCCATGGGCCATCGGCTCGTCCGGCCACGGCAGGTCGAGCGCACGGATCTCGTGCCCGTCGCCGCAGGCGGCCACGATCGCGTCGCGGAATGCGGACGCCCGCATGAAGCGGTCGCCGATGATCGCGATGCGGCTAGGCATCGGCCGTTTCCGCCGCCAGCGCCCGCCAGACCGGCGCCATCGCCTCGCGCGCCTGCCGGTAGGCGGGGAAGAGCCGGGCGTAGACGCGCGCCAGCCCGGGGTCGGGCGCCTCGGGCGCGGCCAGCAGCGGGCGCACCCACTCCTGCGCGCAGGACGCCATGTCGGCGTGGACGCCGAGCGAGACGGCGGCGATCATCGCGGCACCGGCCGCGCCCGTCTCCGCCCGGGCCGTGGTGCGCACCGGCCGGTCGAGGGCCGCGGCAAGGATGGCCCGCAGCGTCCGGCTGCGCGCCGCGCCGCCCGACAGCCGCACCTCGCCCGGGACGCCGCCGATCGCGCCGTAGCAATCTCGGGCGGCGAAGGCGAGGCCCTCGTAGATCGCGCGCAGCAGGTCGCCGTGGCCGTGGCGGGTCGAGAGCCCGAAGAAGCCGGCGCGCGCCGCCGCGTCGAGGAACGGCCCGCGCTCGCCGCCCTCGGCGATGTAGGGGTGATAGAGGAGCGTTCCGGGCGCCGCGCCGGCCACCAGGTCGTCCAGCCCCTCGATCAATTCGCGCCGGCTGCGCGTCACCCCGGCGGCGGCCAGCACGCCAGCGACGAGGTCGAGCATCCAGTCGACGTTGAGGGTCGCCGCCAGGTTCGACTGGATGCGGGCGAAGGCGCCGGGTGCCGGCAGCGCGATGGTGTAGCCCGTGCGCTCCGGACCGAGCGCGACCGCAGCCGCACCCCGGGCGAGGCGCGCGTGGATGCCGGTCGACCCCAGGACCGAGCACCCGGCGTCGGCATCGCCGTCGCAGAGCCCCATCCCCAGGAGCGAGCAGGCGATGTCGATATAGCCCAGCACCACCGGCGTGCCGGCGGCGAGGCCGCAGGCGGCCGCGGCGGCCGTCGTCAGACGGCCGTGATGCGCCGCGCCGTCGACGATCTCCGGCAGCAGCCGGCGCGCCTGGGCCAGCCCCAGGGCCTCGATCACCGTGTCCGAGTAGCCGCCCGTGCGGAAGTCGCCGAAGGTGAAGATCGCTTCCGAGGGATCGGTCGCGCGCTCGCCGGTCAGGCGGAAGTAGAGCCAGTCCTTGCAGTGGAAGGCGGTCGCGGCCAGCGCCAGCACATCCGGCCGGTGGCGCGCCATCCAGCCGAGCTGCGGCCCCTGCTGGCAGGCGGCGAGCCCGGTGCCGGTCGCCGCGAAGCGCATCGCGTCCGTCGCCGCGTCGGCACGCAGCGCCTCGACCAGCGGCGCCGCGCGCGCGTCGAGCCACAGCCAGGCGGGCGCCACCGGATCGCCCGCGCCGTCGGCCAACCAGGTGCCGTCGCCCTGCCCTGTCACGGCGACAGCGAGCACGCGGGCGGCGAGGCCCGGCAGCCGCTCGCCCAGCAGGCGCAGCGCCAGCGCCGCATCCGCCCAAGTGCGGGCCATGTCCTGCTCGACGGCACCGCCCGGCCCCCGGACATAGGTGTTGGGGACCGACGCCTCGCCGAGCTGGGCGCCGGCGACGGTGAATGCCACCGCCTTGACGACGGACGTCCCGGCATCGACGCCGACGATCAGGTCGCCGGCCATCCGCGCTCCGCGAGGGTCCGGGACGAGACGCTCAAGGCCGCGCAGCCTCGCCGCGCCGGCGCGGCCTCGCCGTGCGGGACGTGAGGCCGGCCGCCGTCCGCTCGTCGGTGATCAGGCCCTGCAGCAGGCCGCTCGCCAGCACGGCGCCGACGGCATCGACCTTCGCGGTGCCCCCGGCGATCGCGACGATGCGCCGGCCACGCAGGTCGTCCAGCGGCAGCGACAGGGTGCGCCGGCTGACGTCGGTGTCGACCGGCCTGCCTTCGCGGTCGAGGAAGTGGCCCAGTATCTCGCCGCAGGCGCCCGCCCGGCGCACCGCGTCCATCTCCGCCCGCTCGACCATGCCGGTCGCCACCAGCGACGCCTGCCGCTCGACCGAGCCAAGCCCGACGAAGAGGAGCCCCGCCTTGCGCGCGAGGTCGAAGACCTCGCCCACCCCCTTCTGCGCCAGGAGCACCGCCCGGTCCTCGACGCTGTTGGCGATGAACGGCACGGGCATGACGTAGGCCTGCGCGCCGGTCCGGTCGGCCAGGCGATGGATGACGTCGTGCGGGTTGGCGGCGAAGCTGCGGGTCAGGCCACCCAGCAGCGAGACGAAGCGGGCACGGCCGGCGTTGAGCCGCATCAGGTGCTCGACACAGGCCGCCAGCGTGCGCCCGTGGCCGACGCCGATCAGCGTCTCCTCGCCGCGCTCCAGCACGGTGCGCAGGAACTGCGCGCCGACCATGCCGAGCGGCTTGAGCGGCAGCGGATCCTCGTCGAGATTGGGCACGACCTGACAGAACGACAGGCCGAAGGCCTCCGCCAGCTGCGCCTCGAGCTGGACGCAGCCCGCGATCTCGCCGTCGATGAAGACGCGGATCAGGCCCTCGCGCGTCGCGAGCGCGATCAGGCGGTGGGCCTTCAGCCGGGTGATGCCGAGCCGGTCGGCGACCTCCGACTGGGTCATGCCGCCGGCGAAGTGCATCCAGGCGGCGCGCGTCGCCAGCCCCAGGTCCTGGCCGGCGGGCACGCCGTTCGCCTTGCGGGTCGCCATCGGCATCCGAAAAATGTTTCTGACAATGAAATATTGTTCCGCAGCGCGCCGTCGTGTCAAGGTGTCGCCGAGCTGATACATCTGTATACCGTCTTGCACAAATGTTCGCCGCCATGGGATAAGCGACCCTGCGGCAACGACGACAAGGGAGGAAACGATGGCCAGAACCCGACGCAATTTCCTGCTGGGTGCGGTCGCCGCCGGCTGGCTCGCGGCCGCCGCCGCGCCCGCCGCCGCGCAGCGCACGGAGATCCAGTGGTGGCACGCGATGGGCGGCGTGCTCGGCGAGCGCGTCGACGAGCTGGTGAAGGGCTTCAACGGCTCGCAGGACAAGTACACGGTCGTCGCCGTGAACAAGGGCAACTACGACGAAGTCATCAACGGCGTCATCGCCGCCTACCGCGCCAAGCGCCAGCCGCATCTGGTGCAGATCTACGAGCGCGGCTTCATGACGATGCTGCTGTCGGACGCGATCGTGCCGGTGCACGCGCTGATGAAGGAGAAGGGCTACGACGTCGACTGGTCGGACTTCATCAAGCCGGTGGCCAGCTTCTACACCTATAAGGGCAACCTGATGACGATGCCCTTCAACTCGTCGACGCCGATCCTGTGGTTCAACAAGGAGCAGTTCGCCAAGGCCGGGTTCGAGAAGCCCGCCGCGACCTGGCAGGAGCTGGAGCAGCAGCTCTACGCGATCAAGGCGAAGGGTGCCGCCGAATGCGGCACCTCGCTCGCCAACGACTACTTCTGGAGCCTGATCGAGAACTACAGCGCGATCAACGACCAGCCCTTCGCGACGCGGTCCAACGGCTTCGACGGCCTCGACGCGGAGTTCGTCTACAACAAGACCTCCGTCGTGCAGCAGGTGACGCGCCTCAAGAAGTGGCTCGACGACGGCGTGCTGCAGCTGGCCGGCACGGGGCTCAGCCCGCAGCAGCTGTTCGCGTCGGGCAAGTGCGCGACCTACATCTCGTCCACCGCCGACCACGGCGCCATGGAGCGCAACGCGACGGTGCCGTGGAGCGCCACCTTCCTGCCGCACGAGCAGGGCGTGACGGCGCGCAACAGCGCGATCGGCGGCGCCACGTTCTGGGGGATGAAGGGCCACAAGCCCGAGGAATACGCGGCCGTCGCCGCGTTCTTCGCCCATCTCGCCAGC
>JBFWXJ010000220.1:0-10473 GCA_050187535.1 Alphaproteobacteria bacterium | reverse complement strand
CGCCCGCCGGAAGACCCGTCCGCCGCCGTCGACGGGGCGATGCGCTACGTCGCCCGCGCCCCTGCCCGCCTCGCGCTGTTCCCGCTCGTAGATGCGCTCGGCCTGCCCGAGCAGCCCAACCTTCCGGGGACCATCGACGAGCACCCCAACTGGCGGCGCCGGCTGCCGGGAACGGCGGATACGATCCTCGACGATCCCGTGGCCGCCACGCGCCTGCGCACCGTGGCGCGCGAGCGCAAGCGGCGATGACGCCGCCATCGGCGACCTACCGCCTGCAGCTGCATGCCGGATTCACCTTCGCCGATGCGGCGGCGGTGGTGCCCTATCTGGCGGCGCTCGGCATCTCGCATCTCTATCTGTCGCCGATCCTGAAGGCGCGCGCGGGCTCCACCCACGGCTACGACGTCGTCGATCCGACGACGGTCGACCCGAAACTCGGCGGCGAGCCGGGGTTCCGTGCGCTCGCCGCCGCCGCCCGGGCGGCCGGCATGGGCATCCTCGTGGACATCGTGCCGAACCACATGGCGACCGGCGCCGAGAACCCCTGGTGGCAGGATGTGCTGGCCCAGGGCCGCGGCAGCCGGCACGCACGGGTGTTCGACATCGACTGGGATGCCGGCAAGCTGCTTCTGCCGGTGCTCGACCGGCCCTACGGCGAGGCGCTGGCGGCGGGCGCCATCGCGCTCGCCACCGATGCGGACGGGGTTCGCGTGACCCACCACGACGGCGTCTACCCGATCGCTCCGGCGGACCATGCGGAAGTGCTCTCGGAGGGGATCGCCGCCTATGACGCGACGACGCCCGACGGTCGCGCGCGTCTGCACGCACTGCTGGAGCGCCAGCACTACCGCCTCGCCTGGTGGCGCATGGCGGGCGACGCCGTCAACTGGCGCCGCTTCTTCGACATCGGCGATCTCGTCGGCGTGCGGGTCGAGGACGAGGCGGTGTTCGCGGCGACCCATGCCACCCTGCTACGGTTGCACGCCGACGGCCTTATCGACGGCTTCCGCGCCGACCATGTCGACGGCCTGGCCGATCCCGGCGGTTACTGCCGCCGCCTGCGGCACCGGATGCGGCCGGGCGCGGTGCTGCTGGTGGAGAAGATTCTCGCCCGGGACGAGGCGCTCGACCCCTCGTGGGAAACCGACGGCACGACCGGGTACGACTTCATGGAGGAGGTGTCGGCGGTCCTGCACGATCCCGAGGGCGAGACGCCGCTGACGGCCTCCTGGGGCGATGCGACGGAGCGGCCGACGGCGTTCGCGGCGGAGGAGACGGCGGCACGGCGCGAGATCACGGACCGCGCCTTCGCGGGCCAGCTCGAAGCGGCGGCGGCGGCATTCCGGGACCTGGCCGCGGCCGACCCGGCGACGCGGGACACCACGCTGCCCGCAATCCGCCGCTGCCTTCGGGCGCTGCTGGCGCATTTCCCCGTCTATCGGACCTATGCGGCCCCGGCCGGCGCCGGGCCGGGGGATCGCGGCGTGCTGGCCCGCGCCGTGATCGGAGCGGAGCGCGATATCGTCCGTGCCGACCGCCCGACGCTGCAGTTTCTCCGCGCGTGGCTCGCCGCCGAGGCGGCGACGGGCAGGCTGGAAGAGTTGCGGCACCGGGCGGTCGTGCGCTTCGAGCAGTTGACCGCCCCGATCGCGGCCAAGGCGGTCGAGGACACCGCCTTCTATCGCTATGGCCGGTTGCTCTCGCGCAACGACGTCGGCTTCGATCCGGGGTGCTTCGCCGCGGCTGTCGTCGACTTCCACGCCGCGCAGCGCGCGCGACCGGCGGGGGCGATGGTCGCCACCGCGACCCACGACCACAAGCGTGGCGAGGACGTACGCGCCCGGCTGGCCGTGCTCTCCGAGTGCCCGGGCGCATGGCGCGCGGCGATCGCGCGCTGGATGCCCGACACGGCGGCGCCGAGCGCCGGCGACGCCCTGATGCTGTGCCAGACGATCGTCGGCGCCTGGCCGGCCGACCTCGACCCCGGCGATGCGGCCGGCTGCAGCCGCTTCGTCGAGCGGATCGCGCGCTGGCAGGTCAAGGCCATGCGCGAGGCCAAGCTCGCGACCGACTGGTCCGATCCGGACGCGGCCTACGAGGCCGCGGCGCGCGCCCATCTCGACGGGCTGTTCGCGAACGACGCCGCGCGCCTGTCGCTCGCGGCCTTCGCCATGCGGATCGCCCCCGCCGGTGCCGTGAACGGGCTGGCCCAGCTCCTGCTTCGCCTGACGGTGCCGGGCGTGCCGGACACCTACCAGGGGACGGAGCACTGGGACACGAGCCTCGTCGACCCCGACAACCGCGGGGCCGTGGATTTCACGGCACGGGTCGCCGCGCTGACCGCCGCAGCCTCCCCGACCCGGCTCGTGCCCTCCTGGCGCGACGGGCGCATCAAGCAGGCCATCCTCGCACGCGCGCTGGCCTACCGGCGCACGCATCACGCGGTGTTCGCGACCGGCACCTACGAGCCGATCGCCGCGATCGGCCAGCGCGCGGCGCATGTCGTCGCCTTCGCCCGCGCGATCCGACCGGTCGGCCGAGACGAGACCCGAAGCCTCGCCGTCACGGTCGTGCCGCGTCTGCCGCTGCGTCTGCTCGGCGATGCGCCGGGGATCGTGCCGCCGCGCGCCGCGTGGGGCGAAACCGCGCTTTCGCTGCCCGGCGCGGGAGAGGTGCGCGACGTGCTGCGCGACCGCGTGGTCGGCGTGGGTGGCAGCCGCGTGGCGGTGTCCGATCTGCTCGCCGAGCTGCCTGTGGCGCTGCTGGCCGTCGGCCCCGCCTGAACCACTGCGGAATGTCCGCGACGCCTTGAACTGGGTCGCCGCGCATGCTCGACTGCCCGACCGAATCCGGATGTCGCCCCGCCGGGACGCCCGCCCAGCCCAGAGACGAGAGTGCCGTCACCGATCTTCGATGTGATGACCATCCGTGCGCCGGTGATCCCGGTGGAAACCGCGCAGGCGGTGGCGCGGTCGTGCTGGAACATCGACGCCGAGCCCCGCCCGCTGTCGGGCGAGCGGGACGCGAACTTCCGCCTGCGCGCCGGTGACAGCCGGCAGTTCGTGCTGAAGTTCGCCAACCCGGCCGAGGACGCCGGGTTCCGCGACATGCAGGTGGCGGCGCTGCGCCACATCGCGGCGGTCGCGCCCGACCTGCCGGTCCCGCGGCTGGTGCCGCTGCCCGACGGCGCATCGGAAATCCGCATCGCCGATGCGTCGGGTGCCGGCCACCATGTGCGGCTGCTGACCTGGATCGACGGGCTGCCGGTCGGGCTGTCGCGGCGCAGCGCGGCGCAGTCGGAGGCCGCCGGCGACATCCTGGCCCGCCTGCAGATCGCCCTCCGCGACTTCGCGCATCCCGCGTCGGACGCGCGCATCATCTGGGACCTCGCCCACTCGCTCGCCATGCGCGAAGTGGCGGACGTGCTGCCCGTGGCGCTGCGCGACGTCCTCCTGTCGGTCCTGGACGAGTTCGAGGCACGCGTCACGCCCGTTCAGGCGGAGCTCCGCCGCCAGGTCGTCCACAACGACTTCAATCACGCCAACGTCCTGGTGGATCCCGACGCGCACGAGCGGATCGCCGGCATCATCGATTTCGGCGACATGGCGCGCACGGCCGTGGTGTTCGACGCGGCGATCGCCGCCTATGCCCAGCACGGGAAGGACCTGCCGATCGTCGAGGCCGCGGCGCACATGCTGCGCCGCTATCACGCGATCAGCCCGCTGACGCCGGACGAGATCGAGATCCTGCCGCTGCTGATGGCGACGCGGGCCACCATGAGCGTCACGCTCGCCTGCTATCACCACCATGCCCAGCCCGACAACGACCACTACAAGGGCGCCATCGACGGGATGGCCGCCCGCCTGGCGCTGGTCGCCGAGCTGCGCGCCCCCGATACGGCCCGAAGCCTGCGCCGCGCCTGCGGCGCCCGAACATGATGCGCGAGGAGAGGTCCCGATGATTGCCGATCTGCTGGCCAGGCGCGACAGGGTGCTCGGCACGGGCGCCCCCCTCTTCTACACGACGCCGGTGCACATCGTGCGCGGCGAGGGCGTCTATCTCTACGATCCCGACGGGCGCCGCTACGTCGACATGTACAACAACGTGCCCTGCGTCGGGCACGCCAACCCGCATGTCGTCGAGGCGATGGCGCGCCAGCAGGGCACGCTCAACGTCCACAGCCGATACCTCCACGAGGGCATCCTCGACTTCGCCGAGCGCCTGACGGGCCTGCACGGGCCCGAGATCGAGAGCGTCGTCGTGAGCTGCTCGGGCACCGAGGCGATCGAGGTCGCGCTCCGGATGGCGCGGATGGCCACCGGGAGGCAGGGCATCGTCTGCACCAATGCCACCTACCACGGCAACAGCGAGGCGGTCAGCAAGCTGACGCGGCTGGCGCTGGGACAGAACGCGAGCCCGGAGGTGCGCTCGTTCCCCTTCCCGGAGGCCTATCGCCCGATCGTCGAAGGCGCGAGCGAGGCGGAGCTGTGCGACGCCTACCTGGCGCGGCTGGCGGACGCCATCCGCAGCCTGCAGGACAGCCCGGAAGGTTTCGCCGGCCTCATCCTGTGCTCCATCCTCGCCAACGAAGGATTGCCGGACATCCCGGCCGGGTTCATGGCGCGGGCGGCCGAGATGACCCGTGCCGCCGGCGGTATCGTGATCGCCGACGAGGTGCAGGCCGGATACTGCCGCACCGGCACCTGGTGGGGATACACGGTGACGGGCTACACGCCCGACATCGTCGTGACCGGCAAGCCCATGGGCAACGGGCTGCCGCTGGCCGCGACCGCGGCGAGCAGGAAGCTCGTCGACCAGTTCCGGGCGCAGACCCGGTACTTCAATACCTTCGCCTCCAGCCCGCTGCAGGCCGCCGTCGGCATGGCGGTAATCGACTGCATCGAGCGCGACAACCTCGCCGCAAGCGTGGCCACGGTCGGCGCCAGCCTGAAGGCAGCACTGAAGGCCCGCACGTCCGGCTGCGCCTTCGTCGGCGACGTGCGTGGCACCGGCCTCTTCCTCGGCGTGGAGATCGTCATGGACGACGGGGCGAAGACGCCGGACGCGGCCCGTGCCGTCGCCATCGTCGACGCGCTGAAGGACAAGGGCTTCCTCACCAGCAACGCCGGCATCTTCCGCAACGTGCTGAAGTTCCGCCCGCCGCTCGTCTTCCGCCAGGAGCACGCGGACGCGTTCATGGCAGCCTTCGACGAGGTGCTGGCCGCCCAGGCTTAGAGCGACTGCCGGGCGCTATCGCAGCGTCGCGTTGAGGAGCCCGGCCAGGCGGACGCCGGCGCGCAGGAGTTGCAGTCCGACGATCGGCCCTGCCTGCTCGATGTAGCCGTCGGGCAGGGTGATCGGGCGCTCCGGCAGCTCCAGCCGGTCGCGCAGCAGCAGGTAGACTACGCCGCGCGCGATCCCGATGCTCTCGACCGTCCATCGCATCGGCCCCTGGCCCGACCAGAAGGCGAGGTGCCTGCGGTTCGCCCGGGCGAGGAGCGCCTCGGCGAGCGGCCTGCCGCCCTCGCCCGGAAGGGCCGCGACGACGTCGAAGTCCCAGACGGCGTGCAGGTTGGTCTCGCGCTCGCCGATGCGCACCTTGACGTCGTTGCCGCCACGGTCGCCGTCGTCGCCGGCGTGGAGAGGCTGGTGCATGTCGCCGACGAGATGCACCACCCATTTGAGTGCCTCGGCACGCGCCGCCGGCGACGCCCTGCGATCGCGCAGCGTGGCGGTGAAGCGGCCGAGCGCGGCGACCGAGCACGCCCCCTTCGGGCAATGCTGCCTCGCGACATAGGGCCCCGCCCCGATCGGGACGTTGACGTAGTGGAAGGGGCGGGTCTCGGGGTGGGCGCGCGAGTAGTCGTCGGCCCAGGTCGACGCCGCGACGATGTCGGCTGCACCGTCGGGATCGGCGGCCAGCAGCGTCGCCACCTGGCGGCGCGCCGCCGCGGTCAGGAAGCGGTCGGCGATGGCGGCCACGGTGCGATGCCCGTCCGGCCCCCAGGCGCGGGCGTCGGCGGCCGGGAGCAACGCGAGGAACGCCAGGATGACGGCGAGCCTCTTCATGTCGCTCCCGGCCGGGATGCGGCGGCGGCCTGCGGGAGGCTCAGGCCGCCCGGTCGAGGGCGGGCGCGGAGCGCTTGCCCCGCACCTCCGCCTCCTCGGTCTCGGCGGCGGCGATCGCCCGGTCTAGCGCCGCGCGCAGCTCCCTGGCGGATTCCAGGGTCAGCTCGACCGCCGCCCGGGCGCCGGGATCGAGGGCGGTGTTGATGAAGTCGAGGGTGATGACGTCGCCGGCGGGCGCATGGCGGGCGTGGTCGTAGGCGACCACCGCGCGGGAGAGCGCGAACCACGCGTCGCCGCGCTTGGCCATGCCCTCGGCGCGCGCGATCTCGATGATGGAGGTGCACATGGCGCGGCCCCTACTTCGCCAAGTACCGGCCGAAGAAGGCGAAGACCTTTCCCCAGGCGTCCATCGCCTGCTCGGGACGGTAGAGCGGCCGATGCCAGTAGTTGAAGCCGTGGCCGGCGCCGTCGTAGCGATGGAACTCGTAGGTCTTGCCATGCTGCTTCAGCGCGGCCTCGTGCTGGTCGACCTGCTCGGGGCTGGGGGCGCGGTCGTCGTTGCCGAAGATGCCGAGGAGCGGGCAGGAGAGATCCTTAGTCATGTCGATCGGCGCGACGGGCGTCTTGGCGTTCAGCTCGTCCTTGCCCATCACCACGCGCCCGCCCCACATGTCGACGCAGGCATCGACGTCGCGGCGCTGCGACGCGTAGATGACCGCGTGCCGCCCGCCCGAGCACGAGCCGTAGACGCCGACCTTGCCGTTGTGCCCGGGCTGCGCGCGCATCCACGCCACGGCCGCCGCGGTGTCGCCGACCATCTGGGAGTCGGGGATGCCGCCCTCGGCGCGCACCTTCGCCGCGACGTCGTCCGGGTGCCCCTCGCCCGCGCGCTCGTAGAGGTTCGCGCAGATCGCCAGATAGCCGTGATGGGCGAAGCGCCGGGTCGATTCGATGTAGAGCTCGCTCCAGCCCGGCAGGTGGTGGATCAGCACCACTCCCGGAAACGGCCCTGCGCCCTCGGGCCGGGCGACGTAGGCGGTGATCGGCGTCCCGCCGTCACCCTCGAGGGTCACGTTCTCGCACGTCATGCCGCGGTAGAATGACATCAGCGTTCCTCCGAACCTGCCGGCCGTAGTCGGCGGCGCACCCTTCCTTTCTCGGTCCGGGTCGCGGCGCGGTCAATACTCGCAGCCGGCTCCGGGCGATGGGAGGAACGAAGGCACCGCGCGGGCCTTCCCGTCTGATGACGCACGAGACGGACCGAACTCCAGCTCGGCCTGCGCCGAGCGAGTTCCGCGCCCTGCGCCCGGGACTGGGCGTCGGCGCGGCCGCGGGACTGGCCATCGCCGCACCCTCGCTTCTCACCCTGCCGTGGCACGGCGAGGTGACCCGCACCCTGGCCGGCGCCCTTGCCGCGACGATCGCGGCGGCCGTCGGCGGCGCGGCGGCGGGCCTGCTCCTCGGCGGCCGATCCGCGCCGGCCGGCCGGCGGCCACGCGGCACGCCTTAGCGGGCGGCGCACACGATGCTCCCGATCGGCGGTGTCGATAGGAACAACCGCGGACAGGACCGGTTACCCGACCAGACAAACAGCTATCGACGTCGGCGCGCGGAAAAGGTTCCGCGGCGCGGCTGCCGCGATTTCCGGAGATTGCCGAATGAGAGCCCTCACCTGGCATGGCAAGAGCGACGTGCGGTGCGAAAGCGTCCCCGACCCGCGCATCGAGGACGGCCGCGACGCGATCGTGAAGGTCACGGCGTGCGCGATCTGCGGATCGGACCTGCACATATTCGACGGGGTCATTCCCTCGATGGAGCGCGGCGACGTGCTCGGCCACGAGGCGATGGGCGAAGTCGTGGAGGTCGGCCGCGACAACAGGAAGCTGAAGGTCGGCGACCGCGTCGTCGTCCCGTTCACGATCTCCTGCGGCGAGTGCTTCTTCTGCCGGCGGGGATTCTTCTCCGGCTGCGAACGATCCAATCCGAACCGCGAGGCGGCCGAGAAGCTGTGGGGCCACTCGCCGGCGGGGCTCTTCGGCTACTCCCACCTGCTGGGCGGGTTTCCCGGGGGGCAGGCGGAGTACCTCCGCGTGCCCTACGCGGACGTCGGCCCCATCAAGGTGCCGGACGGCCTCACCGACGAGCAGGTCCTGTTCCTCTCGGACATCTTCCCGACCGGCTACATGGCGGCGGACTTCTGCAACATCCAGGAGGGCGAGACGGTCGCCGTCTGGGGCTGCGGGCCCGTCGGTCAGATGGCGATCCGCTCGGCCTTCCTGCTCGGCGCCGCGCGGGTCATCGCCATCGACGCCGTGCCGGAGCGCCTCGATCTCGCCCGCGCCGCCGGCGCGGTGACCCTCGATTTCCGGGAGGGCGAGATCTACGACCGGATCCAGGAGATGACGGACGGCCGCGGCGCGGACGCGTGCATAGACGCGGTCGGCACCGAGGCGGACACCGACAGCGGCTTCGACGCCCTGGTGGACCGGCTCAAGGTCGCGACCTTCATGGGCACCGACCGGCCGCATGTCCTGCGCGAGGCGATCCAGTGTTGCCGCAACTTCGGCACCGTTTCGATCGTCGGGGTCTATGGCGGATTTCTCGACAAGATCCCCTTCGGCTCGGCGGTGAATCGCGGCCTCACGATGCGGATGGCCCAGACGCCGGTCCAGCACTACCTGCCGATGCTGCTGGAGCGCATCGAGAACGGCGAGATCGATCCGTCCTTCGTGATCACCCATCGGGCATCGCTCGAGGACGGCCCCGATCTCTACAGGACATTCCGGGACAAGCAGGACGGCTGCATCAAGGTCGTCCTGAAGCCGTGAGGAGCCGAGGCATGGGTGAACTCGCAATGGTGACCGGCGCTTCGACGGGCATCGGCTATGCGCTGGCGGACGTCTGCGCGCAGAACGGCTTCGACCTCATCGTCGCGTCCGACGAGCCGCAGATCGCCGACGCCGCGCGGGACTTCCGCCGGCTCGGCGTCCAGGTCGAGCCGTTATGCGCCGATCTTTCCACCCTCGAAGGGGTGGAGGCGCTCTGCGCCGCCGCCGCCAGGCTCGGCCGCCCGGTCGATGCGCTGCTGGCGAACGCGGGCATCGGTCTCGGCGGCGCCTTCCTCGACCAGGACTTCGCCCGCGTGCAGCGGGTCATCGACACCAACATCACGGGCACGGTCGCACTCATCCAGCGTGTCGGACGCCAGATGCGGGACCGCAACTCGGGGCGCATCCTCATCACCGGCTCGATCGCCGGCTTCATTCCCGGCAGCTTCCAGGCCGTCTACAACGGCACCAAGGCGTTTCTCGACAGCTTCGCCTTCGCGCTGCGCAACGAGCTGAAGGACAGCGGGGTCACGGTGTCCTGCCTCATGCCGGGCGCCACCGAGACCGAATTCTTCCGGCGCGCCGACATGCTCGATACGCCCGTCGGCCGCGCCGACAAGGATGACCCGGGGGATGTCGCCCGCCAGGGCTTCGAAGCGATGATGAGCGGCAGCGGCGACGTCGTCACGGGATGGCGCAACAAGCTGCAGACCATCCTGGCCAGCATCACGCCGTCCGGCATGCTCGCGGAGATCCACCGCAAGCAGGCCGAGCCGGATCGGCCTTCGCACTGAGCCGCCGATGGCCCCGGAAATCGCGCTCCCCCTGCCGCTGCTCAACGCCGTCATCCAGGACGCTCGGACACTCGGCGTGGCGACCTATGATGCGGAGCTCGGTCCGCTGCTGGGCGGCGGGCGCCTGGCCGCCATCGTGACGGTGCTCGTCCGGGCCGGCCTCGAGGTGCGGCTGCGCGTGCCGCCCGCTGCAGCCGCGGAATTTCCCTCTGCGGAACACCTCGGCGGCATCGCCGTCGTCGCGGACTCCACCGTGCGTGCGAACCGGCTGCGCTTCGTGCTGCGACCCGTTTCGACGCAGCCCCGTCGCCCGCCGCGGACCCGCCGCGGCGGCGGCGGCAGGCGACCCGCGCAGGGAGCCTGAGCGGCTACCCCTGCGGCTTCCCGGAGCGGCGGAGAGAGATTGGAACAGGGCGCGCGGCGCCCGCCCGCCGTGGTGGCGCCGGTCTACTGCCGGGCGATTCCCGCCACGGCATCGATCAGCGCCGACGGGCTGACCGGCTTGGAGAGCACCGGCCGATCCAGCCAGCGCGTCAGCGCCTCCGCATCGCGAAGATGCCCGCTGTAGAACAGGAACGGGACCCCGCGCCGGGACAGGATGTGCGCGATCTCCTCCGACGTGGAATCGCTCAGGCGAAAGTCGAGGATGGCGGCATCGAGCTGTTCGCGGCGGGCGCGCTCGCTCCCCTCGGCCAGCGTCGCGGCCGGACCGACCACGATCGCGCCCGCCTCCAGCAGGAGCGCCTCCACGTCGAGGGCGATGATGAAATCATCCTCGACGA
>JBFWXJ010000219.1:0-10477 GCA_050187535.1 Alphaproteobacteria bacterium | reverse complement strand
TTGCTTGCCGCCGGTGCGGATGACTGCGTACATGGCCTGAGGGGCTCGTTCCCGACAATGAATGCGGGCGGCACCGACGGGCCGCCCGGGAGCGCGGCATAATAGTCAGGGCGCGCCCGGAGTCAACGCCGGTCGTCGGAAGGAGGCGCAGCATGGCCGAGCCGGTGATCTTCGCCATCGTCGCCATTTGGGACGAGGAGGCCGGCGTCTGGGCGGGCCACTGCGACGACATCCCCGCTGCAGCGTCTGCGCCGACCCTGGATGAGCTACTCGCCCGGATCACCGCGATGACCCTCGATCTGTTGCCGGACAATCACCCCGGGGTGGCCCCTGCAGCAGTCGTCTTCCAGCTCACTGCCTCGCGCGACGCCGACTCGATCCGCGACGCCGCTTGAATGGCGCCACAGTTCGATCTGCCGCTCCGTGAGCTACTTCGCGCAGGAGGCTGCTACCTGGTGCGTCAAGGAAAGGGTAGCCATGAGATCTGGCATAGCCCACTCACCGGTAGGCGGTTTCCCGTGCCGATCGGCATTCCCAGCCGACATACCGCCAACGCCATCCTGAAGCAGGCCGGCTTGACCAAGGCGTTCTGACTACAGCTCCAGTCCCCGCACAGCCTCCTTGAGCCATTCCTCGAGCCAGCGTTCGAGCGGTCGGTCGACGTGGAGGTGGAAGACGGGCTCGGGGTCGGCCAGGAAAAGGGTCGCAGAGACGCGGCCGAAGAGCGTGCGGACGACGCGGCCGACCGGGAAATGGTGGGGGTGCAGGTCGACGCCGGTGCCGACCGACAGCAGCTCGCGGGCGCGCGGGCCGGATATGGCGAGCACGAGGCGGGCGTCGGTCACCTCGATGGCGGCGATGCGGCCGAGGGCGATGTCGGCGGCGCGGTCGTCCGATTCGACCAGCCAGGTCGTCGGCTCCAGCCACAGGCAGCGGGTGCCGCCGCGCGTCGTGGCCGTGCAGGGAAGGGCGGGCGGCCCGAGGCCGAACGCCCAGCGCATCTCGTCCACGAAGAGATGGTCGTCGGCCCGGCCGCGCACCAGCAGGCGGCGCGCGGCGGGGGCCTCGGCGATGGTCACGCCCGGTGCGGCGATGGCGATGCTCATCGGAGCCGTGCCCCCTCCGGATCGAAGAACACCGGCGGCACGACGCGCGCCGACACCTTCTTGCCCAGATCGAAGAGGGTTACGATCTCGCCGGTCCGGGCGCGCCCA
Organism: Alphaproteobacteria bacterium; assembly: GCA_050187535.1. Lineage (GTDB taxonomy): Bacteria > Pseudomonadota > Alphaproteobacteria > ATCC43930 > Allostellaceae > Allostella. Next base: position 9,263 of record JBFWXJ010000219.1, on the reverse strand, counting down.
TCCCGCAGCACGGCGAGGCAGATGGTCCGGCCGAACGCAGGGCTGCGGCAGGCCGACGTGACGTGGCCTTCGCTGCGGCCGCCCGTGCCGACGATGTGGGCGCCGGAATGCACCGGGGCGTCGGTCGGCTCGGGCAGCAGGCCGACGAGCTGCCGTCGCCCCGCGGCGAGCGCGTCGGGGCGGCGCATCGAGCGGCGGCCGACGAAATCGTCCGTCCGGCGCGCCACCGCATCGGCGAAGCCGCAATCGGCGGGGTAGGTGGTGCCGTCGGTGTCGGCGCCGACATGGACGTAGCCCTTCTCGATGCGCAGGGTCATCAGCGCCTCGATGCCGAAGGGCACCGCCGGGCCGGCGGCGGCGAGCCGGTCCCACAGCTCCGGCGTGCGCCGGGCCGGCACCGCGATCTCGTAGGAGAGCTCGCCCGAGAAGCTGACGCGCGACACCCGGGCCGGGATGCCGGCGACGGCGCCCTCGCGGAAGGTCATGTGCGGGAACGCCGCTCCCGTCAGGTCGATGTCCGTACCCGCCGCGGCGATCAGCGCGCGCGCCTCCGGCCCCGCGACGTTGACGACGCCCCATTGGTGGGTGACGGGCGTCACCAGCACGTCGAGATCGACCCACTCGCATTGCAGCCATTCCTCGAACGCCTCGGCGACGCGCACCGCGCCCCCGCTGGTCGTGCCGACGAGGAACCGGCCTTCGTCGAGGCGGGCGACGACGCCGTCGTCGAAGACGATGCCATGCTCGGTCGCCATCACCGCATAGCGCAGCCGCCCAGGCTTCAGGGTCGACAGGCGCTGCACGTACATCCGGTCGAGGAAGAGCCCGGCGTCGCGTCCGCGCAGCTCGATCTTGCCGAGCGGCGAGGCGTCGAACAGGCCGACGCCGGCGCGCACCGCGGCGGATTCGCGGAAGGCGGCAGCCTCCAGCGATTCCGTCCCGTGCGGATAGGCGGCGGGTCGCATCCAGCCGCCGTATTCCTCGATCATCGCGCCGGCCGCGGCGTGGCGGTCATGGGCCGGCAGGTGCATCACGGGACGGAGCTGCGGCCCGCGGTCCTGGCCGATGAGCGCCGAGATGGGCACCGGGTCCCACGGCGCGCGGAAGCGGGTGGTGCCGACCTCGGCCGGCGCGCGGCCGGACGCTGCCCCCAGGACGGCCAGCGCCACCACTGCGCTCGACTTGCCCTGGTCGGGCGACATGCCGCTGGTCGTGTAGCGCTTGTAGTGCTCGACCGAGACGTAGCCCTCGCGCGCGGCCAGCGCGGCGTCGGCGACGGTCACGTCGCTCGCGCGGTCGACCCAGCTCCGCGCCTGGCTGCGGCCCGTGTACCACTGGGCGAGCGGCGCGCTCTCCTCCTCGTCCTCGGCATAGGGCGCGTGCCCGGCATCGACGTTGGCGGCGGCGGCGCCCGCCGCGTGCCCGTCGGCCAAGGCGCGGCCGAGCGCGCCGGCGCCGGCCGCGGCGCCGACCGGCACCCCCTGGCCGCCGGCGGCCGGCACGCAGGCGGAGATCGCGCCGTCCCAGGCGAGCGAGCCGCCGCCCTGGACGAACAGGTTCACCGCCGGGTCGCGCCCGCCCGAGACGGCGAGCACGTCGCAGGCGGCGCGCGTGATCCCGCCGGTGGCCGCGTGACGGATGAGGGCGCCCGACACGCGGCGATAGCCGAGCGCGCGCTCGACCACCGCGCCCGCCGTGATCGGCACGCCCGCCGCGCGCAGCCGGTCGGCGAGCGGCCCGTCGGGATTGGGCCGCGGATCGACGACGGCCGTCACCGGCAGGCCGCGCGCGGTCCAGGCCAGCGCGGTCCGGTACGCATCATCGTTGCAGGCGAAGAGCAGCAGCCGGCGGCCCGGCGCCACCGCCCAGCGCAGGAGGTAGGCGCGCGCCGCCTCGGCCAGCATAACGCCCGGCAGGTCGTCGTTCTCGAAGGCGATCGGCCGCTCGACGGCACCGGTCGCGAGCACGATGCGGCGGGCGCGGATCTTCCACAGGACGCGCTCGCCCTCGACCGCGCCGACGAGGCCGTGATCGTAGCTGCCGAAGACGGTCGTCGACAGCATGATCCGCGTCTCCGGCCGCGCGGCCATCGTCGCCGCGGCGTCGGCCAGCCAGGCGTCGGGCGGCTTGGCGTCGATGATGGCGCCGTCCGATGCCAGCAGCGAGCCGCCCAGCATGCGGTCCTGCTCGACGAGGAGCACACGCGCCCCTTCGGCGCCGGCCGCCAGCGCGGCGGCGATGCCGGCGGGGCCGCCGCCGACCACCAGCACGTCGCAATGCAGGCTGCGCCGCTGGCCGTCGGGCATCCCCGCCTCGGGATCGAGCCGGCCGAGGCCGGCGGCCCGGCGGATGAGCGGCTCCCACCAGCGCCAGCCGGGCCGGATGAAGGTCTTGTAGTAGAAGCCGGCCGGCATGAACCGCTTGAGGAGGCCGACCGAGGCGCCGAGGTCGAAGCCGGCACCGGGCCAGCAGTTGACCGGGCCCGCCTCCAGCCCGTCAGTCAGCGCCACCTGTGTCGCCTTCAGGTTCGGCCGGGCGCCGACGCGCACGATGGCGCAGGGTTCCTCGGGGCCGGCGGTGAAGACGCCGCGTGGGCGGTGATACTTGAAGCTGCGGCCGACGATCATCACGCCGTTGGCCAGCAGCGCGGAGGCCAGCGTATCGCCGGCGAAGCCCGCGTAGGTCCGCCGGCCGAAGCGGAAGCGCAGCGGCTTCGACCGGTCGATCCGCCCGCCCTGGCCGAGGCGGAACCCGCTCATCGTCCGACGTCCGGCTTGGGTGCGGTCATGGCGTAGACGGCGCGGATCTCGTGGGTGACGGTGTCGCGGGCGACGTTGAACCAACGCCCGCAGCCGTGGCGGTGGTGCCAGCGCTCGAAGCCCGTGCCCTTCACGTTGTCACGGTCGAAGAGATAGGCGGCCCAGGTCGCGTCGTCGGCGGTGGCGGGGTCGGGCCGCGCGATGTGGCTTTCCCCGCCGCAGCGGAATTCCGCCTCGTCGCGCGGGCCGCACCAGGGGCAGTCGAGCAGCAGCATCAGTGCGCGATCCCCGAGGCCGCGGCCTCGTCGACCAGCGCACCCGTGCGGAACCGCTCCAGGCCGAAGGGCCGGGCGATCGGGTGCTGCTCGCCGGTCGCCAGCACATGGGCCAGCAGCGTGCCGCCGGCCGGGATCGCCTTGAAGCCGCCCGTCCCCCAGCCGCAGTTGAGGTAGAGGCCGGGGAGCGGCGAGGGGCCGATGATCGGGCTCGAATCGTGGACGACGTCGACGATGCCGCCCCAGCTCCGCATCATCCTGAGGTTGGCGAAGCACGGGAACATGCCGACGAGGCCGGACATGACGTTCTCCACGGTCGGCAGGTTGCCGCGCTGCGAATAGGACGGGTGCAGGTCGAGCCCGCCGCCCACCACCAGCTCGCCCTTGTCGGACTGGCTGACATAGACGCCGGTCGCCGACGACAGCACGACCTCGTGGAGGATCGGCTTGATCGGCTCCGACACCATGGCCTGCAACGCGTAGCTGACGATCGGCAGGCGGAAGCCGGCCTTGGCCGCCAGCACGCCCGAATGGCCGGCGACGGCGAGCCCGATGCGCTCGGCGCGGATGGCGCCCCGCGTCGTCTCGACGCCGGCGACCCGGCCGTTCTCGACGATGAAGCCCAGCACCTCGCAGTTCTGCACGATGTCGACGCCGCGCGCGTCGGCGGCGCGCGCGTACCCCCAGGCGACGGCGTCGTGCCGGGCGACGCCGGCCCGCGCCTGGCGATAGCCGCCGACCACCGGGAAGCGCGCGTCCGGCGACATGTCGAGGATCGGCAGGCGGCGGCGCACCTGGTCGCGGTCGAGGAGTGCGCAGTCGATGCCGTTCAGGCGGATCGCGTTCACCGTGCGCCGCGACAGCTCCATCTCGTGGGCGCTGTGGGCCAGCATCAGCATGCCGCGCTGCGACAGCATGACGTTGAAGTTGAGGTCGCGCGACAGCCCCTCGTAGAGCTTCAGGGCGAGCTCGTAGAGCGCCCCGCTCTCCGGGAAATAGTAGTTGGAGCGCACGACCGTGGTGTTGCGGCCGGTGTTGCCGCCGCCGAGCCAACCGCGCTCCAGCACCGCCACGTCGGTCATGCCGTGGTTCTTCGCCAGGTAGTAGCCGGTCGCCAGCCCGTGCCCGCCGCCGCCGATGACGAGTGCCGCGTAGCGCGTCTTGGGCTCGGGCGAGCGCCATGCCCGGGGCCAGCCGCGGTGGCGGTTCAGCCCGTGGCGGAATAGTGCCAGCGCGGAGTATCCGAGGCGGGGCAATGGACGAGACCTGTTTACCTGCGGGAGACTAGGGCAGCGAGAGGACGAAGTGAACGCGGATGCCGGGTGAGGCCAGGGTCAACGGCGGCAGGCTGGCGCGCGCCGACTGGATCGAGGCCGCGCGGCGCGCCCTCGTGGCAGGCGGCGTCGCTTCGGTCAAGGTCGACCGTCTGGCGGCCGGCCTGGGCGTGACCCGCGGCAGCTTCTACTGGCATTTCGCCGACCGCGACGAGCTGCTGGCAGCATTGCTCGGCCATTGGGAGGCGACCAACACGGCGCCGATGGAGCAGCGGGTGGCCGATGCCGGGCCGGACGGCCATGCCAAGCTGGCCGCCCTGGTGCGCCTGTGGATCGACGAGGTCGCGTTCAGCCCGGCCTACGACGCGGCCGTGCGCGACTGGGCGCGTCACGACAGGGCGGCGGCCGCCGCCGTGCGCCGCATCGACGACCGCCGGATCGCTCTCCTGGCCGCCATCTTCGCCGATATCGGCTTCGAGGGCGTCGACGCCTTCGTCCGGGCGCGCGTCGCCTATTTCCACCAAGTCGGCTACTACGCGCTGGAGATCCAGGAGCCGCGGGGCCGCCGCCTCGACCTGCTGCCGCACTACTACCGCGTGCTGACGGGCCTCGAGATGCCCGCTCACCTCCGTGGTACGACCGGCAGCGTCAGCGAGGACGGGCGCGAGCGGTCGCGGAAGATCGTCAGGACCGGCGACATCCCGAAGGGCACGCGCGCGAGGTGATCGCGGTCGGCGGCCGCGAGCGCCAGCCGCACCCGGTGCCCGGCCCGGAACAGCCACGAGGTCGGCATCAGCGCGATCTCCAGCAGGGCCGGCACGCCCGGTTCCAGCGGCTGGCCGTCGGCGGTGCCGCAGGGGTGCCACGGGCCGACCTGGGCGTAGTTGGCGGGCGGCATCGCCGTCGAGCGGTAGCGGGCGCGCAGCATCCCCTCAGTGACGTAGCGGGTGTGCCCGTCGGGCCCCACGTCCTCCAGATAGAGGATGACGGAGGCGTCCTTCGCCTCCGATGCCAGCCACAGTTTGGCGACGGGATGGCCCGTCACCTCGACGTCGCGCTCCAGCGCCGGGCCGGTCCACGTCGCCATTCGCGCGTCGCGCTCGTGCCAGTCGGGGTAGTATTCCTCGACCGGCTGGCCGGCGATGCGCTCGTAGCGGGTGTTGCGGCCGGTGCCGAGGCCCTGGTCGGTCCTGTACCGATCGGTGGCCTCGGTTGCGACCGGTGCGGCGGTCGCCAGTGACCCGCCCTCGGCCAGGTAGTGCGTCTCGGCGGTGTCGGCGGGCGGCCACTGGTCGGCCGCGTGCCACTTCTCCTCGATCATCGTGAAGTAGCGGACGGGCGGCTCGGCCGCGAGCCCGGTCTCGATGCCGGCGACGTGCTGGTCGAAGAAACGCAGCATCTCCGCATGCATCTCGAAGCGCGAGCGGGCGCCGACGCGGGCCGGGCTGACATTGGTGCGGGCGCCGTGGTCCCAGGGGCCGATCAGCAAGCGCTTCTCGCGGTTGCGCAGCGTGCGGAAGCGGGCGGTGGCGGCGTTGGTGTAGCCGGCCCCGTCCATCCAGCCCGATACGCCGTAGTGCGGCATGGCCGGGTCGATGCCGTCGAGATAGGTGCGGGGCGCTACCGTCTCCGCCCCGAAGTCCGGGTCGTGGCCGAAGACGCCATCGCGTGCCGTGAGCTGCGAGACGAAGGCGGTCGTGTCGAAATTGGCGGCGTGCTCGGCCATGGCGGCCGCGAGCAGCGCGCCGTTGTCGCCGTCGACCGGCGCCGGGCCGGCCAGGTGCGGGCCCGAAAAATAGGCGTATTCCTTCAGCACGTCGCGCCGGTCGAGATCGAGCGCCTCGATCATCCGCCCGTAGCCGCCGAGCATGCCGATATAGAGGAGGCCACCCGGGTAGAACATGTCGCCCCAGGTGTCCCAGACCGAGAAGGTCGGCATCACCGCCTTGATGGCGGGATGGCCGGTCGAGGCCGCGAAGTCGGCGGCCGCCCCGACATAGGAGATGCCGGTGATGCCGACGCCGCCGTCGCTCCAGGGCTGGCGGGAAATCCAGTCGACGATGTCGTGGTAGTCGAGCCGCTCCTCGGGCGAGCGGAAGCCGACGCGCGCACCGAAGGAGGCGCCGGTGCCGCGCACGTCGACGATGACGACGGCATAGCCGTAGGGGACGAAGAAGTCGCGGTAGACGGCGTAGCTGGGGCTCGTCTCGGTGCCGGCCGGCGCGCCCTCGGCAAGCGCGAAGCGGCGGTAGTAGGGGGTGAAGAGGACGACCGTCGGGTGGCGCGTCCCGGGCGGGCTCGCGGCCGGCAGGTGGATGTCGACCGCCAGCCGCACGCCGTCGCGCACGGGAACGAGCACGGACTGGCGGACGCTGCCGCCCTCGGCCGTCTTCGGCCGCTTCGCCAGGTAGTCGGCCGGGCTCACCCGCCAGGCGTCAGAGCCGCGCGCGCTGTCCGACATGCCCTCTCCCACTGCCATGCTCCTCGTGGCGCGGCTTGCCGCCGCTCCATACAGTTGTGTACGGTTCCACCATAGCCGGAGGGTGGAATGAGCGCCATCGCGACCGCAGCACCGAGCCGGGCGTCGGCACTCCATCGCGACGCCGTCGTCGTGGACATGACCATGCCCTGGGGCGACTACGCCCAGCGCGCCGAGCTGAAGCCCGCGACGCTCGATCGCCTCGCGGCCGCAGGCTACACGATGGTGATGCTGACGGCGGCCCAGGACCGCTCCAGCTTCGCCGAGACCATGGCCTCGCTCGCCAAGGAACGGCGCTTCTTCCTCGAGCGGCCCGACCGCTTCGTGCTGGTCGACACCGCCCTCGACGTGGCGCGCGCCAAGCGCGAGGGCAAGCTCGCGGTCACCTTCCAGTTCCAGGGCTCGAACCCCTTGGAGGGCAAGGTCGAGAACGTGGCGCTGTTCTACGACCTGGGCGTCAGGATGATGCTGCTCGCCTACAACATGCGGAACTTCGCCGCCGACGGCTGCCACGAGCGCACCGACGCCGGCCTCAGCCGCTACGGCGTGGCGCTGGTCCAGGAGATGAACCGCGTCGGCATGCTCGTCGACGTCACCCATGTCGGCTACCGCAGCTCGATGGACGCGATCGAGGCCTCGTCGGCGCCGGTCGTCTTCTCGCACTCCAACCCGCGCGCGGTCTTCGACCACGAGCGCAACATCCGCGACGACCAAATCCGCGCCTGTGCCGCCACGGGCGGCGTCGTCGGCATCAACGGGCTCGACCTCTTCATGGGCGGCGAGCCGACGGTCGAGCTCTTCATGCGCCACCTCCGCTACTGCCTCGACCTCGTCGGGCCCGACCATGTCGGCCTCGGCCTCGACTTCGTCTACGACCCGGAGACGCTGAACAAGGTGCTGCTGCACGGCACCGCGGCGCGCTTCCCGACCAGCAGCGGCTACGACCGCTCGCGCGCGCCGCGCTTCCTGCAGCCCGAGCAGGTGCCGGGCGTGACCGAGGCGCTGCTCGGTGCCGGGCTCGCGGAGGGCGACGTGCGCAAGGTGCTGGGGGAGAACTGGATGCGGGTCGCCGGCCAGGTGTGGCGGCCCACCAGATAAAAGGGGAGAGCTTCGCAATGAGGAAGTTGATCGCCGCCGCCTTCCTGGCGGCCGGCCTTGCCGGATCGGGGCTCGCGGCGCCCGCGTCGGCCGCCGACATCACCGTGGGGGCGCGGTTCGACCCGTCGCTCGACCCGCATTTCCTCTACCTCTCGACCAACATGGCCTATGCCCAGCACGTGTTCGAGCCGCTGGTCGCCCGCACGGTCGACTCGCAGCCGATGCCGGGCCTGGCGGAGAGCTGGCGGGCGGTCGATCCCACGACGTGGGAGTTCAAGCTGCGCCGCGGCGTGAAGTGGCACGACGGCCGGGAGTTCACGGCCGAGGACGTGCTGTTCACGGTCAAGCGCATCCCGGCGCTGCCCAACAACCCCAACCCCTACACGGGCGCCTTGCGCTCGATCGTCGCGACCGAGGCGCCGGACCCGTACACGGTCGTGTTCCGCACCGACAAGCCGAACCCGATCCTGCCGAACCAGTTCACGATCATGTCGATCGTGTCGGCGACGGCGGCGGCGGGCGCCACGCCGGCCGACTTCACCTCGGGCAAGGCCATGGTCGGCACCGGCCCATACAAGTTCGTCTCCTATGCCCGCGGCGAGCGGCTGGAGCTGACGCGCAACACGGACTACCGCGGGCCGGCGCCCGCCTGGGACAAGGTCACGTTCCGCTTCATCCCGAACCAGGCCGCCCGCGTGGCCGCGCTGCTGGCGGGTGACGTCGACGTCATCGACTACGTGCCGACCGCCGACCTGCCCCGGCTCAAGTCGGACGCGCGGGTCAACCTCTTCATGCGGCCGTCCGACCGCGTCATCTACTTCGTGCCGAATGTCGGGCCGGATGCGCTGCCGGCACTCACCACCAAGGCGGGCCAGCCGCTCGACCGCAACCCGCTCAAGGACCTCAGGGTGCGCACGGCCTTGTCGCTGGCGATCAACCGCAAGGCCCTGATCGAGCGCACGATGGAGGGCTTCGCCGGTCCCGCCGGCCAGCTCGTGCCGGAAGGCTTCTTCGGCTACGACCCGTCGACGCCGCTGCCGGCCTTCGACCTCGACCGCGCCAAGGCGCTCCTGGCGGAAGCGGGCTGGCCCGACGGCTTCGGCATGACCGTCTCCTGCTCGACCGACCGCTACGTCAACGACGCGGCGATCTGCCAGGCCGCCGCCCAGATGTGGGCGCGCGCCGGCATCGCGATGAAGGTCGAGACATTCCCCGCCAACATCTATTTCGGGAAGGTCAAGGCCGGGGAATCCATGGTTCCCATGATGCTGATGGGCTGGGGCAGCTCGTCGACCGGCGATTCGACCGGCGCGCTCACCGGCATCCTGCATTCGATCGACGCCGGCCGCGGCTTCGGCGCGTACAACAGCGGCAGCTA